>CAYPSO010000045.1:0-9154 GCA_964413275.1 uncultured bacterium | reverse complement strand
GAAAAATTTACGTCTAGATAATTTGCTCATATAGTTTGCATAAGCTCTCTCTTTTTATTCATAAAGGGCATGAGAAATCATGTTGGCAATGCTTTTGCCTTTTACATAAATTTACAATACTTAAATTAAATTGTGATAAAAGTTATTAAAAATACAGTATTTAATGTATTACCTATGCATGGTTTGAATTAAGCAAAAAATTATGCAATTTATGCAAAATCATGATGTATTTTTTTCAAATTACTAAAGAGCTTAAATTATAATGATTAAAATTTCAATAAATTTGTTAAGTAAGGGTAAAAAAATAAATGTTTTTTAGGCTCAGTCTAGCTAAAGATTAACTACCACTTGTGTTTCTGGTAAGTGGCATCATAAAAACATATATAATTGTAACTACAAGACAGTTTAATCAATTTTTTTTAAGGGAAAAAATTTTTAGTCGTGTTTTTTCAGAAGAATACGGGTTAAGCTAGAAAGGTGAGTATATTGGGCGCATTGGCTCTAGTGATCAGGTAGTGCCTAGCCAAGCTAATTCACGTTAAGTAGGGAACATAAGCTTATGGTAGCGATGCTGAGAATTATAACCGATCGAATTGAGATAACCAATGAACTAAGACGCATCGGCGATCGCCAAAACGCCGATCAAGTTCAAGATACAGAAAAAATAGTGCAGGAAATCCTTACGACAGTAAAAGCTCAAGGTGATGAGGCACTTATTGAATACACAAAGAAGTTCGACGGACAATCTTTAACTAAATCCACCCTAAAAGTAAGTGGTTCAGAGTTAGACGCAGCTTATCAACAAATTTCTAAGGAATTATTAGATGCTATTAGGTTAGCAGCTAAAAACATAGAGGCTTTTCATAAACAACGTATTCCTAAATCTTGGGTGCAGTTTGGGGATGATGAGGTAATTTTAGGCAAAAAATACACATCTGTGGATCGGGCTGGTTTATATGTACCCGGAGGTAGAGCTTCTTATCCAAGTACCGTGTTAATGAATGCCATCCCGGCCAAAGTGGCTAAAGTGCCTCGAATTGTAATGGTAACGCCTCCGGGGGCTGATTTAAAGATTAATCCGGCGGTGTTAGTAGCAGCACAGGAAGCGGGAGTGGAAGAGATTTATCGAGTAGGAGGCGCACAAGGAATTGCTGCTTTAGCCTATGGTACAGAAACGATTCCTAATGTGGATGTAATTACCGGGCCTGGTAACATTTATGTTACGTTGGCGAAAAAAATGGTCTTTGGGAAAGTGGGAATTGACTCTTTAGCCGGCCCCTCAGAAGTGCTAATTATTGCGGATAGTGAGGCAAATCCAGTTTATCTGGCTGCTGATTTACTCGCTCAAGCAGAACACGATCCTATGGCTGCGGCAATTTTACTAACTACTGATATTAGTCTAGCTAGAAAAGTACAAGAACAGGTAGAAAAACAACTGGAAAATCATCCTAGACAAACTTTAACAGAAAAGGCGATCGCCCATTATGGGGCAATTGGGGTGGTTGATTCTTTGGATGTTGCTACTGAGTTATCTAATTTATTCGCTCCAGAACATTTAGAGCTAGAAGTAAAAGAGCCTTGGGAAATGTTAGAAAAAATTCGTCATGCTGGAGCTATTTTCTTAGGTAGTTCGAGTCCAGAAGCGGTGGGAGACTATCTAGCGGGGCCTAATCATACTTTACCAACTTCCGGTGCTGCTCGCTATGCTTCTGCTCTTGGAGTAGAAACTTTTATGAAACATTCGAGCTTAATTCAATATTCTCCTCAAGCTTTGAAAAAAGTATCAAGTGCTATTCAACTATTAACAGAGGCAGAGGGATTGCCGTCTCATGGTGATTCAGTGCGATTTAGAACAAAATTTGAATAATTGACAATTTGACGGTAAGAATTGACAATTGATAGCTATGGGCTATGAGTTGGCTAATATCATATTGATAAGAGGGGAAGTTTTGGTGCTAAATACAATTGTGGTGGCTCTGGATGGTAACGAAAAATCCAGTGAAATGATTAATCAGGCTTTGAAAACACTGCAAATAGGAGCAGAAACCAAAATCATCCTCTGTCATGTTTTCCAGGCTAAAGTTCACGATGGCGATTTTGATATAGATAAACCCCATAAATCTCAAGATTCTATTTATTCAGAAATTGAAAAACAACTACAATATTATTTAAGTGAATTACCTTGTACTGTAGAAACGGAAATTGTAACTGGCGATCCTCCGGAAGAGATTATTCGTATTGCTCAAATCTATCAAGCGGATTTAATTGTTTTAGGTACTAGGGGACTTAAGGGGGTTAAACGGGTTATTGCTGGTTCAGTTAGTAGTCAAGTATTGGCGGATGCACCTTGTTCTGTATTGGTAATTAAGTCAAAAAAGCTAGATAAATAATTTTAGCAATTAGCTGTTAGCTATTAGCGATTAGCAATTAGCAATTAGCTGTTAGCGATTAGCGATTAGCGATTAGCATTTATCAATGTTTAACTCGCGCCTTCCCAAGGTGAGGAAGCGAAGGAAGCCCGCGCCGCCGTAAGGCGCAAGGGAACGTCCTTCAAGACAACCTCACCGGGTTCGCTCGTCAATGTTCAATGAAAAAACTGACTACTGAATTGCGATGGTACTGATTATTTTTACGGATTTAGATGGAACTCTCTTAAATCAGGATGATTATCGTTATGATGAAGCTCTTCCTGTATTAAAAGAATTAAAAAATAGACAAATTCTTGTTATTCCTGTTACCAGTAAAACTAGAGCAGAAGTGGAAGGATTGCGGCAAGAAATTGGTTTAAGCGATCCTTTTATTGTTGAAAATGGTAGCGGAATATTTGTTCCTTTTCCAGATGAGCGTTTTGTGATTTCTCAACTAGAAATTCAAGGTAATTATCACCGACAATTATTAGGTTGTAATTATATAGAAGCAAAACAAGGACTTAAAAATATATCAGGTGATTTAAACATAGAATTAAAAGGGTTTGCTGATTTAACAGCAGAAGAACTTATTAGTTTAACTGGTTTAAGTTTAAAAGAAGCTAAATTAGCAAAAACTAGGGATTTTACTGAACCTTTTGTAACGCCAAAAAATATATCAGTAGATCGATTAACAGATGTAATTAACCAGAGAGGATTTAAAGTTGTTTTGGGCGATCGCTTTTCCCATTTAATTGGTGTTAATGCTGGTAAAGGAAAGGCCGTAAAATGGCTGTTAAATTGTTATCAAATTCCGGGTAATGAAAAAATTTTTACTATTGGTTTGGGAAATAGTCCTAATGATATAGAAATGTTAGAAGTAGTAGATTATCCAATTATTATTCCGGGTAAAAATGGCATTCATCAAGGTTTAAAAAATAAAGGATGGAAAGTTGCACCAGCTACTGGTTGTTTAGGTTGGGCTGAAGTTATAAGAAAGTTTTTATTATTCAATAATTAGGCAAGATATATAATTAATAATTAACAAAATAAATAACAAATAATTAAAATATGGATAAAATTACTCTTAATCGCACTCCCTTATTTGATTTAATTGAAGCTCAAAAAGCAAGATTTACAGAATTTTCTGGTTGGGAAATGCCAGTACAATTTACTAGCTTAAAAGAAGAGCATCACGCAGTAAGAGATAATGCAGGAATGTTTGATATTTCCCACATGGGTAAATTTGTTTTACAAGGCAAAAATTTAGTAACCCAATTACAAAAATTAGTGCCTACAGATTTAGCAAGATTAAATTTAGGAGAAGCCAGCTATACTGTACTTTTAAATGATAAAGCAGGAATTATTGATGATATTATTTTTTATTATCAAGGACAAACTAAAAATCAAGAAGAAAAAGGAATTATTATTGTTAATGCAGCCACTAAAGAAAAAGATAAAAATTGGTTATTAAGTAATTTATCAGAAGAAATATCTTTTAAAGATATAACCGATGAACGAGTATTAATTGCTATACAAGGGCCATTAACAATTGAAAATTTTCAACCTTTTATAAAAGAAAATTTAACTACTCTGAAAAATTTTGGTCATCTCGAAACTACTATCTTTAATACACCTGCTTTTATTGCTCGTACTGGTTATACGGGAGAAGATGGTTTTGAGATTATGGTGACACCAGAAACAGGACAAAAATTATGGTCATCTTTAAGTGATGCTGGTGTTATTCCCTGTGGTTTAGGAGCAAGAGATACCCTTCGTTTAGAAGCAGCAATGTCTCTTTATGGTCAAGATATTGATGATACAACTACTCCCTTAGAAGCGGGTTTAAATTGGTTAGTTAACTTAAATACTAAGGAAGATTTTATCGGCCGTAATATTTTAGAACAACAGAAAGCAACTGGTGTAAAACGTCGTTTAGTCGGTTTAGAAATGCAAGGGCGTTATATTGCTCGTCACAATTATCCTGTTATCTTTAATGGGGAAAAAGTTGGCATTGTTACCAGTGGAACTTTATCTCTCACCCTCGAAAAACCTATCGCCCTCGCTTATGTTCCTTTAAATTTAAGTAAAATTGGTACTATTGTAGAAATAGAAATTCGTGGCAAAAATTATCCGGCAACTGTGGTGAAAAAACCATTTTATCGATCGCCCCATAGATAAAATAATAAAAAAATATTATCTATAAAATAATGGAGTAAATGTATTTATGCAACTACTAAATCGCACTGAGTTACCAGAATCAGAAGAAAAAATTACTCTTTATGGAGTGACTTGGGAACAGTATGATACATTAGTTTCCATGTTCATGGATCAGTTTCCTGGTTTAAGGATGACTTATTTAGAGGGAACTTTAGAAATTATGGGTACATCTTTAGAACACGAACGTTTAAAAACTATTATTGCCCGTTTACTAGAAATGTATGCTGTAGAGAAACGCATTCCTCTAAACGGTTATGGCAATACTACATTTCGGAAAAAAGCTAAAAAAAGAGGATTAGAACCAGATGAATGTTATTGTTTAGGAGAAATAGGAGAAGTACCCGAAATTGCGATCGAAATTGCGATAACTAGCGGTGGTATTGATAAGTTATCTGTTTATCAAGGGTTAGGTGTAATAGAAGTTTGGTTTTGGCAAGATAATCAATTCATTTTATATCGCCTTAAAGAAGAAAAATACGATCGCATAAATCACAGTGAATTTTTACCAGATTTAGATTTAGTTTTACTCAGTCAATTTGTCAATTATAAAAATCAAACAGAAGCAGTAATTGCTTATAGAGATGCTTTGCAGAATTAAATATAAGGAGGAAAAAATATTATTAATCAAGATTTATTAAACCAAGATAAAATTAAAATAAGAAAAAATTTATTAACAAAAAGGCGATCTCTTTCTGATCGAGATTGGCAAATAAAGAGTATAGCTATATACAAACAATTAGAATTATTTTCTCTGTTTATTAATGCCAAAACAATTTTGAGTTATTTTAGTTTTCGTAAAGAACCAGATTTAAGCCAATTAACTAATAATAATTTAGGGAAAAAATGGGGTTTTCCTCGATGTGTAGATAAGGATTTAATTTGGCATTTATGGACACCACAAAATGAAATTCAAAGAGGTATTTACGGAATAAAAGAACCAATATCTAGCTTACCGCAACCATCTCCTCAAGAAGTTGATTTAATTCTGATACCCGCTATTGCTTGCGATCGCCAAGGATACCGTTTAGGATATGGAGCAGGCTATTATGACAGAATGCTGACTAAAAAGGAATGGCAAAATAAACCTACTATAGGTATAATTTTTGATTTCGCTTATATATCTCAATTACCCATTGACTCTTGGGATAGAAAACTTGATTATATTTGTACAGAAAATGGCATATGTTCTCTCTAAGCATTAATACTTATTGAATAAAAATCTGCTTAAATTTTTATTAAAAAACATGGGTGAGTTAATAATCCTATGTTATCTTTTTATGACTATATGAAAAATCTTAAAAAGGAAAATAAAGTATGAAACATTTTCATGAAAAATGGATTGAAGACTGGTGTGAAGATAATGGTTGGAGTGATTTATTTATAGAAAGATATAATAATTATTGGGCATTTCCTCCGGGTGCAGTTATGCCTGAGCCAATACCAGCAAAAATCTTAAGATCCATTAAAGCAGAAAAAGGCTTTACTTCAGAAGAAAAAAACTGGTTATTAGCAACGTTAATTGTCTCTATTTTGGGAGGAATTTTAACTTATATATGGCAATGTCCTTTACCTATTTTAGTCTCTTTTGCTTTTAGCGCGGTTACTGTAGCTAGAATGGAAGTAGAAGATATTTAATTAATAGCAAATATATTATGTTTGGATTTAATAGTCAGTTAAAAGACAGTCAAGAAAACCAGTGGAGATTTAAGTTAGATAGTTTTGTTAAAGCTAATGAAAACGAATTAGCAGCTTTATTTTGGGGACTAATATTAGAATGGAAAGACAACAAAGATACATTAGGACTTGACTTAAAACCTAAACCCCATTTTGTGGCTTGTAGTCGAGAAGCAATAGAGAAATTAAATGAGAAAGTTGATAATAAATTACAGGAAATTTTAGGTATTTTAGATGGCTGTAAACCAGAGGAAGAAGTTATAATTATTGTTATTGGAGATGGTCAAGTAAAGTTAATTAATTTTAAACCAGAAATATCTCCTCCTCTTTGTTGGGAAGAATCAGGAAAAAATATAGATAATTTAATAGAAGTATTAGAAAATCGTTTAGCTGAAATTAATTTTAGCTTTTAGCTTTTAGCTTTTAGCGATTAGCTAATAACTAATAACTAATAACTATTAATTTTCTAGGATATTAACTTTTCCTTTAATATCTTTATATAACCAGTGGGTATTATAACAAAGAGAATTAAGAGTTTTTGGGGTTACTTTCCATTTTTCATTAGGATTAAATAAAATCAAGTCTGCCTTTTTTCCTACTACAATTTCCTGAGCTTGTTGTTGTAGAATTGAAGCGGGATTTTTGGTTAATGTCTCCCATAATTTTAAGGCTGATATTTTTTCTGTTGCTACTAAATTTTCCCACAATAAAGGTAAAGCTATTTCTAAACCAATTGCCCCCGGAGGAGCTTCTCCAAAACTGACAGTTTTCTCTTCATAAGTATAACCTTGATGATCGATGGCGATCGCATCTATAATTCCTGTTTTAATTCCTTCAATTAATGCTTTTTGGTCGCTAGGATTGCCTAAAGGTGGTTCCAAGCGTAAACTGGGATCGTAACTAGCTATATCTTCTGTGTTGCATAATAAGTGAATCCAAGTAGTAGAAGCTGTGACAGGTAAGCCTTTTGTGTTCGCTTCAGCGATTAATTCTACTCCTCTTGCTGTGGAAATACGCATTATATGAACTGGTGTTTCAATCATCGCAACTAATTCCAAAATAGATGCAATGGCAATTGTTTCAGAAATTGCAGGATTTCCGGGCAATCCATAGCTAATAGATTGGATGCCTTCTCTTATTACTCCACTACCTCGGAGTTGACTATTATTTCCCAATAGAAAAATTGGTTTATTTAAAGGTTTAAGATACTCTAATAAACGACGTAATAAAGCTAAATTTTCGATACTACAACCATCAGTAAAACCAATAATTTCTGATTGTGCTAACTCAGCTAATTCTGTCATTTGTTTTCCAGCTAAATTTATTGTTAAAGCACCCCAAAAATTAACTTTAGGTAAGCTAAATTTACTGGACAATTGATTTATTTTTTGTGTTAAAAAACTTACTCCTGTATTATTATCAATAGTTGGATTAGTATCAGGTAAAATATTTATCTGAGTAAAACCTCCTGCTTTAGCCGCAGCTAGTAAACTTGCTAAAGTTTCCCTTTCTTCAAAACCCGGTTCACCGCTATGACTGTACAAATCTATTAATCCGGGAGCTAAAATTAAACCTTCTCCATCAATAATATTTATTTCACTTTCATTTATTTCTAAGTTATTTTCTATAGCTTTAATTGTTTTATTTTCAATTAAAACATCTGTAATTTTATCTGTATAATTAACTGGGTCTAATAATCTGACTTTTCTAATTAATAAATCACTCATATAAAATGTTTATATATTAACCTTTTACACCGCTACTAATATTAGTAGGGATAATGTATCTTTGCACAAACAGGAACAAAAATAAAACTGGTATAATCGAAATTACTGAGCCAGCAGCAATTATACGCCAATCAAGGGAAAATGTGCCTGCTAAAGTAGCAACTCCCAAAGGTAAAGTGTAATACTCAGGACGATCTAAGACAATAAGAGGCCATAAAAAATCGCTCCAAGAAGCAATAAAAGTAAAGATTGCTAATGTTACTAAGGCAGGTTTAACAGCAGGAATCATCACGTGATACCAAATTCCCAACTCCGAACAACCATCCATTCTTCCTGCTTCTTCTAACTCTTTAGGTACTCCTTGAAAGGCTTGACGTAATAAAAATATGCCAAAAGCTGAAGCAATATTTGGTAAAATTATTCCTAAATAACTATTTTTTAAACCGATTTGAACTATCAAAATATAAAGAGGAATCATTACTATTTGAAAAGGAATCATTATTGTGGAAATAACTAGGGCAAAAATTAGATTTTTTCCTTTAAAATCGAGTCGTGCTAAGGGATAAGCAGCCAAGGAACAAAAAAGCAAATTTAAAACTACACTTAATACGGCGACTATGGTACTATTCCAAAGATAACGACCAAAAGGATAGGTTTGCCAAACGGTTTTAAAGTTTTCTAAGGTTGGTTGTTTGGGTAATAATTCAGGAGGAAAAGTAAAGACATTCTCGGTGGGAGATTTAAGGGAGGTACTAACTAACCAGACTAAAGGAAATAACATTAATATGGCTATAATTATTAGTATTAAATAAGTTCCAAATATTTTAATTTTATTGTTAAACATATAAGCTATTTTCTAAGTATTTTTTACTAGAGATACAATAAATTATACCTGATGTAATTGTATTATAAATTAGTTAATTAAAACATTTAAAATAATGACTTGAACCATTTATATTAGTTTTTTCTACTTTCAGAAAAAAAACTAATATATTATTAATGCAAGATAAAACTTTATAAAAACTTTATAAAAATCTCGCATAACTTTACAGAATCTTTACAAAAACACCTTGTCTATCAATATTTTTTACTGTTATATTGTGAAAATAAATATACCCTTAAATAAAT
>CAYPSO010000044.1:0-36113 GCA_964413275.1 uncultured bacterium | reverse complement strand
GTAGTCAGTAGTCAGGATGAATTATGAATTATGAATTATGAAGATAACACCTAACCCCTAATTCCCCAATCCCCCTATTACCTCTTACCTCTTACCTAACACTTAATACCTATTACCTATTACCTCTTACCTCTTACCTAACACTTAATACCTTTTGCGTAACGTCAGTTAGATAAGAGCAAAATGTTAACCTTAAATCGCAATTCAATTAAAAAAATATGCAGATCCGCCCTCCTGTCCCCCAAATCTAGGGGAAAAGAGTTATGCTTCTCAGACAACCTTTTACAAATTATTGATTAATGGGGTCAATTTTGCAATTCAACAATAAAAAATTAAAGCTATACCGAAAGAAAAATTTTATTTAACCTAATCAGGTTAACACTGAAAACTTAACTCTTTACTATCCATATTTTTAGTAACTTTTGCTACTAATTAGCGAAATTATCTGAAATATTTAGAATAACTTAATCTTTTAAGCTTTCCCGACATCTTTTGTAAAACTGTATATATGATTACAAAAATCTTGGTGGTATGTTAGCGGTAGCGTCAAATATATTCAAAATATTAGATTAACGAAGTTTAAAAGTAATTTTCGTAGATATTTCTCCGTTTACCTTGGCGGTGCGTTACACTTCATTAACGCACCCTATTGGACTGTTTCAGTTAAAAGTGTGCATTAGTAGGGTGGGCAATGCCCACCAAATCATAAAGACAATCAAAATTCTATTGCCCTATTTTAGTTGAAACAGTCCACTACCGGATTACGAACCACTAACTACGAACTACTAACTAACCGTCTGCTTTTCCCAATAGCGAAATAAATAAATCCACAGAGGTAAAGATAAATTTAAAGCCATAAGGCGCACTGAATGGGCTACAGTAATAATTTCAGGATTATGATCTAAAGCTAAAGCAACTAAAATCATTTCTGTAGAACCTCCGGGGGCCGTTACTAGCATACAGGTTAACCAATCCCATGAAGTAATAAAGCTGGCAATAGTCGCCGCAACAAATCCACTAGCAATGGTCATGGCTACAGAGATAAAAGCATGAATAATATTTTTTCCATTAATATCTACCCGCTCGCTCCACGCTTCACCAACAGTAATTCCTAATAAGATTTGACCGATTAAACTGATAGCTTGAGGAGGAGTAAAATGAACATCGGGAACAAAAGGAATAGAATTCATCCCATAATTAAAAAGTATTCCGACAAGTAAAGTTCCAAAAAAAGAAGAAGCAGGAATGTTCAATTTACTAGCAATATATACCCCTAACCAAGCTGTAGCAATAGATAAGATTAAAAATAATAAATATACAGGATTAGTATCTATTAAATAATTTTGAATTGAAAATACATTTTGAGTAGAACTATTACCAGAAGTTCCAGCTATCAGAGGAATAATTAAAATTACGCTGGTAATACGAAGAGTTTGTACCATTGCGACTAAAGAAACATTGCGATCGTAATCAGCAGCAATACTAGACATAGTAGCCACTCCCCCCGGTACAGTGGCTAACATGGCATTGAGTAAATTAGTTTTGCTAATGCGAGCATAAATATAGCCAATACCACTACCACAAAGCAACATGAAAATGGTTAAAAACACAAATAATGGCAATTTAGCAGAAGCAGCTATTAAATTACTATCGGCGATGGCAAAACCAATAGATAAACCAACCATTGCTTGTCCAATTTTTCGGCCGATTTTGTTGGGTTTAACAGATTTTCCTGACAGACTCTGATAGCTTTTAATAACTATTACTCCCGCTCCCATTCCCCCAAAAATCCAAGCGACACTACCTAATCCTAGATGAGCGAGCGCAATTCCCAAAAACAAAGCAACAATTATCTCTAATAGAGCGATCGATAATCTTGTAGTAGATTCAGTTATTATCATAATTTTTTGTTATAAATTACACAAAAATTTCTTATCTAAAGCAAAAAAAATTAAATTTGAGTACAAAAAGCCCCTCTATAAATTAAACCAGATTAGAAGCTATTATGCTTGTTTGGCTTAAGTTTGAGCTTAAATTACTTACCATTAAACAAGCGCATTTTTAATACCCGTGCTTCTGGTAAAAAATACTCGTACCCCCTCCCAATTAAAAAGTAATTTAGCCTATTATAACTAGGTTTTAAAGCTAAAAGTACAACCTTAAGTAATTTAATCTGAGTCCAAAAATCTGCCCTAAAAAAATTTGATTGCTATAAAGTTATGTAAATTAGAGCAACCGTAAGAAAAATTAATCTAATCGCTCGCATTAGGAGAATTAAATGAAAATAGCCGTTCCTAAAGAAAACGAGCTAGGAGAGCTTCGGGTAGCCCAAATTCCCGATACTGTATCTCGTCTGGTCAAACAAGGCTTTGAAGTTTGGGTAGAATCAGGTGCGGGTATTGGTGCTGGTTATGACGATGCTGCCTACGAAACAGCAGGAGCTAAAATAATTGACGATCCTGCCTTACTCTGGAGAGAAGCAGATATTCTACTAAAAGTTAATCCACCTGGAAAACATGATGGTTGTTCGGAAATTGACTGGCTTAAACCTGGAGCTACTTTAATTAGTTTTCTGAATCCTTTAGGCGATCCCGAAATTACTCAAAAGCTTTCCCAAGGAAAGGTTACAGCTTTTAGCATGGAACTAATTCCCCGGAGTACCCGCGCTCAAAGCATGGATGCGTTATCATCCCAAGCTAATATAGCAGGTTATAAATCTGTATTACTGGCCTCCGCTAGTTTACCTCGCATTTTTCCGATGATGACTACTGCCGCAGGAACGATCCCCCCTGCTAAAGTAGTAGTATTAGGTGCAGGAGTCGCTGGATTACAGGCGATCGCCACAGCAAGGAGATTAGGTGCAGTAGTCGAAGCATTTGACATTCGTCCGACGGTAAAAGAAGAAATTCAAAGCGTAGGAGCGAAATTTATTGAAATTAACCTCGAAGAAGATACTGTCGCTGAGGGTGGCTATGCTAAACAGGTTTCTGGAGATACTCAAGAACTGATTCGTCAAGGTTTAATTCCCTATATTCTCAAAGCTGATGTGGTAATTACCACCGCTCAAGTACCCGGAAAACCAGCACCTTTACTAATTAGTGAAGAAACAGTGGCACAAATGAAACCCGGATCTGTAATTGTCGATATGGCCGCCGAAACTGGCGGTAACTGTGCTTGTAGCGCAGCAGGTAAAGATGTCACATCTCATGGGGTAACTATTATTAGTCCGATAAATTTACCTAGCACCGTACCCGTCAATACCAGTCAAATGTATGCCAAAAATCTCTTAAACTTAGTGCAACATTTAGCTAAAGATGGGGAATTACAGTTTGATTTTGACGATGACATTACGAGTAGTGCTTGCGTTACCTATGCCGGAGAAATCCGTAACGAACTTATTAAAGAAGCGTTATTAGTTCGTAGTTAGTGGACTGCTTCGCATTTGCTGACGCAAAAGTGGTTAATAGCTAACCGCTAATCGCTAAAAGCTAACAAATAACAAATTGTAGGAGTTAACTTATGACAGCAGGATTGCTCACAGGTTTAGTGGTTTTTGTTCTCGCCTCTTTTGTGGGATTTGAGGTAATTAATAAAGTTCCTCCAACCTTACACACCCCTTTAATGTCTGGTGCTAACGCTATCTCAGGCATTGCCGTAGTAGGTGCATTATTAATTGCTGGGGTACGGGAATGGAATGTTACTACGATATTAGGCTTAATTGCTGTAATGCTTGCCACCGTTAACGTTGTTGGCGGTTTTTTAGTAACAGACAGAATGCTGCAAATGTTTAAGAAGAAGGAAACAGCATCATGAGTACATATTTAAACACGGGAATCGAACTAGCTTATCTAACTGCTGCTTCACTATTTATTGTGGGCTTAAAAAGATTAGGCTCGCCAGCTACAGCCCGTAATGGTAATTTGTTGGCAGCAGTGGGAATGTTAATTGCGATCGCAGCTACTTTATTAAATCAGTCGGTACTCAATTATGAATGGATTTTAGTAGGTATTATTGCTGGTTCTTTAATTGGTGCGATTGCAGCCAAAAAAGTAGCTATGACGGATATGCCTCAAATGGTCGGCATATTTAACGGTGTTGGTGGTGCTGCTTCGGCTTTAGTTGCTGTCGGTGAATTTTGGCGGTTACTCAATACTGGCACTGTTTCCCTAGACGCTACTTTTATTGCTATTTTAGGGGTTTTAATTGGTGGCGTGACTTTAACAGGAAGTCTCCTAGCCTTTGCTAAACTCCAAGAATTAATTACAGGCTCTCCCATTACCTTCCCTTTACAGCAGCCCTTTAATGCTTTGTTGTTAGCTTTATTTTTAACTGGTAGTATTTATTTATTAATTCAGCCTGAAAATCTGGCAATTTTTCTTAGTTTAACCACAATATCTTTACTTCTCGGTGCTTTATTCGTATTACCTATTGGTGGTGCAGATATGCCTGTCGTAGTTTCTCTATTGAACTCTTGTTCTGGTTTAGCTGCCAGTGCTGTAGGTTTTATTTTAGGCAACAGTATGTTAATTGTTGCTGGAGCGTTAGTTGGGGCTTCAGGGTTAATTTTGACCCAAATCATGTGTAAAGCCATGAATAGACCCCTTACCAACGTGCTATTCGGTGCTTTTGGTGGGGATAGCACCACCGTTGGCGGTTCAGATGGCAGAGAAATTGATAAAACCTATCGTTCCATTGACAGTGAGGAAGGAGCAATGATGTTAGGCTATGCTCGTTCTGTAGTAATCGTTCCGGGTTACGGTATGGCTGTAGCTCAGGCTCAACATGGAGTTAGGGAATTGGCCTCTCAATTGGAAAAATTGGGCGTAGATGTTAAATATGCCATTCACCCTGTAGCGGGAAGAATGCCCGGACATATGAACGTATTATTAGCCGAAGCCAACGTTCCTTACGATCGCCTGTATGATATGGATGATATTAATACTGAATTCGATCGCGTTGACGTAGCTTTAGTTATTGGTGCTAACGATGTGGTCAATCCTGCTGCTCGTAATGATACCACTAGCCCTATTTATGGTATGCCAATTCTCGACGTAGATAAAGCTCAAAACGCCATTGTTATTAAACGCAGCATGAGAACGGGATTTGCGGGAGTAGATAACGAACTATTTTACAAAGATAAAACTACCATGCTTTTTGGCAGTGCCCAGGAAGTGGTATCGAAATTAGTTGCGGGGGTAAAAGAGTTATAAAGTTGGTTCTTAGTTTGTGGTTAATAGGTAAGAGGTAATAGGTAATAGGTAATTGCTAATGAATAACAAAATTTAAAACAATCCCAAATCTTGTAAACAAAGTCTAGTAATTTCTAATCGTGCTGTTGGAGCAGTATTAGAAGTCATCTCAAGATTTGTGGCAAAGAAATAAACATTGTTATTTTGTTCTAAGTAACCTACGTACCATCCTACAGAATCAGCCCATCCCGTTTTTCCTCGCAATATATAATTAGGAGTTTGTTCGGCGATAGCAATGTCTTTTACTAAATCTATAGTTCTTTGGGAAAAAGGCAAATCATTTTGATAAAGACGACGGAGAAAAGTAATTTGCTCTTGGGGTGTAATTCTTAATTCTCCTGAAAGCCAAAATTTATCTATATCTTCTTTGCCACCAATTTGCCGATTGCCGTATTCAATTTTATTCACGTAATCCTGCATTCTTTCATGGCCGATTTTCCGAGCTAACACTTGATAAAACCAAACTGCTGAATATTTGAAAGCCAGACGAATGTTTAAATCTTGATTCCATTGCGGAAGAAGAGAACCATTGAACCCTCTTTCAATTCCATCCCAAGTAAGTACGGCTACATCATCTTTAATTACCCCAGTTTCTAAAGCAATTAAAGAATTAGGAATTTTATAGGTTGAAGCAGGAAGAAAAGTAGTGTTATTGCGACTGGGATTATGTTGATAAAAATTATTTTGATTAAGGTCATAAATAATTATTGAACCATTGACCCCTAATTGTTCAAAATGCTGTTTAAAATCAACTTTCTGCTCGATTTCTGGTTTAGTTTGTGAATAAGCTCGATTTCCTGCCACAAACCCACTACCTACTCCAACCAACACCAACAGCAATAACAAACTCAGCAGTTTTTTCATAAATTTTTCACTTATTTAAGTCAATCTAAATTATACTTTTGGAGCATAAAATTATGACTACTCAACCTATTTCCGATGAAGTTGCTTTCAGAATTGCTTTAGCTGCGAAAGCCTTACCCGATGTATCTGTTAGGGATTTAATTGAAGCTTTACAAGATAGTCTTAACGACGAAATTACTGAAGAATCCCTGAGTAAAATTACAGTGACTCAATTAAAAAGAGCTTTTGGTAATATTTATGAAGTTGATAGCGAATGGGAAGGCGAAGATGCTGACAACACTGATATAACAGCCTTTAAAGAAGCCGTAAAAATTTTATGGGGTGAAATTGAAGAAGATGCTGAACATTCATTAAATATTGAGCCATATCAAGAAGGAGATATGCCTAATTCCATCAGAATTGCTGTTGCTTCTAATACAGGAGAAGAATTAGATGGACATTTTGGTTCTTGTCATCATTATTTAATTTATCAGTTATCACCAGATCAAATCAAATTAATTGATGTTCGCTCGGCAGTAGAAGCAGATTTATCAGAAGATAAAAATAGATTTCGAGTTGATTTAATTAGAGATTGTGCCGTTCTTTATATTGTATCTGTTGGCGGGCCTGCTGCTGCAAAAGTCATCCAAGCTAATATATATCCGATGAAAGTAGAAAATGGCGGTTCGGCCAGAGAAATACTCGCCAACTTACAAAAAGCGATCGTTACTTCTCCACCTCCTTGGTTAGCCAAAATTTTAGGTGTTTCCGTAGATAAGCGAGTCAAAAATTATACGGCTGTTAATTAATCCAAAATTTGTAGGGTGGGCAATTTCTTAATAAACTTATTTCCCCTATCCAAAGATTTTTGCTGGAATTGCCCACCAAATCCAAGGTTAGCAAGACGGATTTTTAGCTTATTTATTTTTTAATTACTTAAGTCAATCTTACCTAAATAACAAATAATAAATAACGAAAAAAATTATGAACCTAAAACAAAATAAAAATCGCATTGAGGAAATTAAACAACTAACAGGATTAAGAGCTAGTCATTTTGCCGATTTAATTAGAGTTGCTCAATTAATTTACGATCCTGCAGGGGGTGTATGTGGCAAAGTTGTTGAGGTTAATTGGTTAGATTTTGGTATTCCTCAACAAGTTACTGAAAATTTGCGATCTGCTTGCAGCAGCGCTTCGCTCCCGCTCGGTAAAAAATATCAATATGATTTCCCCGAAATTTCTTTAGACATAGTTTGGGAGCAATTAACTCCAGAAACTCGTAGTTGGTTTATGGCTAACAAAAGTATTTTATGGGAGATTGAAGAATCATTTCCAGCTTTAGACGAGGATTGATTGAAGAGGCAGGAGGCAGGAGGTAATAAGTAAGAGGTATAGTTAGCGGCTAATTATTAACGAATAACTAATAACTAATAACTAATAACAAAGGACAAAGGACAAAATTATGCAAGTTTTAGGTGCATTTAGTAAATTTGAACAATGTGTTCTCAATATGGCTCTAATCAATATTTGTGATGGAGAAAGTCATTTTGGTCAAGAAATGCGCCGACAATATAATGCCTGGAAGCAATTGACTAACGAAACTGTTTATAATCCTTGGCTCGATCTACATCAGTTTACAATTTATCTACCTCACCCCAACCAAGAATACGAAGATATTACCTTAGAAGAAGGATTAACTAGAGGCTACAATATCGAAGTTGAACCAATCAAAGATTTAAATAAATTACCTTACAAACTCCGTGAAGGTGGACATTTTGTAATTGTTCTCAAACAGAAACGAGTTAATGGTGATTTTAATATTGCTGCTACAGGTATTTTTGTTCGCTCGTTAGGTATTCTTAGTCTAGATGTAATTATCGATCCCGACAAAGGAGAATATCAATCCTTAGCGGTCAAACATCCGATAATTAGAGATTATCCTCAAGACTGGGAAACTAAATTAACAATGTTTTTAAAAGGAGAAATCAGAGAAGAAGAATTACCCCGGGTAGTGGGATATGTCGATCGCATTTTAAATCAAGATTATAGATCGCCTTCTTGGAATGAGGTTTACTTGTCCGCAACTGGATTCGCAGGTTTTTAAAATCCATGTACTTCTTACTTCTAACTGCTTATTTCTGACTTAAATAAAGTTTTCACCTCCTTAATCGGCAAATAAAAATTATTAAGAACTGATGGGTAATGGGTGATTTTTTTGTTTCTCCCTACTACCCTCCCATTTATACTAAACTACTTAACGAAAACGTTTTTTGCGACGTGCGACAGCTTTGCGCTTTTTCTTTTCGATGGGCGTTTCAAAGTGACGACGACGTTTTATATCGGCAAAAATGCCAGCTTTTGATACCTGACGCTTAAAGCGACGTAATGCTGATTCTATATTTTCATTTTGTCCCACTACAACTTGGGTCATTCCTTGTCCTCCTAAACGTTCTTCAATTTGAATTAGGGTTATATATTTCGTCTCTAAGCAAAGACGTTGGGTCAAGATTTTTAAATCTTCACAGAATTCCTATTGTAACCTAAAAGACAATTGGGAAACTAGAAATCTATTCTTTGAGTTCTGGCTTCCCCAACATAAGTTATTTTTTTGGCTACCTAATATATTACACTTATGCGCTTATCTACGGCGAGAACGTCCTGATTCTTGACGTGGTTTAGCTTTATTAACTCTTAATTCTCTACCAAGCCATTCCGCGCCATCTAACGTTTCAATAGCTTTTCCTTCTTCATTGTCATCTGACATTTCGACAAAACCAAATCCACGCATTCTACCAGTTTCTTGATCTGTCGGAATATGTACTCTTTTTACATCGCCATAATCTGCAAATACTTCTTTAAGATCTGTTTCTGTAACTTCGTAGGGAAGATTACCGATAAATATTGACATCAAACTCGCTCCTTATTATTTCTACTCTTTCCTATCTGAATCTACATTAGTGTAAAAAGTGACGAATACCTGTTAAAACCATGATTGCGCCCAACTCATTAGCTGCTGCAATTGAATCTTTATCTCTAATTGAACCACCGGGTTGAACAATAGCACTGATACCCGCACTTACTGCTATTCTCACTGAATCATCAAATGGAAAAAATCCGTCACTGGCTAGTATAGCATCTTTGGCCTCTGATTCTGCCTGTTCTAAAGCTATTTTTACTGAACCAACTCGATTCATTTGCCCTGCACCTATACCCTTGGTAGTGTGATTTTTGGTAATTACAATGGCATTAGATTTAACGTGCTTGACTATTTTAAAGGCAAACAACATTTCTTCTAATTGTTCTGGTGTAGGTTGTTTTTCTGTGACAATTTGCCAATCTTGGGTATTTTCTTCTCGGTTATCACTTGCTTGAGCTAAAAATCCACCTGCGATCGCTTTTACTGTTTCTTGTGGCCCAAATTTTAAATCAGGTAATAATAAAACTCTTAAGTTAGATTTTTTAGCGAGAATTTCTTGAGCTTCTGGGCTACATTTAGGGGCGACAATACATTCTAAAAATGTTTTACTTAAAGCTTGGGCAGTTGCTGCATCAATGGTTTGATTGAGAGCGACAATTCCCCCAAAAGCTGAGACAGAATCAGCTTCAAAGGCTTTTTGGTAGGCTTGGGCTAAACTATCTCCCAAGGCAACACCACAGGGATTAGTATGTTTTAAAACTGCTGCTGCGGGTTTATTCTCAGGAAATTCAGCAATAATTCGTCGGGCTGCTTCTAAATCTACAAGATTATTGTAACTTAATTCTTTACCCTGTAATTGAGTTGCTGCTGTCCAACCACTGGGCTGAGTGCCAATTTTATACCAACTTGCTGATTGATGGGGATTTTCGCCGTATCTTAGGGATTGATGTTTAATACCCGATAAGCCGTAACGTTGGGGTAATTCGGGTAAATCTGAAGATAGATAAGATGCGATCGCATTATCGTAGGCATTAGTTAAGGCAAAGGTTTCAGCCGCCCTTGCTTTTCTAAAGGCTAGGGAAACTTGCCCGTTATTTTGGCGTAATTCTTCTAAATAAGAATCATAAACTGAGGGATTCGATAAGACGGTAAGATTAGCAAAATTTTTCGCTGCTGCTCTCAACATAGCAGGGCCACCAATATCAATATTTTCGACGGCATTTTCTAGGGTACAATCTTCTTTGGCGATGGTTTGTTCAAAAGGATAAAGATTAACTACAACTAAATCCAAGGGTTGAATATCATTAGCTTGTAAATCTTCTAAATCAGAGGTTAAGTTGCGTCTAGCTAAAATTCCTCCGTGAATGCGAGGATGAAGGGTTTTTACTCTACCGCCTAAAATTTCTGGCGCACCCGTATAGTCACTTACTTTGGTTACAGGTAATTTTGCTTCTGATAGGGTTTTAGCCGTGCCTCCACTACTAATAATGGTAAATCCAAATTCATCAATTAACTGGTGTGCTAATTCAACTATTCCAGTTTTATCAGATACACTGAGTAGAGCTAAACGTGACATTTATTCTTATTTCTCCTAATACCTCAGTTATTATCTCATTATTAGGATACTAAATTAAGTATAAAATACCAAGTATTATGATTTTAAGACAAATAAATTTTGCTTATTTAATTAAATACACAGGCTTCTAGCCTGTGCCACAATCAAGATATATCTAAATTTTTTGAGGTATTCCGGGTAATTCTTTATATTTGAGATAAAAGCCAGCTATCATTAATAAAATAATGGCAACTGTACCAATACCTAACCAACTTGGTACCCAAAACACTACTTCTATTTCATTAATTTGTCCCGGTTTAAGTTCCCAAGCTAGGTTATTTTTTTCTTGATTTACTGTTAAATAACTGTCAGTATCTTGGGTAATATCTTTACTGCCCCAAGGAGCATTTAGACCAAATTCTAAATTAACTAAAGAACCAGGACTAACAATTATGTTACCTTGATTAGATAAAACGCCTAAAGCTCTCAAATCAATATTTACCTTTAATTTATTTCGTTCTGCTAATAAAGCGTTGCTTTGGGTAATGGACATTTTACCTTGAAGTTGTAATAATTCTCGATTTTTTTCAAGTTTAATGGATTCATATTTTTTATTTTGGTCTGCATTAAAAAAGGTATTAAACTTTTTAACTAAGTCTTGACCATTGCTAAAAGGAATTGTTACTAATATTTCCCGCTCTGAGATTTTTTCAGTTTTTCCTTGTAGTGTTTTAACTCTTTTTTCAATGCTGGATAACCATTTTTCGGCTTCAGTTTGACTTAAATTAGTTAACTGTTCTGCTAAAGTAATATGTTGTACGATTGTTCCGTGATGTTGATTGTTATACTTTAAGCCAACATCATAGCGCACACAACCTGTTAGTAAAACTAATATTCCTAATAACCAAGGTAAAAATTTTTTCATATTTTTGGTACTTAATTTTAAACAAAGACAGTTTTTTCATTAAATATTGAACATCGATCAAAGCTAATTGCTAATTGCTAACCCCTAACCACTAACCACTATAAACTTTTTAAGTTTCTTTTTTATTTTATCTAATAATGATTACTCTTAGAAACTATCAAAAATCGGACGCTACAAGATTAGTATTACTCGCTAATAATAAAAATGTGTCAAAATATTTAGTTTATACATTTCCCTATCCATATACTCAAAAAGATGCTGATTGGTGGATTGAAACTGGCTCAACAGCAAATAATGCCATAACTAAAGTCATTGAATATAATGGTGAGTTTGTTGGCAGTGTTGGCATTATTCCACAAATAGGCTGGAAAAGTCATATTGCTGAGATTGGTTATTGGCTTGGTGAAGATTATTGGGGGCAAGGGATTGCCACTGAAGCCTTAAAATTAATGACTGAGTATGCTTTTTTACAACTTCAATATAAAAAGTTATTTGCACCCGTGCTTGCGCCAAACAAAGCTTCAATGAGAGTGCTTGAGAAATGCGGTTATCAATTAGAAGGTATTTTGAAGTATGAGGTATCTCAAGAAGGTAAATATTTTGATATTTATCATTATGCTAAATATTATTTTTAAGTAAATAGGATAATTTTCAGAATAATTAAAATGAAGAATGGCTCAAATTCTTTGAAATGTTAATCCCTGACGTCGATGATGAAGAGCAAAGCGAAGTAGAAGCAAAATTCTCACCTGAAAATTTTAAAGATGAAGATTTTATAGAGGTAATAAACTGGTTTTCACATGAAGATCAAACTTAGTAAATCAGCCAATAAATTTCTTAATAAGTTAGATTCTGAAAATCGTAATGCAGTTTTAGAAAATATAAATTGGGTGTTTATTGCCAAATTCATAAAAAAAATGAAATATTTCTGTAAAGCGGGCATTTTGCCCGCTTGTGTTTTGCGAATTATTATTGAAGGAGGAAGGAATTAATTTTCCATTATTCTTTAGCTGCTACACCTAATTGAGAAAAGAGCATATAGGGTACATAAGCACCACCGCCAACCCATTCCGATTGATCGCTAAAATCTTCTAATTGCTTAAATGCTTCAAAAATACTGCCCGCAACCATAGTATTTTTAACTCTACCAACAATTTTCCCATTCTCTACTTTATAACCTAAATCTAAATTAACGGAAAATTCCCCGGCTAATTGATTAGATTGTCCTGCACCTAGCACCTGATCTACTATTATTCCCTCTTTCATACCTGCAATCAAATCATCTACAGAAGTTTTACCCGGAGCAATACAAATATTAACTAAATCTGGGCCAGGCCTTGAAATACCCCCTCTAAAACCGTTACCTGTGGATTTTGTACCTCCCCTACTTGCCCAAACTAAATCCCAGTAAAATTGTTTGACAACTCCTCGATCTATTAAAGTTTTCTTAGTGGTGGGAATACCTTCATCATCAAATGGACAGGCTGAAACTCCAATACTTGGATCTTCAAAAATTGTTAAACGAGAATCAAATAACTGCTCGCCAATTTTATCAACTAAAGGCGAAGCTTTTTGTACTACTGCTAATCCAGAAAGAATAGTATCAAACAGTCCACCAATGGTGCTACTAGCAGCTCTAGGGGTAAATAATACGGGAAACTGTCCGCTTTTAATGGTTGCTGTCTGCTCGGCTCGTCGATATTTTTCTAAAACTCGTTGCAGGATTAAATCATAATCTGGTTCTCCATCTCTTGCCACGTCGTAACCATAGGCTTGTAAAAAATCTTCTCCTCGAACTAAGTTTCCTCCTAAACTAGCACTCATGATTTTGGCACTACGTTGAGCATAAACATTGCTGGTATTGGCTAATTTTACTTTTCCCGAACGTACATGAAACCCGACATCAACTAAAATATCAGGATTATATTCGTGGACTTTGGTTATTAAATTTTCACCAATATTAACTAAATGTGCAGTATCGGGAGGATTATAGTCACTTTCGGGAGTAGTTATCTGTACATTTTCAGGAAAGCTAAATTCAATTTTGTCCCCTATTTCAGAAGTTTGAATCGCTGCGGAAACTAAATCATCTATACGGGTTAAATCTGTAGAACTAGCAAAACCCAAACGCCCATCAACTATAACCCTCAGAGCAACTCCTTGGGTGGCTTTAGTTTGCAGAGATTTTAAACGGTTATTTTCAAATTCGATGGGGGTATCTTCACTGGATTGATAATAAACTTCGGCTTGAATACCTTTATTTTTAGCTATTGAAATTATTTTATCTAGGATAGAGTCAGTCATTATTTGTTGTGTGTTATTGGTTCTGGATTTTTGCTTTATATATATTTTACTCAATGGCATCAGTGCCTTCTCTAGAAACGAACTACAAATAAAATTGGTAGGGTGGGCAAATTATTAATCATAATTATTCTCATTCCATACTTACAAATACTTGCCCACCTTAAGCCTACGGTCTAGAATATGCCAAGTTCACTTGTTTAATCTTCTAAGTCTTCGTCTCTTAAGTCACTACCTCCACGTACTGTGCCTAAGTCTATTTGCTGGCGGTAATAATCAACGCTTTTTATTTCTACTTCTACGGTATCACCCAAACGATAGGCAATGCGATTTTTGCGTCCCACTAAACAACTATGACGAGAGCGATATTCATACCAGTCATCTTTAAGGGAACTAACATGGACTAATCCTTCTACGAGCCAATCTTCAATTTCCACAAAAAAGCCGTAGGATTGAACTCCAGTAATTAATCCGTTGAGAATATGACCGGTTTTTTCCTTCATTTTTTCGGCTTTTTTCAATCCTTGCAAGTCTTTTTCAGCATCTTCTGCTAGTTTTTCGCGATCGTTAAGTTGAAGAATGGCGCTGGCAATTTCTTGTTCTAATTCTTCTTGTATTTCTGTAGGTAATACTTTCCAGTTAATTTTACCATGACAGGTGTTACTAGCTAAGTTTACACCAGTTTTGGTATTTTTATGACGTCGATCGCGTCCGTGGGTAAATACGGCTTGAAGCACTCTTTGCAATAATAAGTCAGCGTGACGTTGTGCTGGAGAGATAAAATGAACATAACCATCTTCGTAGGCTAAACCAAAATGACTAGCGGGATGGGTACAGTATTTAATTGGCTTTAGGGTAGAGTACAATAAGTAATTTAAGACTTTTGCAAAGGGCGATTTTGTAAAGCTACGATTTAGATTTTGATAATCAATAGAGGTAACGTCTTCTTCTGATTGTAGTTGAAATTCCAACCCTAAATTATTGGTTAATTTAATTAAATCTTCAAGTTCTTCAAAATCTGGTTCGGTTTGAGTGCAATAAATACCCGGTACTTCTAAGGCTTTAAGATGTTCGGCAATTAATCTACCAGCAAAAACTATTAACTCAGTCAATAAGGCACGAATTGGTAAAAAAGAAGAAATACAAACTGTACCAAGTCTGCCTTCATCTTTATAATTAACCTGAGCTTCTGCTAAATTAATATCAAAACCGCCTCTTTGTAACCTTTGTGCTTTAATCAGAGGACTAATTTCAAAGAATAATTTATTGAGTCGAGTCGCAATTTCACTCATTTCCGAATCGGTTATTTTTTCACTGCCCAGTAAGCTTTGGATTTGTTGATAGGTTAATTGAGTGTCGAGATTAATTACACTTTGAGCAATTTCGTATTCTAATAATTCTCCTTTGTCGTTGAAATTGATTAAAATTGAAAAGGCTAAACGATCTTTTTTTGGTACTAAGCCAATGCCATCTAAAAGATTTTCTGGTAATAGAGGTAAGATTAAATCTCCTAAATAAACTGCCGTACCTCTTTTTCTGGCTTCTCTTTCTAGATGAGATTCGGTTTGTAGATAATGGGCGACATCAACAACATGAATACCAAATTGCCAATCTCCCGATTCTGTTTTTTCTAAACTAAAGGCATTTTCTATGACTGTTTGAGTATTTCTTTCTGGTTCAATGGCAATGGTTAAGAGATTTCTTAAATCCAGTCTGTTTTTTATTTCTGTTTTGGTAAAACTGGTTTTGATGTTTTTGGATTCATTAAGAACTTTCTCAGAAAATCCTTGGGGTAAATCGTGTTTACAGGATACTATATCTGTGTCTGTTGCTGCCTCTGCATCACTTCCTAAAACCTTAGTAACTTTGCCTATGGGGGGATTTTGTCCTAAAGGATAACGAAGCACGGAAACATGAACTAGATGATCTATAGCTGCTTCGAGATTTCCACCATTTTGCTTGAGGGCTAATTCAAATAAAAGTCGATCATCTAAGGGAATAGCCCGAAATGTATGATCATCTCGCTTAACAGTGGCTAAGAGGGAAGGATTAGCTCTTTCTAGGATGACTTTTACTTCTCCTTCGGGAGAGCGACGACGAGTTCCTTCTTTAATGATTTTTACTAAAACGCGATCGCCATTCCAAGCATTACTCAGATGACTTTCCCGAATATAAATATCATCTGCTTCTTCAACGTCTTGTATGGCAAAACAAAATCCTTTACTCGAACAGCGTAATTTTGCTTCTACCACTTCTGTTTCATATACTCGGCGATATTTACCTCTATCTTTAAGCAAGACTCCGATTTTTTCTAAGGCATCAATGGCTATACTTAATTTAGCCTGAGTTTCTTCTTCTTCACAACCAAGTTTTTTTTCTAAAACCTTGGCTGCTAATAATTTATCACCACTAAAATGAGAAAGTAGTGTAGCGATTGAAAATTCCATTCACTATCATCCTTTTAACTTAATTGTTGTTTTGAATTTGGTTTTTTACCATTGTGTTGGTGGGATTGGTTTCTAAGATTAACCTCTTTTTTGCTGTACCTCGGTAGGGACTCATGGTTAAATCTAAGAATAATTAACAATTTAATCCTGATGAGAAATCCAAAAAATTGTTTTTGAAGAATAATTCTAGGATATTACAACTAGCAGACTCCCACATCAGAATTATACAGGTTATTGGTTAATAGTTAATAGTCAGTATTCACAAAGAGGAAAAAGCTAACAGCTAATCGCTAATTGCTAAAAGCTTGATAATTAATAATGATTTTTAGTTAACATTCCATCTTCCAAATAAACAATGCGGTCGGCAACATCAACAATACGGGGATCGTGTGTCACCATTAATACTGTACAACCTTCTTCTTTAGCTAATTTACGTAATAATTCAGTTATCCCATGGCCGCTATGGGAGTCAAGGGCGGCGGTTGGTTCATCTGCCATAATTAAAGGAGGATGTCCTGTTAAAGCACGGGCGATGGCAACTCGTTGTTTTTGTCCACCAGAAAGATCGCCAGGCAAAGAATGAGCTTTATTACCTAAGCCTACTTGAGATAATAAAAAATAGGATTCTTCCCGTGCTTTTTTACCGTAAAGCCCCTGAATATTTAAAGCTAGTTCAATATTTTCTAAGGCAGTTAAAGCAGGAAATAAATTAAATCCCTGAAAGATAAAACCAATTTTTTCAAGTCGAAAACGAGCTAATTTTTGTTTAGATAAATTAGTGATTTCTTGACCTAATAAATGAACACTACCCGAAGTGGGAGTAAGAATACCAGCCAAGATTGACAAAAGGGTGGTTTTACCAGAACCTGAAGGCCCCATTAATAATTGAATGTCACCTTTATGAATATCTAAATCTATACCTTTTAAGGCTTGATAATAGCCAGCACCGGATTTATACACCATTTCTACACCTCTGGCAGCTATGGCTATGCTCGAATTTCTAGTGGATTTCATCGGGCTAACTGTTGCCCTTTTAGGAAAATCAACAATGTTATAATTAATCATTTATATATAAATAAATTTAAGCCAAAGAAAGTGTGTGTGTGATTGGTGAAGAGAGGTGTCCTTTCGGATTATAGCAATATTTTTAGTGGTAGTAAATATTGTGATAATTTTTAGGATAATGAATAAGGCCTAGCTTAAACTCATTAATAAAGCTATATCCTGAGTTTTTCAAGGTCAATAAGATAAACCTAAACCAAGTAACATCCAAGAAACCTAATATAATATTGCTATCCATGCTGCTTACTCCCAAATTACACCATATATAATCTTATTAATCTTATTAGACGCACCCCTTATTATTAAAGTGCCGAACTTTATTAAAATGGTTAGAAACAGATGGATATAAAATCTGTCCTACTACTACCATACCCATTACTACATAAACCGTAGCATTCATTCCTAAAATAAATCCTATTCCAATGTCAGTATGTTTAAGTGTTCTGGTACAGTTTATTTAGTAGGTGCAGGTATTGGCAATAAAGCTTATTTGAATCTAGCTGCACAAGAAATTCTAGCCTTAGCTGAAGTATTAATCGTAGATGCACTAATTGATTCTGAATTATTAGATTTAGTGCCTTCAGATTGTTTAAAAATTGATGTTGGCAAACGAGGAGGAAAACCTAGCACTCCTCAAAATAAAATTAACCAGTTATTAGTTTATTATTGCCAACAAGGAAAGCAGGTGGTTAGACTTAAAAGCGGCGATCCTTTTATTTTTGGACGCTCTCAGGAAGAAATACAGGCATTAAGGGAAGCTAATTGTCATTTTAGGGTAATTCCGGGGTTATCTTCAGCTTTTGCTGCTCCTACTTTAGCTGGTATTCCCCTAACCGATAAAAATTTAAGTAGTTGTTTTGTGGTACTTAGTGGCCATGAACCAGAGAAGTTGGATTGGTCCGCAATCGCCAGAATTGATACTATTGTTATGTTAATGGCTACCCGTACTTTAGCTGATATTATTAACTATTTAAAAAAATATGGTAAATCTCCTCAAACTCCCATAGCGATAATTAGAAATGGGGGGCATTCTGACCAAAAAATTTGGCAAGGTACATTAACGGATATATTAGATAAAACTAAGGGTATTTCCCTTTCTCCCGCAGTTATTGTCATTGGTGAAGTTGTGAATTTAAGTAATAATCTCTCTAATTTACCTTTAAATAATAAAACCGTTTTAGTTACTCGTTCGGCAGGACAATCTAGTAATTTTGCTGATTTATTAAGGGCAGAAGGTGCAAATGTCGTCGAAATGCCTGCTTTAGAAATAATTCCTCCTTCTAGTTGGAAGTTATTAGATAATGCGATCACCCAAATTGCTGATTTTAATTGGTTAATTTTAACTTCAGCTAATGCTGTGGAATATTTTTTTGAACGTTTAAATAATTTAGGTAAGGATGTTCGTGTTTTAGGCAATCTTAAAATTGCTGTAGTGGGAAAAAAAACCGCCGCTATTTTAAAAAAATATAATTTAAAGCCAGATTTTATTCCGCCAAATTTTGTAGCTGACTCTTTAGTTGAGAATTTTCCTGACAATTTAGTTAATCAAAAAATACTTTTTCCTAGGGTAGAAACGGGAGGAAGGGATGTACTGGTAAAAGAATTAACTGAAGGTGGAGCAGAAGTAATAGAAGTAGCTGCCTATGAGTCAGGTTGTCCTAATAAAATTGATCCACAGGCTTGGGATTATTTACAAAAAGGTAAAATTGATATTGTTACTTTTGCTAGTTCAAAAACAGTTAAAAATTTTCTTACTTTAATAACTTCTCAAGGTGATATAAATCTAAAATATTTATTAGCTAATATTAAAGTTGCTTCTATAGGGCCACAAACATCTAAAACCTGTGAGGAATTATTAGGAAGAGTTGATATAGAAGCAGAAGAATATTCGTTAGAAGGTTTAACAAAAGCTTTGATTAGCTGTTAGCTGTTAGCTGTTAGCTTTTAGCGATTAGCTTTTAGCTTTTAGCAATTAGCTTTTAGCTTTTAGCAATTAGCTGTTAGCGATTAGCTTTTAGTGATTAACTCTTACCTCTTACCTCTTACCTATCCTGATGAGCAATTAAAATAGGGAAACCATGAATTTTTGGGAGTTATTATTGAAGGTTGAGTTGTTAAAGTTAATTTACCATTAGTAGCAATTACCCAACCCTGAGCTTCTATAATCATGGAAGTTGTTTGTTTTTTTAGATTAGTTGTTTTACTGTTTTCTCTAGTATTATCTATTAAACGCCAATCTTCCCAAATAGGACTAACACTAAGAGTTTGATAGGGATTTGGAGGCAAACCACCTCTTCCAACAATGGCAAAAGAATTATTATTAGTATCGATCGCACAAGCATTTTGAGCAATTAAGCTATCAGTATCAATTAAATTAGAAGCTAATTCCACTAATCCCGAAATAGGATCTAATTCTAAAATATCAATGGCAACTGTACCATCAATTCCTAATTCAGAAGATGCACTAATATTCAGAAACTGCGAACCAAAAATACTATTAGTCACAATGTCAATATTACCTCCTGCACCTTCAAAAGCATTGGCACTAATTTGATTATCAGCTTCAAAAGCTAGGATAAACGGAGAATTTAAGCTAATATTACCGCCATCTCCCCCCGATTCTTCATTACCTGCGCTAGTGGAAATTTCTGCTTGCGATCGCATCGAAAGCAAATTTTCTGTATTAATAGTAATATCGCCACCATTACCAATTAAAGTTGTAGCTGTAATTTTGCCCTGATTATCTAATTCTACAGATGCGGCATTCACTTCTAAATTACCCGCTATTCCAGATTTTTCACCTAAACTACTCACACTTATTTGTCCACCATATTCAATATGTAAAAAATTAGTATTAACAGTTAAATTTCCCCCGTCTCCTGTTCCCAATAAAGTATCTCCTGAAGGCAATAATAAGGGGCGCCCAGTTTCTGCCACTAATCTGCTTGATAATAGTCCATTTTCACCAGTACCGCTCACTTCTACTAACTCAGACGCATTAATAATCAGATTTCCTCCCTTACCTTCACCAAAACTAGAAGCAGAAATTTCTGCTCCATCTAGCACACTTAATTTATTTGTCGTAATATTTAAAGTGCCTCCATTACCCGTACCAATTAACAATCCCACATCAGTAGTGTTACGAGGGCGCCCAGTTTCTACGGCTAATCGACTGGATAATAAGCCATTTTCAGTAGTGCCGACTTCTTCTTGAGAATTACTATTTTTAATTGGCACCGCACCCACTACCTCTACTAGCTCAGACGCATTAATAATTAAATTTCCTCCGTCTCCTTGTTCTAATGTAGAAGCGGTAATTTCTGCACCATTTTCTACCAATAATCGTTTAGTATTAATTGTTAAATCTCCTGCTTTGCCATCACCTCTGGTTTGTACTGAGATTCCGCTAGGGCGTTGTCTAACACCTGATGTACCGCTTAATTCTACTGATTCAGAAGCATTAATTAAAATATTGCCACCACCACTAGCATCAATAGTAGAAGAAGAAACTTTAGCGCCATCTTTTAAGCGCAATATTTGCGTATTAAGAATTAATCCCCCCGCTTGTCCATTTCCTCTAGCATCACTGGCGATTTTGCTAGGTTTTTCTCCTCCTGCATTACCATTACCGCCTCCTCCACCGCCATTACCACCACCACCATTACCACCACCACCTCCTCCAGATTGATTATCTTGGGGATTGGCAGTACCAATTAAGTCTATTGATTCCAGAGCGTTGACTTTTACCGCACCACTATTGCCCTGAGTATTTTCTATAGCAGAAGCTGATACTTGTGAACCACCTTCAATAATTAATTGTCGAGCTTGAATATTAATACCTCTACCATTTTCATTACCTAAAGTATCGGCATTTAGATTAGTTTGATCGCTAAAATTAATGCGATCGCCCCAAAGTTGAATTATACCGCCAGCTTCTCCACTAACATCAAGATTAGATTTATCAATAGAGATATTACCTAATTGCCAAAGTTCTGGAATATCAAGACTAATATCATTATTATTAAGATTTAATTCTACTGTTAAATTATCACCAATTGCTGCTAATTCTATACGTCCATTTTCTGTTTTAATTGTGCTATTTTTAAGAAAAATATCATTACTAATGAAAATAAAACTTTGACCATTAGCTAATTTTAAACTAGAGTTATTATTTGTTTGTTGTCCACCTTGTGTTAATCCATAACTAATTGATGTGGGAATATTTCTATTGAAAAAAAGAGCAGAAGGATTAATGGTTAATAGGGAAGGATTTTCAGGATTAGTAGCACTAAAAAAACCTTGTTGAGCAAATTGAATTTTTTCAGCAGTAGTAGCCACAAAACTACCTTTAAGATCTAAATTAGCATTTTTACCAAAAATAATTCCCTGGGGATTAATTAACCATAAATTTGCTTGACCTAATACTCCTAATGTACCATCAATATTAGATTTATTATTACCAGTAATCCGAGTAAAAATATGATTTATATTGGCAGGATTATTAAAATAAACTTTTTGTTGCGTATTAATATTAAATTCTTGGAAACTATGAAAAAGATTTGCGCCTCTAACTGCACCACCATCAATTCTATCGGCTTTAGAATTTTTAATTTCAACATTAGGCGTTAAAACCGAACTTTCATTTCCCAGTGTGGAATCGGGAGTAATTTGGGACAATACAGGAGTAGGATAAAATAAGACAGACAAAGGTAAAGTTACTGCGATCGCAATATAACCACGAAAAGCGATCGAGTTATTAATGACTTGAAACCAAGGAAATATATCAAGCTTGATCGACATATTGCTCTCTAATAATAATAACTTAACTCTATTAAAGACAAATTAAGGATTACTATTATTACACTGTTACAATTCTTTGCATTAAATCAGGATATTTATGTGTTTTATTAGCTAAAGAATTGATATTTAGTATTTGATTAATAGAAGAACATAAGGTAGTACAATTAACAATAAATTTATTGTCGAAAATAAATTCACTATAATCAGCCATGTCATCATAACCTGAGAAAAGTAAAATAAATTCAAATACTAACCAAATTATTAGTTTTTGATAACGTCCTTTCATGGTTATTTACTCCCTTACTCATAAAATTTTTAATTAAGGTTTGGTAATTTAGATTAAATTAATGTCTTGAAATAAAAATATTTTTCTTTTGTCTAATATTATGCCGTTTAATTTTTCTTTATAGTTGAGGAAAAATAAGGAGTTGCAGAATAGATTAAATTCAGGTTGATTGAGTTTTTTTGATATGAGTAATTTTTCAGCAAAAATAGCTGAGTTAATTTTAGTTAACTCAGCCTTAAATTACATTACATAAACTGGATTAAAAAAATGGACTTTATTTGTATGTGACTTTGATATTACCTGCGAAAATATCCATAAGTAATCTAGATTCATCAAGATTGACAATGGTTGAACCACCATCGACTGTTGCCCTTAATCCTCCTGAAATTGTTTCCATCATTTCATCAGAAAGTGGTTCTAATAAAGGTATATCAAGTTGAGATTTAATTGAATCATTGGTGTTTTCATTTGTTATTTACTCTTTCATAAGTGATTACAATAACAAATATATATAAAATAAATTCGTAAAAATTGAGTTAAATTGAGGATTATTTTTGATAATGATTCAGATTAATTCAGATAAGTTATCTAAGAAAACAATGGTTGAGTATTCTTACTTTAACTCAACCATAAATTAGATATTTTTTTCTAGCTTATTGATTTAGAGGGTATTAGTTTCATCTTTTAATTACTTCAAATTTTTTCTATGATTTTTCTCAATAGCTGGAGTCATATTTATCACTTATAATTGGCAGAAAAAATAATTTTAGGATTTACCATTGTATTAGTTTGATAAGAAATACCTCGATATTTTAAATGATTATTTGGTTTGTTTATAATCATATTCCTCTGAGAAATTGCATAATTTACTCCTCTATATTTAGCAACTATTAAGTTAACAACACTCGATAATTTAGTAGGTTGAGTTTCGTAATTAATGCCACGATAAGATAATTGCATTGTTCTCGCTCCTTGAATCTTTGTTTGTTTGATATTACTTTTATAAAATTTTTCAATTTAAAAGTCGATACAGAAAAGTTAAGGAGTTCAAGATACATAAGATAACTTAACTTTTCTAAATTCATCGTTATTATTCCTTATGAGTTAAACTCAGCTAAATCAAAGTCATTTCCCTCTGAAAATGATGTTTTAGTCTCTCATAGGGATTATTCAGGTTTAATTTGGCATAAGCTAGTAATTCTTCTGTCCATTCTGTAAACCAAGCAAACACTAAATTGACTTTTTCAATAGCTTCGGCAGTTGTTTGTTCATCCATAACTATCTCGGCGATGATGCCATGGTCATTTGTCATTGCATGACCAGATTCTTTACTAAAATGAAATTCCCCACAGTAGCGTAACTCGACACCAGTTTCTTCTTTAATTTGCTCTGCAAGTTTGCTCATCAGTTCAAACAATACATTGCCAGTTTCTTCAATAGCTTCAATAATCGCTAGACGTACGATGCTAGATGAGCTATAAATCAAATGAGCTAATTTATGAGATAAGAGGCGATTAACTTTAGTGCGATCGCTGTAGGATAAATGTAGATATTCAGTAGGGGAGATTTTGGGGTAATCAAAGCCTAATTTAATAAAATCTTCCAAATACCACGGCCAATGATGATCGTCTTCATAGGAGTGTTCATTTACCATCGCTTGATAAGGATCTGAGGTTGGCTCTAGGCGCATCACGTAGCTATTTAGATCGCCAAAATTCATGATAAAAGGAGCCATGCAGGGGTAAAATTCTAGGCGCTGACGAGCGGATAAGGTTTCATCCCGTAAAAAATCAAAAAATGGTAGATGAGTGTACTCTTTCTTGAGATTTAAAATGTGAGGTAAGGTAGTCTTCATGTTTTCTTTCCTATTTTTTGTTTCTATTAATAGGTTATGTAATGATTTAATTAAATAGTTGAGTTAAATTCAGGATTTATTTAAGTAATTTAGATTTATATTTTATGAAAAATCAGTTAAATTCAGGTTTTTCATGAAAAATAAGATTAAGATTGTTTATTTTTTTGATAATTGCTATAAACAAGTTAATGTAGGGATTAAATGATATTCAACCCCTACAAAATATTATTATTTATCAAACACAAAACTACAAAAATCTAGACTTATGCAACTGCATCAATACTAAAACTCATAGATTGTGAGTTCCAACCTGCAAGATCGAAGGTTTTATCATACAGGTTAAATAAATCACCGTTAAATAGATCGAAATTATTTTCATAAACAGGCCCTAAACTTACGCTACCGTTAATATCAGGGATAGGCCAAGGTAAATTTATTTTGGCACTAGCTTGAGCCTTTAGTACATCTAATTCCAGACCCACATCATAACTTAAACCTGTTTGATTGCGGAAACTTGCATCCATATTAAGCAAAGTGTCAATTTCCAACGAATCACCAATGCCTTCGGGTACAGTAAAGGTTAAATCTTGACCTACGATAAAGTTGAGGCGATCGCCATTTTCTAAAATTAACTCTCCTGTTAACTGATCCACGTTCATGTTAAATTGTTGCTTAACATTAACATCGGCCGCAAGTTCTACATCAATAATGTCATAACTACCTTTAACCGAACCACCAGCTAAACTAAAACTATCCCCCATGTGAGGTACTGGTATGCCAACATGTTGAAGCAAAGTAGTAGCAACTCGATCTAAATCCAGATTAGCTTGTAAAAACTCATCTTCACCTTGAGCAGTTGCACTGTTAGTACCGTTAAAGCTACCTTGGGTATTAATTTTAGGAAGATGTAAACTAAAACTACCTAAACCTTTCAGTTGACTTTCTGAGAGTTTATAAACAGAGTTACTGTTGTTAAGACTAAGTAAATTCTGATTGGCGTTTACCTTAGTATTAACTAGAGTGAAATCATGAATTGGTGTATCTATTTCCAACTTACCACTCATATTAAATAAAACATCCAACGAGTAGGAAGCACGAGGGCTGATAGTGGAAAATTTGGCATTAGGATCGATAGTATAGCCAGATTTAATGGTAATGGTTTCTCCGGAGGTAACTTTTTCGGGTAAATCTAACCAAAAATCAACAGGTAGAGAAGCATTAACCGAACCACTATTAACATTGAGATTTGACTGTAAACCGATTTTACCTGTGGTAGAAGCGTCAATGCCAAATCCCAATTTACTAGCTGATCCACTTTCATCCCAATCAACACCCCAAAAGCGATTATCTCTAATACCAATGGCGGAATCTCCAATATTCCACATACTTTGGTCGTTGGTTTCAAATTGAAGATCGAATTCGACAATATTGTTATTGTAAATCACATCAACAACACCGTGATCGTAATTCCCAACTCCTCCATCTTGATAGGGAATACCCACTGCTAAATCATCTAAACCGTTACCGTCAAAGTCTCCACTGGTTAAACTGCGACCAAAATTATCACCAGATTCAGAATTACCAGGAATACCATCACTATCTTCTGACCAAAATTCTGATTTTTTAGGTGTTAAACCTTTAGCCGAGCCAAATAGAATATTAACTCCACCAGCAGCGTATTGCTCGTTAACTTTTTCTCCCGGTACACCAATAGCAACATCTTGATAGCCATCGTGATTAAAATCGCCAACGGTTAAACTTTCGCCAAATCTTTCATAAGCTTCTGCACTAGGTAAATTGCCTATTTTTTGGGTAAATATCTTATTCTTAATCGCTGTTAGCCCTTTTTCTGAGCCATAAATAACGTTTACTGCACCAACAGAATATTGATCGTTAATTTTCTCATCAGGTGCACCAACTGCTAAATCACTGTAGCCATCACCGTTAAAGTCTCCTGTAGCTAAACTTGAACCAAATCTTTCATAAGCTTGAGCTTCTCCTTTGATTGCTTTACTATCTTGACTCCAAACTTGATTTTTACCAGTTTTTAAACCGTTTTTCCCACCATAGATGATATTAACTGCACCAGCACCGTTTTTTCCGTTTACTGTTTCACCCGGAGCGCCAATGGCAACATCTTGATAACCATCACCGTTAAAGTCTCCTGTAGCTAAAGCAGAACCAAAGTTATCATATTGTTCTGATTTTTCCTTAATTTTTTTACTATCTTGTGACCAAAATTGATTGTTAAGCGCACTTAAGCCATCTACTGAACCATAAATGACGTTAACCGCACCCGCTTGTTGAACATCGCCAATGGATTCATTGGGAGCGCCGATAATTAAATCTGTATAACCATCTTTGTTAAAATCACCTGTGGCAACACTATGACCAAAGCGATCGCCTATAGTGTAAGTAAACTCATCAGTTGAGACTTCGTAGGATTCAGCATCATCCAAAATATCTGGACTATTTTGAGACCAAAATTGTTTTTTAGCTGTACTTAAACCGTTGGCAGATCCGTAAATAATGTGAACTGCTCCACCGTCTATAATAGAATCTAGATCTTCTCCCGGTGCGCCAATAACTAGGTCTTCGTAACCATCGCCGTTAAAATCTCCTTTAGCTAAACTAGAACCAAATTGATCGTAGGCTTCAGAGGAGGGCAAAGCTATAGCAGTTAAAGATTCTGTGGTGCTATTAGTTTTAGGATCGATTGTTATCTCTAACGAAGGAAAAGTTCTAACTTTAGTTAAAGGCTTAGATAAAATATTATCTTTTGATACCTCAATTACTGGAGTATTAACAATGACTCGAGTATAAAGATTATCTTCTGACCAAAATTGATTACCTAGATAGTTTAAACCTTTGGATGAACCATAAATAACATTTACTCCGCCAGCATCTAATTTATCGCCAATATCTTCACCCGGAACACCTATAGCTAAATCTGCGTAGCCATCATTATTAAAATCGCCACTAATTAAACTTGAGCCAAACCAATCAGAGTTTTCTGATGTGTCCTCAATATATAAACTATCTTGTGACCAAGATTGACTATTGTGAGAATTTAACATATATTTTCATCCTCGATCCTTAGAGTGTGTTGTTGGGATTTACGCACTTAGCCGTTTGTAAAGATAGTGAGAGAGTGGTGATTACCGCTCAACTTCGCGATCTTTGATTGCGTAAGTCCTAAGTTTTTTTCTTTACATCACAAGTATCTTCGGAAAATAAAAAAATATATTGAGTTAAATTCAGGAGTATAATTCAGTTGTTATATTATTCATTATTTTGACTTTTCTAAATTATAGTAATAACTAATTTCTCGCTCTTGGGATTATCTTCTTTTTATTTCTGAAAAGTGATTTTAGAAATAATCGCTACCAATTAGGTAATAAAAAATAGGAGTTGCTGAATAGAGATATGATTTTGCCCCCCAAGCTTTGATTGGGGATTGGGGGAGAAATGTATAACTACGATTAATATAGGGGTTGAATAATATTCAACCCCTACAATATGTTATGAAATAATTATTGTTTCCCATGAAATCTAAAAAGGTGCTTTTTTTGTAAAATCCTCATTAACAATAAGTCATTTCAATTGTTAACTTGATTAATCTTTGTTTTAAACAAGCTTGAATGACCAATCGATTGCACGAGGTTTTTAATATGATTAAATCAGTTTTGAAATATACTCACAGTTTAAACCACAATCGTAAGTTTTATTTCATTTAGCTAAGACTTAATCCATTGACACTGTAGTTTTTCATCCACTAATAACCATTGAGCAGATAATTTAGTTTGCTCATGTTTAATAGGAGTAGTTTGAATAACTTGTCGTTCTAATTTATTCCTAGAAAATAATAAAATAGTCATCTCCGCCATTTCCATAGAGAGTATCATTGCCATCTCCACCTTTCAAGGAGTTAATCGCATCGTTACCGTTAATCGCATTATCCAGAGCATTTCCCGCACCGGGTATAAGAGGAGTTAGTTCATTTTGAGATAAGCTAGAAACTTCATCTACATAGTAGGCATAGATGGCTAAATCTTGTGAATATTGACCATTAGCCATACCAGCTAGGATGAGTTTGTAGTAATCTTGAACAATTTGACCTTGTTGTTCGTAATTAAAGCTACTAAGTCCTTTTCCTTGGGACATCTGGTTAAGTAATTCACTTACACCACCGTAGTCATAGCCATCATCTGAGCCTTGAGCATCTAAAGCTCTTGGTATATAGACGGCGCCAAAGTTTTCAAACTGCCAAACATGGGTTAATTCGTGGATAAGCTCGTCATCACTGAGTCCTCCCCAATTATTAATGGTGTGGAAAGTTGTATAGGCTCGTCCACCGTTAATGGAGTCACTTGCGGTGATAGCATATTCGTCAATACGGACTAAATCTAAATTAATGGAGTTACCGAAGACGCTTCTGGCAATGTCTATTTCTCTATCAGTTAGGCCACGGGTATTAAACTTAATTAAATCTGCGGCTGTTTCAAGAATCTCAGGAATTCCTGCTAGTTGAGCTGCGTTGATTAAGTTATTGCCAAACCATGTTCCAAAATTGTTATAAATTTCTGTGCTAAAAAGATCGTCAGCAGTTCGTTCGAGGTTATCAGGAAGTGACTCGACATAGCTAATGGCCCGATCGATTGTCCCTTGAATTTTTTCACCTATGCGATCGCTTAACCAATCTGCACCATCTCCTACAAAGTCTAAGCCTATTTGCTCAAATGCAAAACTTAAACCATCTCCTATTTTATCGAATGCGTCGGATATCGTTTCAGAAAGCCATTTCACCCAATCGAAGGGATTATACCAAGCATTTGTGTTTCTCCTTAAAATTATTGTTGTAAATAATTAGCAATAAAAATCCGTAAATATAAACTTGTTGCGTTGATATTTTTTGGGAATTTTTGCTAGAAAACTTTTGTTAAATATTAATATTCTTTATTAGTCCAAATAGAACAATAATATTTAACTCGATTGATATTTTGATTATGTTTCCTTGTCTTTAAAAATAGTTGAGTCAAAATCAGGAATATAAAAAATGTATATTTCAGAAATATTCAGATTAATTTAGGTTTTTTATATAGCATATTACTATCTGAATGTTAGGCAAAATCGAAATAATTGATTTAGTAGTAGTCAGTAGTCAGGATGAATTATGAATTATGAATTATGAAGATAACACCTAACCCCTAATTCCTCAATCCCCCAATCACCTAACACCTAACCCCTAATACCTTTTGCGTAACGTCAGTTACTATTAAAAAAAAACAGAAGAAAAAATCTTTTCTTCTGAAATCATGGAAAATACATACATAAAACTATCTCAAGACCCTATTACAGATTTAAACGGCTTCGCCCCTGTCGGAGTAAATTGGTGGCGATGTCAACACCAGTTACGATCGCACCCGCACGCGCTGCTGGTATCGCCAGATTACCATTACCGCAATCCACATCAAGCAGGCGATCGCCCGGTTTTAGGGAAAGGCGAGCGATAAACTCGAATGCACCCGTTTCAATATGCTTGGCGATTTGCCCGTAATCACCACTCATCCACATAGATTTGAGTACGGTTTTCAAAGATTCCATTCTAGTTGTAATAGTGTTCATAATTAATCTCCTTGTTAATAGTTTCATTATGCTTTATTACTTTTTAAAATAATTGGGTTAAATTAGGGAATAAATTTAGTCTTAAAATTTCATTTATTTAGAAAAATTGAGTTAAATTCTGTGGAATTTATATGACATAAAAAAAAGGGATGAGTTTATTTTTCTCAACCCAATAGTAAAATTAAATTAATAAACTATTAACTTGATTTTAGCTTATTTATTGATGCTACCAATAATTGGTTCAGACACAACTTCTGTTAATTTAACATTTTCATCACTTAATAATTCGAGCCAAACCTGTTGAATTTCAGGATTTTCGGGTTCTTGTTGTTTCATTTGCGCTAATTCATTAAAAGCGTCATACCAAATACCATTTTCTGCATAAGCTGCAATTATATCTATTGTATTTGATGCTATTTGTAAAGCATTTTTTAAAGAATCTGAAGGCATTACTCTAGTTACAATTCCAGTTAAAAAAGCTGGTGTAGGTGATTCTTTAGTAGAGTTGGCATTAGGACACTTTATATCAACATACCAGCGATATTTATTATTAACTTTTAAAGGTGGTAAATTGTTAGGTAAACTGATTTTGATAATTCCTGAATTATCAGATAATTTAAAAGAAGTTTTATAAATCTCATCATCCCCATCCTGCAAAGAAAATGTGGCTAAAGGTGCTTCTTTTTCGGTATAAGGTACATAAATCCAAAATTCTGGATGTTCTTTGATTGTTAATTGTAATTTAGAGCTTCCTACTAAACGAGTTAATGGTGGTAAATTTTCTTTATAAAGACAATTTCCCCTACTTCCAGTTCCCTCTTCTGCAAAAGGAGTACCCCGCTTAGGAGGCGAAGGAGGGGGATTAAAGCGAATTTTAGTTGAATTATTTTGACTAATATCGATCGCAGTAATTTGAGCTAATAAAAGTTTTGGTAAAAAATTTTGATGAATGGTTAAGCTCAAAACTAATAATATTTGAGTGATGAATATGTTTTTTTGAGTTGCCATAATTTTTTCCCTCCATAATTATCATTATTAACTGTTCTTTTTTATAAAAAAAATACTAATTTTAGTAAGTAAATACCTAAAAATAATTACACAAAAACTATAGTGTAAAAATCACTGTAATATCCATTAGATAAAAGTTATAAAACTTGGGCAAACAGCCAAACAAAACCTTGACTTATGTTTAGATTCTCATTTGTTAGTAAATGTTGCTACGATCACTTATTACGATATTAACATATAATTGACAATCTTTTAAATCAAGATTTTCAACTGTATTATTTTAAAATTACATAATTATATGTTTAATTATTTTTATTTTTAAATTAAATAAAAATGAAAATTATGTCAATCTTAAATTTTAAATTTAGCAAGTTGATAACTGCTTATCTCTATTATGTAACCATTAACAAGCTAATGGTTGAGTTAAATTGAGAAATTATTATCCAAGATAATTGCTGAAAATTCAGGTTAATTCAGGTTAATTTAGTTGACATGAATTCCTAAAAATAGATAATGGTTGATATACTGAAAAATATATAGACAGATGAGTAGTTATCTTTAAAACCAATTTATAAATTATTAAACTTGAGCAATGAAATTCGATCTTGAAGAAGCCATTAACATTGCCAATGAGGCCTTACTTACCAACACCAAGAGAAATTTAACTGATGTAGAAATTATCGTTTTAAAAGGCTCTTGGGAGCGAGACGATTACGATTTAATTGCAGCAAAACATCAATATGCTACCAGCTATATTAGTCAAGATGTTGCTCCTAAATTATGGAAAGGGTTAAGCGAGGCTTTAGGAGAAAAAGTAAGGAAAAGTAATTTTAAGGAGGCTTTAAGAAGATGGCAACAACAGTATTCTAATGGCGATAACTCTTTACTTTCTTCGTTTAATTCTCATACAGTAAAATTTTCACCTCAAAACTCTGAAACTGGGCAACAAGCAACTAGTCAATTTAATGAAATTTACGTTGAACGTCCTCCCATCGAAAAAATTTGTTATGAAACTTTACTGCAAGCTGGTTCTCTGATTCGGATTAAAGCGCCGAGTTTAATGGGAAAAACTTCTTTAGTAACAAAACTTTTAGCTCAAATTTCCCAAAAGCAAGAATTTCGTACTATTAATTTAAGTTTAAAGTTAGCCGAACGCAACACCCATCTTATCAGTTTAGACCGCTTTTTGCGTTGGTTTTGTGCAAACATCAGCCGTCAATTAGGTTTACCTAGCGAATTAGATGAATATTGGGATGAGGAGGGCATCGGCTCTAAAGTAAGTTGTACGACTTATTTAGAAGAATATATTTTAGTGGCGGCGGAAAGTCCTTTAGTTTTGTGCTTAGATGATGTAGATTGGCTCTTTCCCTATCCTGAAATCTACGAAGATTTTTTTGGTTTATTACGTTCTTGGCATGAAAAAGCAAGAAGCAGAAAGCTTTGGCAACAAATGCGTTTAATTATTGTTCATGCTACGGATGTTTATATTCGCCTCAATATTAATCAATCTCCTTTTAATGTGGGTTTACCCATTACCTTAGTAGAATTTAATCAAGAACAGGTGCAAGAATTAGCTCAAAAACAGGAATTAAAGCCAAATATGGAGATAATTCAATCTTTAATGGATTTAGTGGGAGGACATCCTTATTTACTCGAATTAGCATTTACTCATCTGAAAAATTATCCCAATCTTGATATTAAACAAATGCTGGCAGAAGCAACCACTGATACGGGAATTTATAGCCGTCATTTACGGGATTTTTGGTTAAATTTACAGGAATGTCCTCAATTAATTCCAGCTTTTCAACAAGTTATCTCCTGTGAACATCCTGTTAAACTCGATCCTGTTTCTGCTTATCAATTACAAAGTATGGGATTAATTAAGCTTTCTGGTAATGAAGCTGAACCACGTTGTGATTTATATCGTAAGTATTTTAGCGATCGCCTCGAAGGAACTTCCTGTTATGTTTAATATAGTTATTAGTTAATAGTTATTTGTTAGCAATTAGCAATTAGCTTTTAGCTTTTAGCTAGTTACTACGAACCACGAACTATTAAAAATGTCCCCTCCCCCAAGCTATAATTATCAAGCTGGAGGCAGTTTACCTGCTGATGCGCCAACCTATGTAGTGAGACAGGCAGATTCGGAACTTTACAAAGCTTTATTAGCGGGAGAATATTGTTACGTACTTAATGCCCGACAAATGGGTAAATCTTCCTTGAGAATCCAAACCATGAATAAACTTATGGCTCAAGGAATTGTTTGTGCAGAGATAGAGTTAACGGGTATTGGTAGTCAGGAAATTACGGCTAAACAGTGGTATGGCGGTATAATTCAAGAGTTAATCAGTGGTTTAGGATTAAGGATTAATCGCCGTAATTGGATAAAAGACAGGGAGGAGCTTTCCCCGATTCAATTACTAAGAGAATTTATAGATACAGTCTTATTAGAGCAAATTAAGGAAAATATAGTAATTTTTATCGATGAAATTGATAGTGTTCTCAGTTTAAGTTTTCCTACCGATGAATTTTTTGCTCTTTTGCGTTTTTGTTACGATCGTAGAGCTAATTACCCTCAGTATAGACGATTAACTTTTGTTTTTTTAGGGGTTGCCACACCCTCAGAACTCATTCAAGATAGACATTCTACCCCTTTTAATGTCGGACGTGCCATAGATTTAAAGGGTTTTCAAATGGCAGAAAGCGCACCCTTAGCCGAAGGTTTAAAGAGTAAAGTTAATAATCCTGAAACAGTTATAACTCAGATATTATCTTGGACAGGGGGACAACCTTTTTTAACCCAAAAACTTTGTTGGTTAGTTGCCCAAGAACCAGAGTTACCCATTGCTGAGATTGTGCAAAAACGCATTGTAGCTGATTGGGAAGCTCAAGACGAACCAGAACATTTACGTACTATTCGCGATCGCATTTTGAGAAATGCCCGTTGCACCCTTACCCTATTGCAACTATACCAGAAAATTTACCATCAGGGTAAAATCAAAGCCCAAAAAACGCAGGAACATCTCGAATTGCGTTTATCGGGTTTAATCGCTCAACAAGATGGTAACTTAGTGGTTAAAAACCGCATTTATCGCACAGTTTTCAATCAAAATTGGTTAAAAGAACAGTTAAAAATAATTAAACCTGATAGTCCTCAAATTTCGTTCAGAAAAAGTATTTTTACCAGTATTCTTACAGCAAGTTTTGTAATTAGTTTGCGTTACTTAGGCTTATTGCAAGGATGGGAATTACAAAGTTTTGACCGTTTTATGGCTCAACGCCCTCCAGAGAAAAAAGATGAAAGATTATTAATTGTCGAAATTACCGAAGCAGATATACAAGCTCAACCGATTAGTGAAAGGGGTGCTGCATCTTTATCTGAATCTGCCTTAGAAAAATTATTCAATAAATTAGAACAATATCAAGCAGCCGTGATTGGTTTAGATATTTATCGTGAAAGTCCTGTAAGTGAGCAATATCAACAATTAGCCGCAAAAATGGCTCAAGGCGATCGCATTTTTACAATTTGTAATTACGGCAATCCGGGTACAATTCCCCCTCCAGAAGTGCCTCCAGCACGTCAGGGTTTTAATAATGTTTTACTCGATGCTGATGAAACGGTGCGTCGTCAACTATTAGCTGTGGATGATGCTACTCCCTGTAAAAATCCCTATGCTTTTAATGTGCAATTAGCCCTTCGTTATTTATTTGACAAAGGCATTGAACTAGAAATTACGGATAATGGTTATTTAAAATTAGGTAACACCGTATTTAAAACCATTAAGGCAAATACAGGAGGCTACCGTCGCCTTAATGCCAGTGGACACCAAATTTTACTTAATTACCGTGCTACAAAAAAACTTACCGATACTTTAACTCTTATAGAAATATTAAATAACCAATTCGATCCTAATTTAATTAAAAACCGTATTATTTTGATTGGCACAACTGCACCTAGTTTTAACGATCATCGTTGGCGCACTCCCTATAGTCAGGGAAATTGGTCAGTAGAAACCATGACAGGGGTAGAAATTCAAGGGCAGATGGTTAGTCAAATTCTCAGTACAGTATTAAATAATCGTCCTTTAATTTGGTCTTTACCAGAATTAGGAGAAATTATCTGGATTATTAGCTGGTCTTTTTTAGGAAGCTTACTAATTTGGCGTTTACATTCTGCACGTTTAATTATTATTGGTGGACTAATAATTTTAGTCATTTTATATCTAAGTTGTTGGGGAATATTTATTCTTAAGGCAGGTTGGTTTCCCCTAATACCTTCAGCCTTGGTTTTATTTATAGTTATTAGTAATGGTTTAATTTTAAGTTATAGGGATTAGTAATTAGCTGTTAGCTTTTATCAATGTTTAATGTTTATAGCCAAATAACCTTAATTAAACGTACTACTAACCAAGTTAATAAAGCATAAATAGCCATACCAACTAGGGTAGTAATTTCAAAAACTGCACTACCTCCAATTTGAGGATTATTAAATAAGTTTGCAAAAGGAATTACAAAAGGTTCAGATAATTCTAAAATAAAACTGGCAAACAAATTTTCTGTATTAGCAGCCAATAAATGCAAAAGAAAACGTAAAACTAATAAAATCTCCAAGGCAGCACCTAAATAATAAATTCCTTGGGTAAAACGATTAACAGTAGATAAACGTTGTACATTTTCTAGCCGTCTTTCTTCATCTTGTAAACGTAAGTGTTCAAGTTCTCGATGTAGTTCTTCATTTTTACGATGCAATTCATAATTTTCTGAATTATCATCATGGTTTGGTTCTTTATTCATAAAATAACTCTCTCATTACTAGATTTTATTTTCTATGTTATCTATTGTTTTTACAAATAACTAAAAAAAAATGCCTGAGTTTAACTAATGTTTGGTTTTCAGATATTATCGTTAAATTTAATTATGAAACAATTAGCATTGTTAGACTAGCTAATGACTATGTAGATATTAAAATAGATTAAAAGCGATTGATCGCATCAGGAAATTCCACAGATTAAAGCTGTAATTTTTTTAATTTTTTTTTGTTAATCCCTGTCAATTCAAAATTTACACCATACTTTTTTCAATTGGTATTATCTACTTGTAAAATATATTTTTTATAAAATTTGTTATTAAGCAAAAACCCAAGCCTCAACTAATTTAGAAGGTTTGGGTTTTCTTTTGTGTGATGAAGATTAAGCCTGGCATCGAACTATTTTCCCGGTCGGCTACCCGACAAGTATCTT
>CAYPSO010000043.1:25675-37170 GCA_964413275.1 uncultured bacterium | reverse complement strand
TGGGCATTGCCCACCCTACTAATGCACACTTTTAACTGAAACAGTCCACTACCATTATGAAATCTGTAATGTTCAATGTTCAACTCGCGCGTTCCCAAGGTGAGGAAGCGAAGGAAGCCCGCGCCGCCGTAAGAAGTCGGAACGCCTTTGAGGTTTCCTCAAATCAAAGGACGCAAGCCGACTTAGCAAGCGGTCAGACCCCGCGACGACGATAGTCGCAAGGGAATGCTGACCAAGAGAGGGAGCGGTGAGAGCTCGGCGAGGTTTCCTCGCCATGAGCAGGCTCACCAAGAGAACGTCCTTCAAGACAACCTCACCGGGTTCGCTCGTCAATGTTCAATGATTGGTCAACTCTTAACCAGACAGTAATTTTTCCATCTACACTACCAACGGTTAATAATTCTCCATCCGCACTTAGAGCTAGAGCTAATACCCTATTATGGTTATTATCTTCATTTTCATTAATGGTTAATACTCCTAAATTATGACAAGTAGATAAATGCCAAATTTTAACTTTACCATCAGCACCGCTACTGAATAAGTTTTGACTATCAGGAGTAAATACCAAAGAAGTTACTTGTCCTGAATGGGCTTGAATTATGCGATTAGGTAAAGGCTCAATTTTGGATTGAAAAATATTAGCTTCGAGTTGCCAAATCCTGATTTTCCCATCTACACAACCTGCGGCTAAAGTTTCTCCATCGGGACTAATTACCAAAGATTGTATTGATGACACATTACCCCCAAGAAAACTTAACATTTCTCCGCTTCCAAGTTGCCAAATACTAATACTGCCGTCACCTCCAGCACTAGCAATTAATTCCCTTTGTTCGTGTAAAGAAATGGCATAAATTGCCCCTAAAGGATCGTAAGAACTACATAGGAGTTTTCCTGTTTCTAAATCCCATTGTTTCAGGGTTTGATCGTAACTACCACTGATGAGAATTTTGTGTTGGGGTGCGATCGCCAAAGCATGAACAGAACCAGTATGATTAGTTAAGGTTTTAATATTTGTTAGTAAAACAGGTTTCTCTTTATTTTTATCTAAATTCCATAATTTAATAGTTTGATCGAAACTACCTGTAGCTAAATAATAGGTTAAAGACTCGCTGCCATTATAATTCGTAAAATCTAAGCTTAATAAGGCTTGCTTGTGAGCAGTAATACTATCAAGTAATTTACCATCTTTCAAAGACCAAATTTTTAGGGTTTTATCCCAACCACCACTAGCTAAAAATTTACCATCTGGATTTAATACTAAAGCTGTAACAGATTGACTATGACCTGTAAAAGTATTGATACAATGCCAGTTTTGATGGGGTGGTATGGATTCTTGGGGTATTGTTTGTAGAGATGTGAGAGGTTTTGATGTTGGCTCTGACATGGCTGATTTATTAATACTTAAATTATTAAGTTCCGAGGGCGCAGCCCCTGCTTTCCCAGAGCGCATCTCTTTAATTACTTGTTCGAGATATTCTATTCGAGGAACTATGGCAGAATGATTAATATATTGAATTAAGTTAGTTAAAGACTTTTCTATACTACCCAAATATTCTTGATAAGATGCAATTATTTCTGGAGATGTGTCAGAAGAATTTAAGGGCGGTGGAGGCACAATAATTTCTTTTCTATCTATTTTCCCTTCTAGGTTTTCAACTCGATTATGTAATTTTTTTAAGATTGTATTTGTCCGCAAACGGTTACGCTTATTAGTAGTTAAACGATTAATTAAATTAAGTAATACGGTAATAGTTAAAAATAACAGGGGCATAAATAATTTCCCTGTAACTGTGGCAATTACCAAAGTAATTAAAGTAATTATTACACATAGATATTCAGCTATAGTTAGCCAATAAAAAATATCAGTCATTGATTGTTAGTGATAGCGGTTAGCGGTTAGCTTTTAGCTTTATTCTAATTTCTCCATTCTGTCCTCCAGCAAAAAATTTATGAGCGCAAACCCTAATTAGATTGCTAAGACTACTCTGGCAATATAAAAATAAATTAAAACCCCTAAAACATCAACTGCTGTGGTAATAAAAGGTGCTGACATCAGGGCTGGATCTAAACCAAAAGACCTAAAAATAAAAGGAAGACCAGAACCAGCTACTGAAGCTAAAAGAGCGATTGCCACTAAACTCATTCCTACCGCTAAAGCTACCCAAAAATTACCCTGTAACCAAAAAGCCCATACAGTTGCCACTGTACCTAAAATTACTCCTAATAACAATCCGGCTAAAGCTTCTCGAAAAACTACTTGTCCTGGGCCTAAATCTTTAATTTCATTAGTATTTAAACCACGAATTACCACCGTAGAAGACTGTGCCCCCACATTACCACCAGTACCCGTAAGCATGGGAATAAAAGCGGCTAAAACTACTACTTTCTGTAAAATATCCTGTTGAGAATCAATAATTTTAGCAGTCATGGTGTTGGTAATTAATAAAACAAATAACCACATTACTCGCCGACGGGCAACAGTCCATAAATTAGTTTGGAAATAATTATCACCCTCAGATTGCACCCCCCCTAAAGCATAAATATCTTCTGTAGCTTCCTTTTCTAAAATATCAAGGATGTCATCAACAGTTACTACTCCCACTAATCTTTCTTCCCTATCTACCACCGGCAAAGCTAAGAGATCGTAACGTTGAATTAGGCGAGCAACTTCTTCTTGATCTGTTTCAGTATTCACAGATACCACATCTTTCGTCATGATTTCCCCTAAGGTTTTATCAGCAGCAGATACTACTAAATCTCTTAGAGAAACAATACCTTTTAAACCTCTTGAGGCATCTGTGACATATAAATAATAAATAATTTCGGAAATATGAGCTAAACTACGAATTCTCTCAAGGGTTTGAGTGACGGTTAAAGTCTCCTTAAGAGAGATATATTCTGGGGTCATAATTCGCCCGGCTGTGTCCTCTTCGTACCCTAACAGTAAATTAGTAGCAGCTCTTTCTTCAGGGCTGAGTTGAGCGAGTAAACGACTAACAATTTTAGCGGGTAACTCATCAAATAATCTAACTCGATCGTCAGGAGACATTTTATCAACAATGTCTATTACTTCTTGACGTTTAAATTCTTCAATTAATGCTTGTTGTACTGCAGAATCTAAATGTTCGTAAACTTCAATGGCCTCAGCCTTAGATAACAATCTAAAAGCAATTACCTGCATAGATTCTGGTAAACCTTCAATGGCCTCAGCAATATCCACTGGCTGTACTGGTACAAGTAAAGCTTTTGCACCGTTTAAATTTCCTTGTTCTAGTAATATGTGTAGTTGACTGCGTACAATTTGTATTAAATCGCTATGTTTAACATTTGAGGTCATGTGAGTTATTAGTTATTGGTTATTAGTTATTAGTCCGTTATGTGCAGCATTTCTCAAGCTGTGGAGAGGTTTAGCACCTATACTCCTGAAGATTTCTTACGCCTGCTTCGATGAGAACGACTACTTAAGGATAAATCGTATTCTCTTACCGCACCAAGAGCAAATAAAACTCCACTGAAAACAAAACATACTTCGAGTAAATTACCACTTTCATAAAAAGTTGCCGTTGCATCAGCATAATGAACCGACATATCTGCAACATATAAACAAAAACTCGCTGCCGCAATCATCCGCCAAGATTCAGAAAATTTTCCTCCCCAAAATGCTAACAATAAAGCAGAAGCTAAAATTAAAAAAACCAGATCGAAAATAATATATAAAAAACTAAATACACCACTAAAGTTCCTAAGAAAACTATTTAATCCGACGAGCCAACTAGGTATATCCGCATTGGTAATTGTTTCTGTAACTTCTCCCACATCTGTTGGCAAAAATATATTAATCCAAATTGCTAATAAAATACCTAAAAAACCGATCGATCCAATAACAGTTAATTGAATTTTAGACAAGTTTAAACGACGAGGCAATACCGCCAGTACAATTCCCCAACCTACAAATATATAAAATCCTAAATAAAAAAAATCCGCAGGGGATACATCCGGTTCAAGACCAAAAAATAATTCCCAAATACCAAAAAATACATCCCCAATAAAAAATAAAATCATTCCTATGCCCATAAGTTGCCATACCTTTTTACCACTGGCAATATTGGGGGTTAACCAATTTCTAAAACATAAGATAGCAGCGACTAAAAAGGGAACCATCTCCCATATATAAGTTCCTTTTAAATACCATGATGATGTTTCTTGTCCGGGTTCTGGTACGCTATATAAAAGAAAAAATAATAAAGCAAATATCGACCATCCTAAACCTACATAAAAAAGGTTTTCACTATTAATAATTGACTTGTTTTTAAATAATTCATTTATATCCTTCATCAGTTACTTAACCTATTATTTATTATTAAACTAAAAAAATATTAATTGAGGAGTTTAGAATTCAAGATATAGTTAATAGTTATTATTCAACTATGCACTATTCATTATTCACTATCTTGTACCATTTTATCATTGCTGAACAATTAAGCTTAATTTGTTTTTTATGTCAAAATACAGACAAATTAATACAAAAAGTTAATATAATTTAATATATTGCAACATTATCATAAGGAGATTCATGAGCGATCGATTAATTAGAGCAACGGCGGCAGAAGGAGGAATCAGAGCCGTAGGGGTAATTACAACTCGTTTAACAGAATGTGCAAGACAACGCCATAAACTATCCTGTGCGACCCGTTGGTTATAAACTGCTTAAAGCAGAGGATTAGCCTCAACTAGAAAACTCAATTAGCTTGTTGGTGCGCTCAGAAAATTTGCTGAACAAGTCCAACCCTCTAGGTACAAGAGTGACAACACTTCCCCATTGGTAAGATTGGTTATCAAGCTGATGAAGCGGGAAGAAATGTAGGAAACAAAGCTTAACCTTAAAAGTGGATACCTGCTAGTAGCTGTTCTATGGTTAACGAAAGTGAACTGTTATCGAAACCGTCGTCAAGATTATGGGGTTGGGAAAAAAGGTTGTTACCCAACTAGGAAAATTTCCTGAGTCAAGTAATATGAGTAGGATAATCATGTTTTTGTACCCAATATGGCTCCGGCGGATAGACAGAACCTAAAGACAGAAACCTAAGCTAATTGGGAACGGGGGAACTGTAATAAGTTTCTTGAAAAATTTAAACTTTTTCAAGTAGTCAACCAAGACGTAAACTCTATTGAAATTTAGTTAATAGTTAATAGTTATTCGCTAAAAGCTAATCGCTAACAGCTAACAGCTAATAGGACTTATTACAGGAAAGATTGCGTCTGAAGCAAGACTGATTTTTGTAATGAAAATTGGAAGCAAAAAGGCGCACGTTAACTATGTTGTAGATGACTAAGTAGCAATTAATATGACGGGAACTGTAAAAAATAACAGTATAGTATGGATAGATAAAATTAACTCTCAATGGGATAATTTACCTTGGGAAAAAATTAAAAATTTTGTCTATAAGTTGCAAAAACGTATCTACAAAGCCTCTTTATCTGGCGATAATACCAAAACTAAACAACTACAAAAAATACTCTTAAAATCTTGGTATGCAAAATGTTGGGCAGTGCAAAATGTAGTTAAATCTTATTCAAGAAAAAAGCTATACGATCTAAATTTATGGGAACTAGCAGAAAATTTATTTAAAAATAATTCATCTCATCCAATTTGCGATCGAGTAGCCCAAGAATTAATTGCAATGACAATTCCTTGTCAGCCAAGATTATCAAACAATCGAGCAATTAGCAAAATAAAAAGCTCAATTAACAATCAATATCACTACTTTTTGCAGTTAAAAATTGACGACGATCATTGTCAAGCTAACTCAGAAATTATTTTAGCCAAAATTAATAATATTTCTTGGATCAAAAAATGTCTTAGAAAAATATTAAATCAAAGTTTATTGAGCAAAAAAATATTAACAAATATCATATTTTCTGACCTAGAAAAATATTTAAGAACTCAAGCAAACTCAGATTTAGAGTTAAGTCAATGTGGATCGGAAATAATAATTTGGCATCAAGATAAACAAGTAATTGAAAATTACGCTGAAAAAATTACCCAAATTGTCAAAAAAATAAGTCAAAAAGTAGAAATAAAAATTAATTACTGTCAAGCAGAATTTGCCGGATTTAAAATAAAACAATATCCAAAAAATAACAAACTTGTCGTAGTAATTGAGCCTAGTAAAAATAATGTCAAAAAACATTATCAAAATATTGCCGAATGTATTAAGAGAAACAAAACAGCCACCCAAGCAGAATTAATTAAAATGCTTAATACTAAAATCAATAAATGGCTAAAACAATGTAGTTGTGTTAACAGTAAAGGTTTTTTTCGGAAAATGGACTGCTTAATTTGGTCTAAATTAAAAAGGTGGTGTAAGAGGAGACATTCTAATCAAAAAGCAGTAAAAATTCAGGGAAAATATCAACCTTACTGGGTGCATAAATATTGGCATCAAATTGGTAAAAATCGCTGGGTATTTTCCGATGCAGAAAGTAATAATATGCTGAGAAAATATAGTAATAGAGGTACTTGTAAATCAAGCTAAGTTAACGAGGAGCCGAATGAAGGGAAACTTTCACGTTCGGTTTTGCAGCCGAGTTAGGAAGGTGACTTCTTAATTTAGGTTAATATGTAGCAACAGCAGCTTTAGGTCGTGCCATGTCTTCTGGCTTATTACTGGTTTCCAGTATGAAAAAAGAAGGAGCAAGAGTTAATATTCGGATTAAAGGTGATGGCCCTTTAGGGGGTTTACTCGTAGATGCGGGTTTAGATGGTACTGTTAGGGGTTATGTCAGCAACCCAGAAGTAGAATTACCACCTAATAGTCAAGGAAAATTAGACGTAGGTGGAGCTATTGGTAAACAAGGCTATCTTTATGTGGTGCGAGACATCGGCTATGGCTATCCTTATTCAAGTACAGTCGAGTTAGTATCTGGTGAAATTGGTGACGATGTTGCTAATTATTTAGTTACTTCCGAACAAACTCCATCCGCTTTACTCGTAGGGGTATTTGTCGATCAAACAGGGGTAATTGCTTCAGGAGGATTGTTATTACAGGTGTTACCAAAAGCCGCAAGAGATGAAAAGCTAGTCCAACTTTTAGAGGAAAGAGTTTCTTCTTTACAAAGCTTTACTAATATGTTGCGTGCCGGCAAAAGCTTACCAGATATGTTACAAGAAGTATTAGGAGATTTGTGCTTGGAGATATTCCCAGACATTCAAATGCTGCGTTTTGATTGTAGTTGTTCCTTCAATCGGGTTTTAGGAGCATTAAAAATGTTGGGATCGGTAGAACTTCAAGATATGATTGAAAAAGATGATGGTGCTGAGGCTACTTGTCAATTCTGTGGTGAAATTTACCAAGCTAATAGTGACCACCTTAGAGAATTGATTGTTGAGCTACAAGCTCAATCAAGCTGAGGAAAAAGCTAATAGGAGACTTGAGGATGAGTTATCAATTAAAGCAAAAACAAATCTCGGAGCAGTTAGATTACAATAGAACGTTTAACTTAACAGTTTATAATCTGTTTTAAGCGAAAGTTGGCAATCAGAATCGAGATTGCTCTTCATCTAACTCATCCTCTTGTTTTTAAAGATATTAAGCAATCGGTTATTAAGTGTATGCAAGCAGAAGAACCAATTATTGACATCTCTTTACCACAGCCCATGAAAGAAACTGCCAAAAAACCTTTATTTGGTTGGTATATATGGGCATTTTTATTAGTATTCGTTTCCGGTGCTATTGGTTTAGTAGCCACATCAATATTATTAAAATTACCAAAATCCGCTAACTGTAATACAGTATTTTGGCCTTTAGCTTCAGCATCTCAACGTTTATATTGTGCTGAATTAAAAGCCGATGAAAGAACAGCAGATGGTCTTTTAGAAGCTATCAAGCTTGTATCTAACTTATCCTCAGATCATCCTTTAAGAAGTCAAATTGATGCTTCTGTAGAAGAATGGGCAGCAGAATTTTTAAAGTTAGGTGAGGAGAAATTTCAAGCAGGAAAATTAGATGAAGCCATCGCCATAGCCAAAAAAATTCCCGATCATTTACAAGCCTATGAATTAGTAGCAGATAAAATAGAACAATGGCAAACTATTTGGTCAGAAGCTGAAACAACCTATAATTTAGTAGATCGAGAATTAAGGCAAAGTAACTGGAATCAAGCTTTTAGAGAAGCGGTTAAATTGACTTATGTGGATAACGAATATTGGGCAACTCAAAAGTATCAAGAAGCCGTAAATACTATTCAAGTAGCTAGAGAAGAAAGTAGCAAATTGGATAATGCCTATTTATTAGTACGACAAAGCGGAGTAGATAATCTGCTGAAAGCATTAAAGGAAACACAACAAATTCCTTCCTCAAGTTATGCCTATCAAGAGTCACAAAAATTAGTTATTGAAATAGAAAATAAGCTTAAGACTATAGGAGAAGAGCTTATTGCTCAGGAAAAATGGCAGGAATTACTAGATATAGCCAATAAAATTCCCTTAAATCTAAATATACAAGCTGAAGTTGGTGCTTGGAGTCAATTAGCAAAAGCCGGTATCGCCGCATCTTTAGGGACAATGGATGGTTTGCAAACTGCCCTTATCCAAGCTCAAGATATTCCTGAAGCTAGTCCTCTTTATGAAAAGGCAAAATCTTTAATTACCCTTTGGCAAAAAGAAAAAGATGATGTTACTCATATTACTAGAGCTAGACAGTTAGCACAATTTGGCACAGTGGCTAGTTTAGTTTCAGCCATTGCAGAAGCCCAATTAATTCCTCAATATAATCCTCGCTATCAAGAAGCTCAAAAATATGTCAAAGACTGGCGAGACAATATCCAAGTTATAGAAGATCAACCAATTTTAGATCGAGCAAAACAATTAGGAGTTAGCAGTGATGCTCAAATTTTACAAGAAGCGATCGCTCAAGCTAGTTTAATTAGTCAAGGTCGAGTTCTTTATCCCGAAGCCCAGAGACATATTGCTCAATGGCGAAGTACCATTCAAAGACAAGAAGATCAACCAATTTTAGATCGAGCAACAAATTTAGCCAACACTAATAATTTATCAGGAGCGATCCAAACTGCCCAACAAATTCAATCGGGAAGAGCTCTTTATGGTGAAGCACAGCAAAAAATTAGAGATTGGCAACAAGAAATTAAAGGTAATAAATTATTACAGGAAGCCAAATCCGTTGCCTCCCAGGGTAGTCTTGATGCTTTAATTCAAGCTATAAGAATTGTTAACCAAATTCCCTCGAATACTAGGGCTAGTAATGATGGTATCATTGTCATGAATGACTGGAGTTATCAAGTTTTGAGATATGCTGATTCTCAGGCTAGTCGTTCTCTTGCTCAAGCTATTACCATTGCTCAAAATATTCCTTCTAGTAGTGGAGCTTATCGTGAAACTAGGCAAAAGATTAGAGGTTGGGAAAATCAGCAACTAGAAAACCAAGGACGTATAAGCTTTAAGGAAGCAGCTAATCTTGCTCGTCGGGGTACTCCTGATGCTTTAAGCCAAGCTATTGCTGTTGCCAGAAAAGTACCATCTTCTACTCAGGTAAAAAAGGAAAGTATCGAAGCAATTAATAATTGGAGTTATCAAATTTTAAAAATAGCTGAAATGAAATCTAGGTCTTCCTTAGAAGAAGCAATTGCGGTTGCTGAAAAAGTACCTTCAGGCACGGCTGCTTATCAAACAGCTAGAAATCAAATCTCTGGTTGGCAACAACTTTTAAAACCGCCAGTTGTACCCGCTCCTGTCCAAGAAATTAACAATAACTAAATGGAGTTTACTGAATAAATTCAAAACCTTGATAATTCAAGAAACTCAAAAACTGTATTCACCGTCTAGAATGAATAAGTGGTAATTTTTTTCGGCGTGAACGAAAATTTTAGGATATGTCTGATTTATCTATAACTTCCCCTTTTCCTAATAACAAAATATCAACTGGCACAATCATAGCTATTATTGCTTCTGTGGGATTTCATGGTTTATTATTTACCTTTTCTGATATTCCCTTGTTTTCTGTCGAAAAAAAAGAAATCAAGAGTACGCCCATTAGAACAATACAATTAAATGAAGCCGAAGCAGTACGTCTTCCTGATTTGTCACCACCCCCGTTACAAATACCAGAATTTCCTAATACTCCTCTTTCTAATATTCCATTACTACAGACAGCAATTAAATTGCCCTTTGATACTATTCCTGCACCTCCGCCTCCACTTCCTGATGCTTCTGTCTTTTTGCCTTCGCCTTTACCTGATGCAATTCCACAGATTAATCCCTTAGAGCCAGAAAATTTACCTCCCGTTGAACAATTATCTCCTGATGAAATTGTTCCTCCTCCCCTTATTCCACCACCATTAGAAACGAAATTAGATAATTCTACTCGCACTCCTGCGATTCCTCGAAAAGACGATCTTCAAGAGCTTAAGAAACAATTAGAAATTCAAAGACAATTAGAGAGTGAGCTTGATATTGACATTGATTCCATTGAAATTCGTAGTGCTAATGATATTTTAAAAGAATTTTCTGCTCCTCAAATTAGCCAAAATCCACAAGCAGAAGATAATAATCAATCTGATTCAAATACAGCAACTACACCAAATCCAGTGGAAAACAGAGAATTTCCTCTTTTACCTTCTGATGGTCAACAAAAAATTGTAATTAATCCAGAGGAAATAAATTCTTCTCAATCTTCATCGGACAATAAACCTACTTCAGAAAAAGATTTATTAGCAATACGTCGTCAAAATGTCCTAGCCGAAATTCAACAAAGGGCAGAAGCGTTAGAAGAAAATAAAACTAATACCAGCGATAAAGAAGGAAATGATAATTATCTCAATTGGTTAGTCACGACTAATCAAACAAAACCCGAAAAATTAACCATTAAAGGTAAATATCCTAAAGATGCTTGTCTGAAAAAACTAGAAGGTAGTAGCACTTACGGGGTAACAGTCGATGCTCAAGGTGTGGCTACTAATTCACAATTAATTAAAAGTGCAGGTTATCCTATTTTTGATCGCAATTCCCGTCAAGATATTTCTTCTAATAAATTTAACAATGATACTGGCAAACCTCTACATTATTTAGTTACCGTTGACTTTGCCTATAATCAGGATATTTGTCCCGATCAAATTCCGACAAATAATAAAAAACCAACAAGCCCTTCTTCTGTACCTCCTATATTAGATGAAGTTCCTGAATCTGTAAAAAAACCCGTTCAACCAAATACCCCTACTGAAGATAAGAAACCTCAACCTAATCCCGTTAATACCCCTACTGAAGATAAAAAACCTCAACCTAATCCAGTTAATACTCCTACTGAGGAGAAAAAACCTCAACCTAATCCCGTTAATATTCCTACTGAAGATAAAAAACCAGAAGAATCAAAACCTTTGAATGATCCTATTCCTGAGTTAACTAAGCCTAGAAATAACTCATCTTCTGATAATAATGGACGACCTACTTTTACTATTGAAAATAAACCTAACCCTATTCCAGA
>CAYPSO010000043.1:0-25575 GCA_964413275.1 uncultured bacterium | reverse complement strand
ATAATAATGGACGACCTACTTTTACTATTGAAAATAAACCTAACCCTATTCCAGAATTGACAAATCCGTAATGAATCAAGAATCACTGACACAATTTATTAATCAATTAATTGACGCTAAAGCCAGACTGTTATCACTTATTAATAGTTTTCATCAAGCAAAAGTTCTGGTTATTGGCGATTTAACTTTAGATGAATTTGTTACAGGGCAAGTAGAGCGTCTTTCTAGAGAAGCACCTGTGCTAATTTTACGTCACGAAAATACTAGACAAATCCCCGGCGGTGGTGCTAATGCTATTTATAATTTAGCCACTTTAGGAGCTAAAGTTAAAGCCACTGGTTTTATTGGTAAAGATATTCAAGGAGAAGCTTTAAAAGGAATTTTTGAGAAAGCGGGAATAGATACAACTGGTATTTTAATTGATTTTCAGCGTCCTACTGTAACTAAAAGTAGAATATCCGGTCATGCTCGCCAGTCTGTCACCCAACAAATAGTAAGAATCGATCGCAAATCAGAGGAATTACCAGAATTAAACTTACAATTACAATTAGCCGATTATATTAAAAGTCAATTAAATACAGTTGATGCCGTAGTTTGCTCCGATTATGGGGATGGCACATTAACTCAACCTGCCATCGCATCGGCTTTATTTCACAGTAGAGTAGTAGTTGACACCCAAAAAGAATTACCTCGCTACCATAAAGCAACTTTGTTTACTCCTAATCTGCCTGAAGCAGAGCAAGCGGTAGGATATGCCATTAATAATGAAGCATCTTTACAACAAGCAGGGCGAGATTTACTTGAGATGACAAAAGCTCAACAAATATTAATTACCAGAGGTGAAGACGGTATGAGCGGTTTTTATTTTGAACAAGATCGAGTAAAATCTTGGCATATTCCTGCTTTTAATCGTACCGATGTTTTTGATGTTACTGGTGCGGGCGATACTGTAGTCGCAGCCTTAACCTTGGGTTTATGTGTGGGCGCTTCTTTTTGGGAAGCAGCAGTGTTGGGAAACTTAGCAGCTAGTATTGTAGTGCGTCAGTTTGGTACTGCTACCACAACTCCCGAAGAAATTAAACAAGCTTTGGAACTTTTTATAGAAGATTGCCAAAATATATAGGGTTTGCTGAATAAATATCCCAGCAGATTTCAGTAGAGGTGCGTTACGCCTCCGCTAACGATACTACCGTTATGAAATTTGGTAAAACCTTTTCTGAATTTCACCTAAAGTAAACTAGAAAATTAAGTATAGTTTTTTCTAAGGTTATACTATTTTTGTAGCAATCAGTAATTTTAATAATGACACTTAACCAACTAAATAAATATTCTCTTTCTCTAAATCATCAAGAATTATCTGAGATTATTAGTACACAAAAAAATATTCTCATTATTCAAGATTTAGATGGTGTTTGTATGGGTTTAGTTAAAGATCCCTTAACCAGAATTATCGATCCAGAATATGTAAAAGCAGTTCAAATTTTAAACGGACATTTTTATGTTTTAACTAATGGCGAACATATTGGTAAGCGAGGTGTTAAACATATTGTTGAAAGAGCATTTAATGATGTGAATTATGTTACAAATCAAGGTTTATATTTACCCGGTTTAGGAGCAGGTGGAGTTCAGTATCAAGATTGTTATGGTAATGTAGAACATCCCGGAGTAAGCGATGGCGAATTAGAATTTTTAGCTGCTGTTCCTGCTAAAATTAAACAAACATTAGAAACTTTTTGCTCTACTCATAACTTAGATTTAGATGACAAAATTATTGAAGCTTGTATTAACGCTTCTGTTCTTGATAATATGGCATCTCCTACCGCAAATTTAAACTATTTTTATGACCATTTAACTAATAAACCTGAGTTATATTTGGCACTACAAAAGCAAATGCAATCTCTCATGGAAAAATTATTAAATGAAGCCGAAAATATTGGCTTAAACGGTTCATTTTTTATCCATTATGCACCTAATTTAGGGAGAGATGAACATGGTCAAGAAATTATGCGCCCCGTACAAGGTAATGATTCGGGAACTACAGATTTTCAATTTATGTTACAGGGTGCAATTAAAGAAGCAGGGGTATTAGTTTTACTTAATCGCTATTATTATGAAAAAACAGGTAAATATCCTTTAGGTAAAGATTTTAATGTCAGAAAAACCTCGAAAAATATAGCAGAATTATTACAATTAGTTAAAGATAATTTCGATCCAGAATTAATGCCTTTAATCATTGGAGTAGGGGATACAGTTAATACTACTGTGACTGAAAATAATGGTCAATTAGAAGTAAAAAGAGGTGGAAGCGATCGCAATTTTTTATATTTAGTTCAAGAAATAGGAAAAATATTTAATATTCCTAATGTTGTGGTTTATATTGACAGCAGTCAAGGAGAAGTTAAAAACCGTAAAGCTGTTAAAGTTGCTGAAGTTAATGGACAATTACAAATAATTGAAACCCCTTTAGATGAGAGAGATAAAGACGAACCCTTAACTTTAAATATAGTTTTTCCTGAAGGCTATCAACAGTATTGTCAATTTTTTATTGAGACCGCTACAAAAAGACTTAAATTAAAACATGATTTAAAAAATAATGGGAACAATAATAATAAGAATATGACAACATAAAATCACAAAAATAATTTTAATCTAGGTTTATTAATACATATACTTATGATGAATTACCCTAATATTAATGAGCAACAAAGAGAAATATATCAACGTATTCAGTCGTTTTCTTTAGACGATCCTCAATCTGGATTTCCTTTTAGTCAAAGATTAGCTAAAGAAAATAAATAGTGAACCTAAATTAGATGATTATGAAATTGCTTATTTAACCGCAGGAGCAGAAAGAGCAGTAGAAGTTGCGATCGCCCATTTAGTCGAAACAAAACAATTACAAATATCAAAAAAGAAGCAAACTTTAAAAACAAGAAATACTCTCCTAAATAAACATAATTTATTAGAACAATCTGTAATTAAAGCTGTCGAAAAAAATGGCAAAATTATTTCAGTAAAAAATGAAGCAGAATTAGCAACAGAATCTATCAAAGAAGGATTAGAAAAAATAGGTTTATTAGTTGATAAAGCAAAAGCAGAAATGATTTATTTTTGGACGGGGATAGTACCAATAGTAACTGTTTTAATATTCAGTATTTAGAAAGCTAACCGCTAATTGCTAACTGCTAATCCCTAATTGCTAATTTAAGATCGGAACAAAACTCACCAATAGATTTTAAAGCGGATTCTGGTGTACCATCCACCAAACGCTTAACAAAAGCACTACCAACAATTACAGCATCTGCTCCCCATTGTTTTACCTGTGCTGCTTGCTCTGGTTGAGAAATGCCAAAACCTACACCAATGGGTTTATCAGTGGCCGATCGCAAATTTGAGATCAATTCTTCTACTCCAGTGGCAACAGTATTACGCATACCTGTAACTCCAGTAACACTAACAAGATAAATGAAGCCTTGAGACTGGTGGGCAATTGCTTTAATTCTGCTCATGGGGCTAGTAGGCGCAACTAATAATGTTACTTCGATTCCTTTAGCCGCAGCAGGTTTTAGTAAGGTTTCGGCTTCTTCTAAAGGTAAATCAGGTACGACTAAACCTTTTACTCCTGCATTGACGATTTTATCTAAAAAATTCTCTACTCCTCTAGAAAAAACTGGATTATAGTAGGTAAATAAAATTATTGGAGCTTTGATTTTTGGTGAAACATCTTTAACTAAAGCTAAGACATCATCTAAGGTAACTCCCCTTTGTAAAGCTCTAGTTGCTGCTGCTTGAATTACAGGCCCATCTGCGAGAGGATCGGAATATGGTACACCTAATTCAATTACATCTGCTCCATTTTTATCTAATATTTCTAAAGCTTTAGCAGTCGTTTCTAAATCAGGATCGCCTGCGGTAATAAAAGGAATTAAGGCACATTTACCAGTTTGTTTTAAAGATTGCAAACACTGAGAAACAGAGGTCATAAAAAATTTTTTATATTATAAACAGCAATCTTTAATTGTCCCATAGATTTCTCAAGTTAATAATTTTGCAGGTTAAATCTTCTCTTCTTGTTCAATTTCGGTTTGTATTTGAGCTATTTCTTCTTCACTCATTTCCTCTAAGCGTTTTTGAAGATAAGCATCTTGATAATCCTTCATTTGTTGGTGAATAGTCATATTTTTTGAACCGACTCGAAAAACGTAGGTAAGTAACCAAATTATTAAACCTGTGGTTAATACGAATTGACTCCAAATTCCTGCATTAATACTATCAAAACCTAATAATTGTAAAATTCCATAAATTAAACCTCCGGCAATAAAAATACCGATACCAACTGCGATCGCATCAATTCTACGCATAATTTTTTAACAATAATTATAAAAAAATACGGCCTGCTTGTGCAGGCTTATTAACAATTAAACTTCTCGACGTTTAGGACGTAAATTAAGAAAAGGACTTATTAATAACATTCCGGGGAAGAAGAAAAAGACTAAAAAATACATAAAAGCTCTTTCCCAAGAACTAGCCACATACCAGCGCAAATTAAGATAGAGATATAGTAAAGCAGGAATCACTAACAAATACACTACACTTAAGCTCAGATATAAACCAGCTACTATAATTGTTTCTAAAGGCAATCCAGACAACATATGTAAAAACCTATTCGCTAATTATTTCAGTTAATTTTCATCTTAATTGTAACGCTACAATCGTTATTTATAAAAAAATTACCAAAAAGGGTTGCAAAATTTTTGAGTTTGTGCTTTAATTATAAATTGTAGGTTTAAAACCTGAGTCAAAAATCATTGACTGCGGGGGTGTGGCGGAATGGTAGACGCTGCGGACTTAAAATCCGTTGAGCCTTATAAGCTCGTGAGAGTTCAAGTCTCTCCACCCCCATAAATACACTTTTGCTTCGAGACTTTCACTCTCACATCGAAGATATTAGATTCAGTATTGACTCAAAATTGACTCACATTCTCAATTTACTATTAGTAATTAGGGGAGTAAATAAGTAAAAATACCTAATTTACAATTTTTATAAGTAATATATAAAACTACATATAACTCTAATTATTTAAAATTTCTAACTCCTTATTAGTTTTTTTAGGTTTCATCCTTTTTCCTTTTAGAAGCATATTTACTGCCTTACCCGGAGCGATAGTTAAGCCCCTTCTAGCTGGTTTTATTGCTTTTCTTGTAACTAAATCTAATTGGTATTCAGATAAAATAGTAGCTAAAACCAACTTCATTTCAAACATTGCTAAAGCATAACCGATACAACGTCTGTTGCCACCGCCAAAAGGCATAAATTCATTACCCGGATATTGTTTTTCTATAAATCTTTCCGGTTTAAATTGATAGGAATTAGTATATAAATCTTCACGATGATGAATTAAATAAGTACAGGGCATTAACATTGTATTCTCATCAAATTGATGTCCCATAATTTCTACAGGTTCTTTACTAATACGAGGAAAACTAATAGGAACTACTGGATACATTCGCAAACTTTCTTGACAAACTGCTGTCAAATATGGTAATCGAAATAAATCCATTGGAGTATAATTTTCTCCCAAATTATCTAGTTCTTGTAAAACTTTTTCTTTAACTTCTGGTAAATAATGAATCCAATAAAAAGCCCAAGTTAAAGAGGTAGCAGTAGTTTCATGACCAGCAGCTAATAAAGTCATTAACTCATCGCACAATTCTGCATCAGTCATCCCTTGACCATTTTCATCGGTTGCTGACATCATTAAACTGAGAATATCTTCACCGAAATTATTGTTTTCTCTTCTTTCATTAATCTCATCTTGTAATAATTGATAAATCTTTTTTCTGCGTCGAATAAATTTACCCCAAGGACTCCATGATCCTAAATCTGTTTGTAAGAAATTGAAGAATAAAAGACTAGAACTTATAGGAGAATCAGTCATATTTAATAATGCAGCAAGGAGAGGTTTAATTTGTTCATATCTTTCTCCTTCTTTTAAACCAAATACTGCTTGAATAATCACCTCTAAAGTAATAGACTGCATAGTATTACGGACTTCAAAACTCTGATTTATTTCTAATTTTTTTATAGTATTTTTACTAATTTCGCAAATAGTTTCACCGTAGGAAAACATTCTTTCTCCGTGAAAAGGAGGAGTAAGTAATTTGCGTTGTTGCTTATGGCGATCGCCATCTAATAAAATAAGAGAATTATCTCCAACTAATGGCCTAGCAATACCATTTGTTTTACCTGAATCAAATTTTTTTGTGTCTATCGCAAATATTTCTTGAATACCTTGAGGATGACAAATTAAAACAAAAGGATTAAAGTTTGTTAGTTTTAAAGTAAATACATCTCCATAACATTTAAAACACTCTTCCATATATCCCAAAGGATCGAGTATCCATCTCATTAATTGTATTAATCCATGAGTATTTGGCCCTTCGGGTAATTTATTCATAGTCATATTTGCTAAATCAAATTATTTATATTTAATATTTTAACTAAAATAACGCTTAAATCGTGGGTCGAGGTAATGTTTTTTTTGCTATTACATTTAAGACAAAGAGTTTGTAAATTACTCATATCATTACTTCCTCCTTGAAATAAAGGAATTATATAATCGACAGTTAAATTATCTTTTTGTCCGCAACTTTAATAATTCACAATCATCTTCATCTTCTAGTATCTCTGACCATATTTCTTGATCGTTTAGTTGATTATCATTTTTTATAACTAAATTTTGTTTTCTTGGAGATGATGAATAAACTGTATTCATAATATATCTAAATACAATCTTTATATCTTCTAAAAAATTAGAATAACTGATAATCTCCATATTACTTAAATATAAATCTAGATTAATATCTTCAAACAAAGATGGATTACTCTTATCAATAATTGAACTTCGTGTATTTTCATTTGTTAAAATATCTATCAAAAAAATATCAAAAATTATAAGGATTTCGATATTTTTCCAATGGGGAAAATTAGGCTGAAGAAATTTACATTTTTTAAAATATTATTTTTGTTTTCTCCTTACTCCAATTCAAAGTTGGCATTAACAAAATTCTCTTACTCCCAGAAGTTTTACTTTCTAGATAATTATCAATATATATAGGATAATCAGTTTTCACTAATGTTAACGGAATTTTCTTTACTTCATTAAGAAATACTTTATTTTTAAAATTCCATCCCTTAATTAATTCATTTCCTGTCTTAATTATATCATCATCGCCTATATTAATAATCTCCATAACTTACTCATAACAAAAATAATATCAAGAACAATCACTATATAGTAATCCTACTAAATACCTCGTCAAAAATTCTCTCTCTCTTCTTTCCTCCACATCCCTCAACCGCTCTGCATCCTCTGCGGTTCATAAAAAAACGGCAAAAATAAACCAGCAAATTATCTATAAAAAAATACCACCAAAAATCATAGATAATTATCTATAGTAAAAAATAATAATATCATCAATAAAATATTTAATTACTAACATAATCATAGTAAAAGGCCAGCAAAATGTAATATTAATAAATATGCTCCTAAAACTCTTGAGAGGTAAATAAAAAATGACAACAACCAGCGCAATTCCTGCATTTTGCCAAGGTATTCAATATTTTTCAGAAGAATCACCAGGTTTAGAACTATACGGTAAAGAAGCAGTTATCCAAGAAGGATTAAAAGCTATATCCTCTCCCACAGATAAAAATGCCGTTTACCAAACCATGCTTGCTGCTGATGCCTTACGCTACTTAATCCTACAAGTAACCGCATCCAAAGCATCAGGACATCCGGGCGGTTTTGCCAGTGTTGCCGAAGGTATTGCCTCTCTAGTCATGCTTGGTCATAAAAACATAATTACCGAAGTTGGCCACCATGCCCCCGGATTTTATAGTAATATGTTCCTCGATCGCTCCCTTGAAGACATGGGCATTAAAACCGTACAGGAGATGAGAGAGCGTTTTCGGGAAATGCACGGACTTTTAGGACATCTTTCTGGACAAATTCCCGGACTTCTTAACCCCGCAGGGCCTCTCGGACAAGGCCAACATTTCGCCATGGCAGGTGCTAAACTACATCCAGATGTGTTATTTCCCGTAACCATCGGTGACGGTGGACTCGGTGAACCCTATATTATGAGCAGCTTTGGTCACTTCCACACTGCTTATCCTGAAGTTACCAACTTCCTACCCATTTTAGTTTGGAATGGTTACTCCCAAGAACACCACAGCATGGTATCCACCAAATCCAACGAAGAAATGATTAAATATTGGGAAGGTAACGGTTTCCAAGAAGTCATCCTCGTTAATGCTAAAGACTTTGACGATGCCAACCAGCCCGGAGAATACGTTGATAGCACTGAGTTTAGCTTTGAAGGGCGCATGAACTTTACCCAAGCAGTATTAGAAGCCACTGACGAAGCAGCCAAATCTGCATTAGGAGGCAAACTAACTGTCTTAATTATTAAACAACTCAAAGGTGCAGGAGTTCACGCACGGGGTTCAAAATCTCATAACTTATACGCCCATCACACCCTCGATAACGAAGAAATTATCGGAGCATTAAAAAATCTGGCCTTATCTCCCCATGCTTGGGAATTAGTTAGAACTAACTGGGAGCGTGCAGGAGGAGGCCCAGCTTCCCATCATGTTGTCACCGAAAAAGAGTTAGCCTTACCAGAATTAGGAGAATTACCCTTAACTGAATATGAAGTTAAAGGTGATAAAAAAGTTGCCACCACTGCCATGGGTGAATTAGTGGTTCATGTAGGCAAAAAAGACCCCAATTTTGTGGTTACTAATGCTGACGGTAACGCTGCTTCAGGGATTAATAATATTAACGTGGGCTTAAAAATCCTTCATCCCACCGTTGATGAGATATACTATCAAGGCCCGGGAGGTCAAGTATATGAACCTTTAAGCGAAGATGCTTGCGCTGGTTTAGCTGTAGGTTTAGCTTTATTTGGGGCGCGTACTTTATGGTGTTCTTACGAGTCATTTGTTATTAATGGCTTACCCATTTGGCAAACCGTAACTCAAGCAATGACAGAGTTGAGAAGACCAACCCCTTCTACCATTACTTTATTCACCGCCGGAGCATTAGAGCAAGGGCGCAATGGTTGGACTCACCAACGTCCTGAAGTTGAGAACTATTTTGCAAGTATGATGCGTAACGGTAACGTTTATGCCTTATTTCCCTGCGATGCTAATAGTATTCAGGTGTGTTATGAGTGGGCATTATCCACTAAAAATAAGGGTGTTACCATCACTGCGAGTAAGTCTCCTTTACCCGTGCGTACAACCTTAGAGGAAACCCGTAAAGCTTTACAAGACGGTGGAATTATTCTCCATGACAGCGAAGGAAGTAAGAAAGTTGTCTTTGCAGTTATCGGCGATATGACCTTAATTCCTGTATGTGATGCAGCCTTACATCTTGAAGATGAAGGGATTGGAGTGCGGATTGTTTCGGTAATTAATCCCCGTCGCTTATATCGTCCTACGGATGTGGCTTGGGATACTTGCACAAATCCCGATAGTCACTTCCTGAGTGATGAGGATTTTGAAAGCTTATTTGGTGGCGATGGCTTAATTGGGGTGACTGGTGGAGCTAGTGGTATGTTAGAGCCGATTATGTTACGTTCTACGGCTAAACGGGATGTTTTTGCTTGGAAACGGGGTGAAACCACCGCCAGTGCTGGGGAAATTATGGCTTTTAATGGTTTAACTGCTGAAGCTTTAGCACAAAGGGCTGAGGAATTATTAGTTTAACCTTTGTAGAGCAGGCATATTGCCTGCTTAAAAAATATTATCGGGAGTATAATTAATTTGGAGATAGTTAATTTAATCTTTCTAGAGAATATTGTTGATAAATTAGCTCGTAAACATAACGTTAAAAAAACAGAGGTAAAAGAAGTTTTTAATCATTCACCTAAAATTAGATTTATTGAAAAAGGAAGTCGAATAGATGAAAACGTTTATGCTGCTTATGGAACAACTTATTCGGGACGTTATTTAATTGTTTTCTTTATTTACAAAAAAACTAAAGAAGCTTTAATTATATCAGGGAGAGATATGACTTATGGAGAACGAAGAAAATATCAGAGAAAATAGAAGCTCTATTTCTAATGCTATTTCTTATGAAGAAATAGGAGAATTTTGGGATGAACACGATACTACCGACTATTGGGAGCAAACTTACCCTGTCGAATTTACGATTAATTTGAGAGAGGACGATAAGGTTATTTATTATGGAATTGATGAAGCTTTATCAGCAAAAGTTTTGTCTTTAGCTCAACGCAAAGGAATAACACCAAAAGAGTTAATTAATCTTTGGATCAAAGAAAAATTACAAGAGGAAATTGCTTAAATAATTGTTATTTATTTACCTTTTTTTAGCTTTTTATTATAGGTATGGAATTTAATGGTTTAACTGCTGAAGCTTTAGCACAAAGGGCTGAGGAATTATTGGCTTAATCTTCTTATGGAGCAGGCATCTTGCCTGCTCGAAAAATATTATCAAGTGAACTATTTCTTTATCTATCGCATTTTCTTAAAAACAATATCAGTAAAAAGTGAAAACTTTCGTTCTTTCAGAAGATTTAGTAAATATTTGACTTTTGGCCAAGTAGAAGTTTGGCGACTTCGGGAAAGTACAAAAGGTTGATTAGTATATTCTTCATATTGAGAACTATTTCCTCTTTTAATAAAGATAGCTGTTCTATTTGTTTCTTGTAAGATTTCCCAGTCTTTTTCAGTAAAAAGGAAATTCATTAGTAATTCACAAGTCCAAATATTGACATCATCAATAATTAATATTCCTCCTTCCTTAAGGCAGTTAGATAGATAAAACCAATCAATAAAAGGAGCAGGAAATCCATGTCTCCCATAGATTAGGGCTACATCAAAATCATTATCCTTTATTAGAGGCAAAGCATATTCTGATGTTTCTGCTAAAAAAGTAATTTTAGAATGATTAATATTATACTGATTGCAATATTCTTTAATACGCTCAAATAGTAATTCATCAGGTGCAATACAGGTATGATTAGTGCCTTTGAGAGCAAATAAAACAGTGCTTAAACCAGCTCCTGTTTCTAACGTCTTCATGTTCTCTGTAAGATATTCATCTAAAAATAAAATATCTCGATCATCAAGCTTCCATGAACTAGATAATCTTCCCTCGCGTAAATGTAATAATGGAGGTTTAGCTATTAATTCCTGAATATTCATAGAATAAATTTTATTTTCATAAATAACATTCAGTATATTATACTATTGTGGATTTTTATGAGTTCATTAAATTTTGAGTAAGGTGGGCAATTTCCGATCGCCTATAGACTCTTATCAACAATTTAACTGATTGCCCACCTAATTTCAAATATATTTATATTTGGGAATGGTGGGCAAAATAGATGATGGTTATTTTTCAATAAATTAAAATTGTGTTTTTGCCCACCCTACTCGAAGATTGAAAGATTATCTGATTGTGCGATCGCTTATAAACTCTCATCAACAATTTAATTGATTGCTCACCATATTTTAGATATATTAGGATCAGTCCTTTCAAGGTGTCTATTTTTGGAGCTTATTTTGAGATAGAATTTTAGCTGTAGAAACATGAGGTTTTTTGTTAGGACGAGTTCGTTTAAGCTGCCTTCGGGTCTTTTTTGGAGAACGAGGATGAGATAAAAAAACGGTTAAAAGAGCAACGCATTAGAGTTGGTACTCAAGATTTACGTATAGGTGCGATCGCTCTTACTAATAATGGTATCCTTTTAACTAGAAATAGACGAGATTTTGAGAAAATTCCCAGTCTAATAATTCAAGATTGGTCAATTTAGCAAAAAAATATTTTCTTAACTAACCCAAAATACTATGCAGTTAATGCACAATGGTTTAAAAGACCTACTTTTAATTCCTGAATACCGCAAAAGGGCGATCGCCCTAAATAAAGTCAGAGAAATATTTGTTTGATAAATTTATTATTTTCTGCTTATGATAAATGGCAATCTATCTCTTCTTTTCAAAAGAGAATACATTATTTAAGACGTTATTTATACTTAAAATCAAATAGAATATTTAATCGCTTTAAACATAATTAGATAAAATCTAATTTTATTGAGGATGAATGATATTGGTTATCATTATAAATTGTTAGTTTTTCAATATTTTAAAATTTGCCCTGTTGATTAGTTAATTTTTTTATTGAAATGTAACAATTTAAACCAAAGTATAGTGATAAATATTATTATTATTATTTATCAACAATTAATAAGCCAAAAAATGGAAGATTTATTGATTGCAACATTTAACGGAATTAGTATTGGTGCGGTGTTATTACTTGCTGCCTTAGGTTTAGCTGTGGTATTTGGACTCATGGGAGTAATTAATTTAGCCCATGGTGAGTTAATGATGATTGGTGCTTATACTACTTTTGTTGTTCAAAATGTATTTAAAGGTTTTGGAGAACCTTGGTTTAATTTATACATATTTTTTGCTTTACCTATAGCTTTTTTAATAGCAGGTTTGACAGGATTAATCTTAGAAAGAGGAGTAATTCGTTTCCTTTATGGAAGACCACTAGAAACCCTATTGGCAACTTGGGGAGTTAGTCTGATTTTACAGCAATTAGTACGGAGTATTAATTGGGCTTTTTTCATAGGGATTATATTATTCTGCTTATTATTTTTTGTGCCATTTTTTGTCATCAAAAATCGTCAAAATTGGGATAAAATTCGCAATTTATTTTTAACTATTGCCATCCCTTTATCATTAATTATTTCTACAATTGTCGGAGCAATTCTTCATGGTCAAGCAGATTTAGGAAAACCTTGGTTTAGTGCTAGAAATGTTGATGTTACTGCTCCTCAATGGTTACAAGGTGGCTTACCTTTAGGAAGTTTTCAGTTACCCTATAGTCGAGTTTTTATTATTATTTTAACCATTATTTGTTTGATAGTTACTTACTGGTTTTTAAATCGCTCTAATTGGGGTTTACGCATTCGTTCTGTTACTCAAAATCGTAGTATGAGTTCTTGTTTAGGTATTCCTACCACAACAGTAGATGCCCTTACTTTTTCCCTCGGTTCAGGATTAGCAGGAATTGCTGGTTGTGCTATTACATTATTGGGTTCAGTTGGGCCTAATACGGGACAAAATTATATTGTTGATGCCTTTATGGTTGTAGTAGTTGGTGGTGTAGGAAATTTAATCGGAAGTATTATTGCAGCTATGGGATTAGGTATTATTAATTATTTAATTGGTTCGGGAACTATAGCATTATTATTATCACCAATAGAAGCCTTTCAACCTGTTGTTAATATCTTTAACTTTTTTGCTACTACTAGCATGGCTAAGGTACTAATTTTTGCGATTATTATTACATTTTTACAAGTTAAACCTGCTGGTTTATTTCCACCTAAAGGACGTAATGTTGAGTTATAAATTATGAAATTAACTGAGAATAAAAAACGACAGACACTAATTAAAATAGGGATAATTGTCGCAATTATTATTATTTTTGCAGTGTTTATACCCATAATTTTACCTACATTTCGTTTAAGATTATTAGGTAGATTTCTTTCATTATCAATTGTCGCTTTAGGAATAGATTTAATTTGGGGTTATACGGGTTTATTAAGTTTAGGCCATGGCATCTTTTTTACATTAGGTGGTTATGGTTTAGCAATGTATCTACAACTACAATTACCTGAAGGACAAATTCCAGAATTTTTTAATCTTTATGGTGTAGAAAAACTACCTTGGTTTTGGCAACCTTTTCATTCTTTTCCGATTACTTTAATTTGTATTTTAGTTATTCCCAGTATAGTCGCTGGTTTTTTAGGTTATTTAGTATTTCGTAATCGCATTAAAGGAGTATATTTCTCCATTATTACCCAAGCAGCTTTACTGGTATTTTTTAACTTTTTTAACGGGCAACAAAAACTTATTAATGGTACTAATGGATTAAAAACAGATACAGAGAAAATTTTTGGAGTTTTAGCCGGTTCAGATCAAGCACAATTAGTATTTTATGAAGTAACAATTGTCTTTGTAATTGTTGCTTATCTAGTTTGTAAATGGTTAACAAGTGGTCGTTTTGGTCGCCTATTAGTTGCCATTCGAGATGATGAAAGTAGAGTGCGTTTTTCTGGTTACGATCCTACAGGTTTTAAAGTATTAATATTTGCAATTTCCGGTGCAATTGCCGGAGTTTCAGGAGCTCTTTATACGGTACAAAGTGGTATTATTACCCCTAGTTTTATGGAAGTCGCCTTTTCCATTGAAATGGTAATTTGGGTTGCTGTGGGAGGTAGAGGAACTTTAATCGGGGCAATTATTGGTACTTTACTTGTTAATTTTGGCCGCAGTTTATTGAGCGAACAATTTCCAGAAATATGGTTATTTTTCCAAGGAGCATTATTTTTAATAGTAGTAACAGTTTTACCTGATGGTATTGTTGGTTGGTGGAAAACATGGGTTTGGGAAAAGTTACGTTTTTTATTCACAAAAGAAAAACAAGCTATTCCTTACCCTCGCCTATATGAAGATCCAGAAATACAAAAAGAAAGAGAACAATTTGAGGATTAATAATAATTATTACTAAATAATGGAGGAAATATGGAGGAGAATAATAAGATTCTCGTTATTGAAGATTTAACAGTTAGTTTTGACGGTTTTAAAGCTTTAAATAATCTTAATTTTGCCATGAATACTGGAGAATTAAGAGTTATTATTGGCCCTAATGGAGCGGGTAAAACTACTTTTTTAGATGTAATTACTGGAAAAGTTCAGCCCACAGAAGGAAGAGTATTATTTAAAGGTAAAAATTTACGCAATATTCCCGAATATAAAATTGCTCGCTCTGGTATTGGTAGGAAGTTTCAAACTCCCAGAGTTTATCTTAATTTAACTGTCAGAGAAAACCTAGATTTAGTTTGTAATCGTAATAAAAATGTTTTACAAACTTTATTTAATAAGCCATCAACAAGTGAATCAAGAAATGTTGCCGGATTACTTACAACTATCGGTTTAGAAGCTAAAGCAAATTTACAGGCTTCTTTCTTATCTCATGGGGAAAAGCAACGTCTAGAAATAGGGATGTTAGTGGCACAATCACCGGATTTATTATTAGTAGATGAACCCGTAGCGGGCTTAACTGATGAAGAAACGGAAAATGTGGGAAATTTATTATTAGCTTTAGCAGAAAGTCATTCAATTGTTGTTATTGAACATGATATGGAATTTGTACGTCAAATTGCTCGTCAGGTAACAGTTTTACATCAAGGTTCAGTATTATGTGAAGGTACGATGGATCAAGTACAAAATGATCCTAGAGTAATTGAAGTTTATTTAGGTCAAGAAACTTCGGTAACTCCCCAACAATTAAAAATATTAAAAATTGCTGCGGCAATGGCTTGGTCTGATGGCTATTTTTCTCCAGAAGAAGAATCAATAATTATTGATAGTTTTAGTATATTATTTGCTAACAATCAAGAGCAAAATCAACATTTAAAAGAAGAGTTAAAAGGCTATTTATCTTTAACTTATTCTTGGGAAGATTTAGTAAAAGAAATTGAAGATAAATCGGAAAAAGAATTAATGTTAAAGTTAGCCTATCAAATTATAAAAATTAAAAATTCTAATATTGATGAAAAAGCATATCATGCTTATCAAAGATTAGTTGAGCTTCTTGAATTGCCAACAGAAATAGTTAAAAAAATAGAAACAGAAAGTTAATTGTAAATATGAATAATTTAAACAATGATCCTACTAATCCCATGTTGCAAATATCTAATCTTAATGTTTATTATGGGGAAAGTCATATTCTTCGTAGCGTCGATTTAAATGTACCTCCGGGGCAAATGGTATGTTTAATTGGACGTAACGGCGTGGGAAAAACAACTCTTTTAAAAAGTATTATGGGATTATTAAAACCCCGCACTGGTAATATTAATTTAGAAGGAAAAATTATCACTAAATTACCTACAGACAAAAGAGCAAGATCGGGAATTGGATATGTTCCCCAAGGTAGAGAAGTTATTCCTAGAGTAACAGTAAAAGAGAATTTATTACTCGGTTTAGAAGCCCGTCGAGAAGGAAGAAAAGGTAAGGGAGAAATACCAGAAGAAATCTTTGATTTATTCCCTGTTTTAAAAACTATGTTATCCCGTATGGGAGGCGATTTAAGTGGCGGACAACAGCAACAATTGGCGATCGCCCGTGCCTTGATGGGAAAACCAAGACTTTTGTTATTAGACGAGCCAACAGAAGGGATTCAACCATCAATTATTCTGGAAATTGAAGCAGCAGTGCGCCGCATTATTGAAGCTACGGGAATTTCTGTTTTACTTGTGGAGCAACATCTCCATTTTGTACGCCAAGCCGATAGATATTATGCCATGCAAAAGGGCGGCATTGTTGCTTCAGGAAGTACCAGTGAGTTAAGTCAAGAGGTAATTCAGAGATTTTTAGCTGTTTAAATAGTTTATATGCAAAGCCTGAGACAATTAGCTTTAATATATTAAATGAATTATGAGAGAAGTTTTACTTTAATATATATATAGCTGTTTTATTCAAACTATTTGCTTAATAATGTCTCAAATCCTATGATGATAGCCAGCGATCAACTGAAAAGATTGTTTCAAGCTTTTCGAGAAGGTAATGATGTTGCTTTTTACAAAGCAGCAGAAGCTCTGATTGCAGAAGAAGTGGCTGCAAATCATCATGCGATCGCAACAGACTTAAAAAAATCTTTAGGTAACAAACGAACACCATTTAAAACGAATAGCAATGAATTAAACTTATTGCCTAAAGATCGCAGAAGTGGTGAGGAATTAATTACATTAGAAGAAAGTTTTATTGACGAAACAAAAATTATTCTTGTTCAAGAAACTAAAGAAAAAGTTCAAAGAATTTTACTCGAACATCGCAAACGTAAAGAACTAGCTAAATATGGTTATACTCCTAAAACTAAACTTTTATTTTGGGGATTACCCGGTTGTGGAAAAACTTTTACTGCTAAATATATAGCTTATGAATTAGGTCTTCCTGTAGGAATTTTACAGCTTAGTGCGGTTATTTCTAGTTTTTTAGGTGATACAGCTAGTCATCTTCAGCGTGTATTTAATCTAGCCAATAAAACTCCAATGGTATTATTATTAGATGAGATTGATGCAGTAGGTAAAAATCGTGACGATCCTAATGATATTGGTGAGTTAAAAAGAGTAGTTAATAGCCTCCTTCAAGCAATGGATTCCTTTAATTCAAGTAATAGTATTGTGATTGCCGCAAGTAATCATCAATATTTACTCGATCCTGCATTATGGAGAAGGTTTGATGACATTATTGAATTTCCTTTACCAACAAATTTGGAAAGAAAAGCTTATTTAAAAATTCTTCTCAATGGAGTTCATTTTGATGGTTCTTTAGAATATATTGCTAAAAGTATGAGTTCACTTTCTTACGCTGATATTCAACGCATAACTATTGAAGCTGTTAAAACTATGATTTTAGAAGGTAGAGAACGTCTTCAAAGCAAAGATATAACAAATCAATTACGAGCTTTTAAAAAAGCTAATACTAATGCTAGAGCAAAAATTTCGTGAAGAACTATTACATTCATTCTTAACAGATAATTCTAATCCTTATGACGAACATGGTCATGGTTCTGGTGTAGCATCTTTAGCTGCTTACTATGCGCTTAATGTTTATCAAGGAGCAGAAAATGAAGGTAAAATATGGATTGCTAGTGCAAGAGTATTGAATCGAAATAACGAAATAGAAAATCGAGATGAAAATGAACATGAAAATTTAAGACTTTTTTCCAATATACTCCGTGAAGTTGTAGAAACTTTTGTTCTTTGTGGAGTTAGGATATTTAATTTATCAGTAGGAATTATTAGCCGAAAATGGAATGCTGAAGCTAAAAGAACTGTTCCGCGTCGTTCTTGGATTGCTCGTACTATTGATAAACTTTCTAGAAAATATGATGTTGTTTTTATTATTAGTGCAGGAAATATATTAGCTCAAAATGTTAAATGGTATTGGGAAGATAATAAACCTTATCCAAAGTATTTTATGGATGAAGAATCAAAAATTCTCGATCCAGGTCAAGCTGCATTAGCATTAACAGTTGGTTCAATTGTTCTTAGTACAACAGTAGTTGGAAATGCTGCTACAGCACAAGCGATAGCCTTGCAAACTCAACCTTCACCTTTTACTCGTTGTGGCCCCGGAATTAGTAAAGAAATTAAACCCGAATTAATTGAATATGGTGGTAATTATTTAATTGATGAAAATAATTCTATAAGAACTAATCCCGGAACGGATGTAGTAATGGCCAGTCATCAACTCACACCAGCGATCACTCATTATTCAGGAACGAGTTTTGCTGCTCCTCGTGTTGCACATAAAATGGCTCGAATTTTACACGATCTTCAAACTCTTGATTTGGATAATATTTCTGCACCACTTCTTAAAGCCTTTACAATTAATTCTGCTTCTTATCGAAAAGATTACGGACATTTTGATGATTTTCGAGCAAAAATGGACGATCTAGAAAAAAAATACTGGTTGAATATTGTTGGTTATGGTCAATCAGATCCTATTAGAGCTACAGAATGCGATGCTTATTCAGCAATTTTATTTTTTCAAGGAGAAATAACACCTAATACAGTAGCTTATTTTGATATTCCTGTTCCTAAATGTTTAGCAAACACAACTGCAACAGAAATTAAACGTTTAACGGTAACTGTCGTTCATTCACCGGAAGTACAACGTTGGGGTTTAGAAAAATATTTAGGAACAACTTTAAAATGGCGAATGTTTCGAGGAGATACTGATAAAGAAGAAATTATTCAAGCAATGTCTATAGAAAATAATGATATAGATGGTGAAACAACATTACCTAAAGAATTAAAATTTGAATTAGGTGTAAATATGCGTTCTAGGGGAATAATACAACATGATTTCCTTGAGTGGAAAAGACATAAACAAGAATATAGCAATAATTTTTATACATTAGCTATAGCAGCTTATGAAAAGTGGAGTTCTGAACCAGTTCCTTATGCAGTAGTTGTACGTTTAGAAGATACTTCACAAACTGTTCAGGTTTATTCTCAAATTCAGAATATGATGGTTCAAATTCAAAGTCAAATTGGTAATTGATTTTAGTGAATACAATATTTTAGGTGGGCAAAAGTATTATGTTTTATTTTTAGATACTCAAGTTAATTTTTTGCCCACCCCACAACAGCAATTGTAATTAACTAAAAACGCTGTAAGATTTTGATTCCCTACTTATAAATTTTGATCTTCTCTATCAAAAAAATTACCTAAAAAAGTTGAAACTATTGATAATACAATTGAACCAATAACTGCGGGTAAAAAACCATTAATATGAAAGCCGGGGGTAAAATATCCGACTAAACCTAAACTCATGGCATTAACAACCAGTAAGAATAATCCTAATGTCAAAATAGTTAGAGGTAGGGTTAAAAGAACTAAAAGTGGTTTAACGATCGCATTTACTAAGCCTAAGACTATTGCCCCGATAGCGGCGGCTAAACCACTATCAATTTGCATCCCCGGAACTAGGTATGCTGTAATAAGTAAAGATAGTGCGGTGACTATCCAAGTGACTATAAACTGCATGGTAGTTTTAGATATTAAATGGTTTTATTGTAGCAATTTCGCTGATAAATTCTTAAAAAGATTAACTTTTGTAGCGCTCAAAAATGAATAGTAAAAGTCTAGCATGGTATCAATTGTTAGAACAACATGGTGCGATCGCAGTTATTCGTGCGGATAGTTTAGAATTAGGTTTAAACATGGCGCAAGCAGTGGCTGATGGTGGGATAAAATTAATAGAAATAACATGGAAAAGTGTTCAACCTGAAAATTTAATTACTAAATTAAGAAGTAAATTACCTGATTGTTTAATTGGTGCAGGAACAATTTTAAATGAAGAAAATTTGGATTTAGCAATTAATTGTGGGGCTGAATTTATCTTTTCACCCCATACTAATTTCAAGTTAATAACTAAGGCAAATATTGCTAATATTCCAGTAATTCCGGGAGCGTTTTCCCCCACAGAAATAGTTACGGCTTGGCAAGCAGGAGCAGATTGTGTTAAGGTTTTCCCTATTAAATGTGTGGGTGGAATAAGTTATATTAAAGCGTTACGAGAACCTTTAGGAGAAATTCCTTTAATCCCAACAGGAGGAGTAACTATTGAGAATGCAGCCGATTTTATTGCAGCAGGTGCGATCGCAGTTGGTTTATCTACTGATTTATTTCCCCAAGAAGCGATTTTAAATAATGATTGGCAAACAATTAGACGAAAAGCTGAATTGTTGTGTAGTTTACTGAAATAATAAATGATTATAAGCTATCACGCATTTAAGTTAGTGGTTAAGAGAGAGTAGTCCGTAGTAAGTTAATCGCTAATAACTAACTACTTACTACTAAAAGCTAACAGCTAATTGCTAATTGCTAATTATTTGATTACTAAACAATGGATAATTTGTGACACTATTTCTGATAAAATGTGGATAATTAATAAGGAAATATTTAGAGTTTTTCAAAATGGTAAAAGAAATTACTGATCAGGAATTTGACCAAGAGGTTTTGAATATTGATAAAGCTGTACTAGCATATTTTTGGGCTTCTTGGTGTGGCCCTTGTCGTTTGGTGTCTCCTTCAATTAATTGGGCGGCTGAAAATTATAGCGATCGCCTTAAAGTTGTTAAACTAGAAGTAGATCCTAATCCCGAATCAGTAGCTAAATATGATGTAGAAGGTGTGCCCGCATTGAGGTTATTTATAAATAATGAAGTTATTGCTGCCCATGAAGGAGCAATTACCAAACAACAATTGCAAACCTTCTTAGATACAAAATTGACTTAAAAATAACCATGGAATTTGCCAAGCGGTTACAATCCCTCTCAAATAATGTATTTGCAGACATGGATCGGGCTAAAGCCCAAGCTAGAGCCAATGGTAAAGATATAATTGATTTATCTTTGGGATCGTCTGATTTACCTACATCCGATCGGGTAATTGCAACCATAGAATCATCTCTTCACCATCCTTCAACCCATGGTTATTTGCTTTATCAAGGTACTCAGACTTTCCGTCAGGCTGCGGCTGATTGGTATCAAAAACGTTTTGGCATTACTGTCGATCCAGAAACTGAAGTTTTGCAACTAATTGGTTCTCAAGAGGGAACAGCCCATTTACCCTTAGCCTTAGTTAATCCGGGGGATTTTGCTTTATTACAAGATCCGGGTTATCCTTCCCATATTGGTGGGGTACATTTAGCGGGCGGGCAAATGTATCCTATGGCTCTGTTACCAGAAAATAACTTTTTACCTGTATTTACTGATATTCCTTTAGAAGTATTGTCAGCAGCAAAGATGATGGTCTTAAGTTATCCCCATAATCCCACTTCAGCCATTGCTAGTTTAGAATTTTTCCAAGAGGCAGTGAGTTTTTGTCGTCGTCACGAACTTGTTTTAGTTCATGATTTTCCCTATGTAGATATTTATTTTGATGATACTCCTGCGCCTCCCTCGGTATTACAGGCCGATCCAAATAAGGAGCTATCAATTGAGTTTTTTACCCTCTCTAAATCCTATAATATGGGGGGATTTAGAATTGGTTATGCCATCGGTAATCAAGAATTAATTATGGCTTTGCGACGCATTAAAGCAGTGGTGGATTTTAATCAATATCAAGGCATTTTAAATGGTGGAATTGTTGCTTTAACTGGAGATCAATCCTCTGTAACCACTACTGTATCAACTTTTCAAAAACGTCGTGATGCTTTTATTCAAGCTTTGCATCAATTAAACTGGAATGTACCTACTCCGAAAGCAACTATGTATGTGTGGGCAAAGTTACCAGAGCCTTGGGCCAATAATTCCATGGATTTTTGCCAGAAATTAGTCGCTGAAACTGGCGTAGCAGTTTCTCCGGGATCTGGTTTTGGTAAAGCAGGGGAGGGTTATGTGCGTTTTGCCTTAGTACACGAACCAGAAATTTTAAAATCTGCGGCTGAACAAATAGGCCGATTTTTGGCAATCTAATGTGATTTATAGAATAAGGATTTATAGTTAATGATTATAAGAAATAACCAATAACTATAAAATCACAAAATTATATTTTCTTGTATGGATATAGAAAAACCCCAATTAAGACGATTTCCTAAAGTTCCTTTAGAAAGGCGAGCTTATGCTTTTTTGATTGATTTTGTGCTAGTTTGGCTGATTACTAGCCTAACCAGTACAGGTATATTAAGCTGGATAGTTTTTATTATCTGTTGGTTTATCTCACGAGTATTAGTAGTAGAAAGAAATCAAGGGCAGAGTTTAGGGCGTTGGGCTTTAGATATGAAAATTATTGATAGCTCTAATCGTATTCCTACCTTAGTAGATTTGCTAAAACGGGAAGGAATTATAGGCGGTTTAGCTCTACTCGCCATGATTGGTTTAAATATTGGTTTTTTAAACCTTTTTTCCATGCTAATTTTAATCACGCCTTTAATTGTTGATGGTGTAGTTGCTTTAGGAGATGAAGAGTATTATCAAGCATTTCACGATCAAATAGCTCAAACCACGATCGTTCAAACTCGTAGAGGCTTTTCCCTTGATTTAAGGTTAAAAAAAATAGTTGCACAAATTCAAGAAAGTGTGAGAAAATGAACATTTGTGTGTAAATCAAATTAATCCGTTTCAGTTGCTTAAGAAAAAATGGCAAGTAAAAAAGGTGTCCGCTCAATCATAACTTTAGAATGCACTGAATGTCGCAGTAATCCTGCTAAACGTTCCCCCGGTGTATCTCGCTATACGACGAGCAAAAATCGCCGTAATACGACAGGGAGACTAGAAATTAAAAAATTCTGTACCCACTGTAATAAACATACCGTTCATAAAGAAATAAAATAGGATTTCCTATCGCAAAAAATCAAGCAAAAAGAAGAAATTTATGGCTTATTATCGTAAACGTTTATCACCAATTCCCCCAACTCAACCTATAGATTACAAAGATATAGAGTTACTTCGTAAATTTATTACCGAAAGGGGAAAACTTCTACCCAGAAGAATAACTGGTTTAACTGCACAACAACAAAGACATTTAACCGTAGCCGTCAAACAAGCTCGTCAAATAGCTTTGTTACCTTTTGTCAATGCAGAAGGTTAAATCTACCTAGTAGAGGCGTGAACGTCACGCCTGTGCCTCAGTTATCAGGAACTATTAAGATAATTAATTATTACTAATTGGTAATAAATGAAAATATAGAGTAAATTGAATTGTTGTAGATAAACAAACTAAAAAGCACAAAGCTGGTGGAAAAAGGAACACTAATAGAATTTCGACTACATGGAGAGCGGCGTCTGGCTGTGGCAGATAGGCCAGAAGGAAAAAAAGACTGGATCGTAATAGACTCCGGGGGAACAGGCCATAAACTTCGTCCTCAAAGAGTAGAATTTACTATTGGTGGTGGCCCTTATCAACCATCAGAAATAACTGCTTTTCTCCAAGAAGTTGAAAAATATGTCGATCCCAGTAGTTTAGAAGTAGCCTGGGAATTACTGGTGGAAGATGGAGAATCCGTCAATTCAGAAGACCTAGCTATATTGTTATTCTCTGAAAAAACTCCTCCCCTTACCTATGCAGCCCATCTACTTTTAGCTGATGATAAAATTTATTTTAAGAAAAAAGGCGATCGCTACGAACCTCGCTCAGTAAGTCAAGTAAACGAAATTAAGCATCAAATAGATGTTGAACAACAAAGAGAAAAAGAAAAAGTACAATTTTTAACTCACTTAGAACAAGCTTTAGCAGGAAACAAGGTAGAATGGTCAGAAAGCGATCGCTCAAGGCTAGAAGCAGTAGAAAAATTCGTGCTGCAACCGGAAAATAATTCCCGTCAAGCTCAAGAGATTCTAGAGCAATTAGGAAGACACCAAATTCCTGAGGCTGCCTTTGAGTTGCTTGTTGATTTAGGTTGGTGGAGTAAACATGAAAATCTGTTTTTACGCCGTAGCTCCTATCCCGTTAACTTCCCTAAAAAGGTAATTGAAGTGGCCCAATGTTACTTAGAATCACCACCTTTAGATCCAGATAGTAACCGTCTAGATCTAACTCATCTTAAGGTTTATACCATTGATGACGAAAGTACAGAAGAAATAGATGACGGTTTAAGTATTGAATATGTAGGATCTGAAAAGATACCCCGAATATGGGTTCATATTGCCGATCCTACTCGTTTGATGATTCCGGGGGATGAATTAGATTTAGAAGCTAGACGACGCAGTACAACCTTGTATTTGCCAACAGGAATGATTTCCATGTTTCCCCTAGAGTTGGCTACTGGCCCAATGAGTCTAATTCAAGGTAAAATATCTGCTGCTCTGAGTTTTGGCGTAATTTTGAATGAAGATGGTTCGGTTAAGGAATACACCATTCATCCTAGTTTAATCAAACCTACCTATAGACTCACCTACGAAGATGTGGCTGAAATGTTAGAGTTGGGTATTACTTCAGAACCGGAAATTCATGATTTAGCGAATTTTGCTAAAAAACGAACTCAATGGCGCAAATCTCAAGGTTCGATTAATATTTCAATGCCTGAATCATCTATTAAGGTAAAAAGTGATGAAGAAATTATCATTGAAGTTTTAGAAAATTCAGCATCTCGTCAATTAGTGGCAGAAATGATGATTTTGACGGGGGAAATTGGCGGTAATTATGGTCAAAAACATGGCATTCCCCTACCTTTTCGCAGTCAACCTCAGCCAGAGTTACCTCCAGAACAAGAATTGTTGTTGCTTCCGGCCGGCCCCGTACGTTGTTGTGCCTTACGTCGGTGTATGCCCCGCAGTGAAATGTCTATTAATCCGTCTCGTCATTCCAGTCTGGGCTTAAATTGTTATAGTCAAGTAACTTCTCCGATTCGTCGTTATACCGACTTATTAGCCCATTTTCAAATTAAAGCCCATTTGCGGGGTGATGATTTACCCTTCAGCCCAGATGAGTTGCAAGACATTCTCTATAGTATTGGCAATTCTGCTTATGAAGCTACTTTAGTCGAAAGACAGACTAATCGTTATTGGGCTTTGGAATTTTTGAGACGCAACACCCATGAAATTTGGCAGGTTTTAGTATTGCGTTGGTTAAGGGAAGATGACAATTTAGGATTAATTTTATTAGAGGATTTGGGGCTAGAATTACCCCATCGTTTTGAACGTTCGGTTTCTTTAGGCGATCGTTTAGAAGTTCAAGTAACTCGCTCTGATCCCCATCGGGATGAAATTCGTTTCCGAGAAATGATTAATTCCAATATTTAATCTCAAGTGGGTTAATAGCTGTTAGCGATTAGCAATTAGCTGTTAGCAATTAGCTGTTAGCGATTAGCGATTAGCTATTAGCTGTTAGCGATTAGCGATTAGCAATTAGCTGTTAGCAATTAGCTGTTAGCGATTAGCGATTAGCTATTAGCTGTTAGCGATTAGCGATTAGCAATTAGCTGTTAGCAATTAGCTGTTAGCGATTAGCGATTAGCT
>CAYPSO010000042.1:0-37283 GCA_964413275.1 uncultured bacterium | reverse complement strand
TCTATTTTTTGATATAACTTAGAATTATTTTTCTTTACCGGAATTAAATAATCGTGGCATAAGATGGTAATCTATTTTCAACTATATTTAATTCTTTAATTAAACTTTTAGAATTATGTTTGACAAATTGTTTGAGTTCTTTGTAGTTGAGACAGCCTACCATTCTTCCTAATATGATTATTGCTAAAGTTAGATGTAAGGGATGTCTCTTTCCTTGGCTTCTTCTAAAATCTTTGACTTTTTTTAGTTTTTCAATTAGATTGAATAGCATAATTTTTAAGATAAAATATAGAGGCGATCGATAACTATTAAAATAGATCGATCGCCTTTTATTTTAACGATTATACCCGAGAATGAAAACGCCCTGGGGGCTAGGGGGGCAAAATCATACCCAGAATCAACAACGCCAAAAATTTAATTAGATTAAATGTCTAACGCACTTTACAACATAACTTCTAGACTTCTAGAATCTAGTCAATTTTTAGGTTTAAAATTAAAATCGTTCTACACTTCCCAAAAATACTGGCTCAACTCTAATAGCTACAACACTTGAAGGTCGTAGTACCATATATTCACCTTGAATATTTCTAATCGGCACATTAATGAAGTCTCTAGAGTCAGATTTAGGGACTAATTCCCCACTGTACCATTTTTGAAATTCTTGAATAGTGGTAAAGCGGACTTCTTCTTTATGTCCAGTTTCCAGAAAAATATGAACTGCAAATTCGTCTGCTTTTCTTGGCATAATTTAATTCTAATAATATCTATCCTAATTATTATGCCCTGAATTGGTTAATTTATATCCTGTCTTAACTTTTCTCAATGATGAATGTTACAATGTCCAGATGAGGGTATAAATTAAAAATAATGTATCAATTAACATCTTTAGAAGAATCATTAAAACATTTTTTTGGTTACGATTCTTTTCGTAAAGGTCAGAAACAAATTGTTGAACAAGCTCTACAAAATCGAGATTTATTAATAATAATGCCCACCGGAGGTGGTAAATCTCTATGTTTTCAATTACCTGCTTTATTAAAACCCGGAATTACTATTGTTATTTCCCCTTTAATTGCTTTAATGCAAGATCAAGTTGATACTTTAATAGATAATGGTATTGGCGCAACTTTTCTTAATAGTACCGTTAATAGACAAGAAATTATTAAGAGAGAACAGGATATTCTTACAGGTAAAATAAAACTTTTATATATTGCTCCTGAAAGATTAGTTTCTGAGAGATTTATTGCGTTTTTAGATAATATTATTAATCGAGTTGGAGTATCGAGTTTTGCCATTGATGAAGCTCACTGTATTTCAGAATGGGGTCATGATTTTCGTCCAGAATATCGACGCATTAAAGAATTACGTCAACGCTATCCCAATATTCCTATTTCTGCTCTGACTGCTACAGCTACAAAACGAGTTCAGCAAGACATTGTTCAACAGTTACAGTTAAGACAACCAGCTATTCATATTTCTAGTTTTAATCGTCCTAATTTATATTATGAAGTTAAAGAAAAAGATGCTAGAAGTTATAGTGATTTGTTAAAGGAAATTCGCCGACAAAAAGGCGCAGGGATTGTTTATTGTTTCAGTCGAAAAAATGTAGATAAAATTGCTTTAAAATTACGCACCGATGGGATTAAAGCTTTACCCTATCATGCGGGATTAACCGATGAAGAAAGGACTAATAATCAAAATAGTTTTATTCGAGATGATATTCAAGTAATAGTCGCAACAATTGCCTTTGGTATGGGTATAAATAAACCCGATGTTCGCTTTGTTTTTCATTATGATTTACCGAAAAATATTGAAGGTTATTATCAAGAATCAGGGCGAGCAGGAAGAGATGGCGAATCAGCTAAATGTATTATCTTTTTTAGTTTAAGTGATGTCCAAAAAATTAATTATATAATCAGTCAAAAAGAAAATGAAGAAGAACAAAGAATAGCCAAACAACAACTCAATAAAATTATTGAATATGCTGAAGGTACAGAATGCAGACGCACCATTCAATTAAATTATTTTGGCGAGAAATTTAAGGGAGATTGTGCTAACTGCGATAACTGTTTAAATCCACAACCTGTTGAAGATTGGACAATTGAAGCACAAAAATTTTTATCCTGTGTTGCTCGATGTAACGAAAGATTTGGCATGATGCACATTATTGATGTGTTAAGGGGAGCAAAAAAGAAAAAAATCGAGCAATATGGCCATCATTTATTATCAACCTACGGCATTGGTAAAGATAAAACCGTCGATCAATGGAAAAATTTATGTAGGGCATTATTACATCAAGGATTAGTTAATGAAACTACCGATGGTTATCGAATACTTAAGTTAAATAAACTGAGTTGGCAAATATTAAGAAAACAACTTTCAGTAAATATTACTGTTAAAAAACAAGATATTAAGAAAGTATTAGGAGAATATAATCATCGTCACGCCGAAACAGAATTATTACTAGAGAAATTAAGAAAACTTCGCAAACAAATTGCTGATGTTAATAATATTCCTCCCTACGTTGTTTTTGCAGATGGTACACTGAGATTACTCGCTTTATTGCGACCTAAAAATATCGAAGAATTTGCCCAAATTTCTGGGGTTAATTCCTATAAATCTAGTCAATATGGTGAAGCATTTTTATCAGAAATTACAGCCTTTTGTCAAGAACAAGAATTACCAGTAGCTTTACCGGGTAACACTCAAATGATTACTTTACAGTTTTATCAACAGGGATTAAATATTTACCAAATAGCTGCCAAAAGAGGTTTAAAAACTGGCACAATTGCCAATCATTTAAGTGAATTAATTGCCCTTAATCAACCAGTTGATATTAATGATTTTGTTTCTACTGATAAACAAGAAGTAATTATTAAAATGATTAATAAAATTGGCAATAGTTCTTTAAAAGATTTACGAGATAGTTTAGGAGACAACTATAGTTATGACGAAATCAGATTAGTTCGAGCTTGGCGAGAAAGAAATAATCAATAGTTACCTATTACCTATTACCTCTTACCTATACTTATTACTTATTACCTATTACCCGTTTACATTTAAGCATAATATCATCTAATCTCAGAAACAAAAGTTAACCTAGATTCACAGAAGAGCTAAAGACTATTTTTTTAGCTTTTTAATTGATTGGTACTAAACAAAATTGATCGATAGACAGAGTTTCCTCGCCATATTCAGGATTCCAAACTACCCATTCTGTATCGGATTTAGAACAAAGTAATAACACCTCTTGCCATAAGTCAGGATTAGAATTATCAATTAAACGAACCCAAGTATTTTCTAAGGATTCTAAAGAAATAGCTTTTTGTTTATCAGTCTGAAGAGAAAGCCAACACCATTGAATATCATTGGTGGGATAAGTAGTGTTAAAAATAGATTTAGCTGAAGAAGAGGAAGCATCTATAAAGACAGACATAATCAAGTATCTCCTTTTATTAAAGCCAATTTTCTTGAAAGCCTTAAAAAAAATTAATAATTCAAGATTATTTGACTTGTAATGTTATAAAAAATTTCTGTATCAATTTTAACAAAAATATAATTTTTATGTCAAATTATCATTACATAAATTCATATAACCTATGGCTAACTTAAAATATTTATTGTATTTTTCTCTTTAAAAACGCCTAAGCTTTGCCGCCAGACTCATCAGGACTGTTTCATTATCAAGTAAACACAATAATCATAGTCTGTTCCTTCGGGTAAATCAAGAGGAGGCAAATCAAGTTGACCATCTTTAATAGACCTCTTGCGAAAGTCAGAAATTAGGGATTGGTGGTTAGAGAATAGCAGGATAAATTGATAATTTATCAATTAAAATTAATTTAATTTTTAGTTTCGCAAGAGGTCTAATAATTGTTTGGTATTTTAGTGCATTCATAAAAGCTTACTATTCTTTATATTTGTTTATTGTAGCAGTTTTAATCGTCATGATAAGAGTGGTGCGTTCTCGTTCTCATCCTCAATTCACAATGGGTACAAATAACTTATCCTAAAAAGCGATCGCACACGGACTGCGAAAACAGATTTCAATTTTGTATTGGAAAAGTTAAGATTGGAAAAAATATAAGTTTAGTTAATATTAAGAAATATCAATAAATTGATTGTTTAGAGTTCAATTCTGATTATTTTGAAAACAAAAAGTGTAGAATAATATCTTCTAGATATTATTCCAATAAGAATTCCAATAAGAAATGATAGTTGGAATAATTCTTAATATTATTTTGTATGAGGCTAATAGACAGAAAGATTCTTGATATTATCCTTTAGAGGGTGAATATACGGAAAGTTTCCGTCTAATAAATAGTTATGCCAAACCCGATACGCCCGTTAAAGCTATCTGTTTTTAGCTGAAACTAAGCACTCAAAAATGACTTGCTTCGTTTTTGAGTTACGAAAGGTTATTGGCGATCACAAAGCGCTAAAATTACAACTTCATGTTAAATCGTCCGTTTACCTTTTCTCCCTTAATATCCGTGAGAACTACAATTTTGTATTCTCCAGAGGCGTTGGATGGTAAATTGATGGCATAATGCTGATTTGGAGCATCATAGGCAAGTTTATAGGCTTTTTGAGAGCCATCGGGAAACCGAACTTGGGCGGTAACTTTGGCATCGGGAATTGCTGCGTGAGTATCACCTGTTTGCAAGAAGAAGTCGAGATGAATATTATTTTCTTCTTTAACCATTACCAATTCCAAATGATAAGCACCAGATTCGACGACTTGTCCGCCCTTGTTGGGTTTGCCATGATTTTCTGGTTTCTTATCAGTTTTGATGTCTCTCTTAACAACAGTTTGAGAAGTTGGCTCTGTGGAGGTAACTGCTTTGGGGCTTGTTGTAGGACTTGGACTAGTCGGACTATTGCTACAAGCAGCTAGAACGTTTACCGAAAGAATACCAATGAGCAGAATTTTAGGCGATCGCATATAAGTAAAGTTCCTTTTAGAAGAGTGGGTGAGATTTTTAGAGATTACATCAAATTTACTTGAAACCCGCAACCGATCGTAAGGACAATTCATCAATTTCTCTCTCGTTCGGACGCGGCAGAGCTTATGTTGCCCCCTTAGCGGAAGACTCAAACTCTAGTTTTGGTTCGGGTACAATATACTTGGCAAACTGGGAATACAGTGCAGGTAGTACCAATAGAGTTAGAGCCGTAGAGGTGACTAAGCCGCCCAAGACTACAACTGCGAGAGGTTGCAGGATCTCTTTGCCAGCACCGGTGCCTATTACTAAGGGAACCATGCCGAGGGCTGATGTGAGGGCAGTCATGAGAATGGCGACTAGGCGTTCCATTGAGCCTTCACGAATTACTTGCTCGAAGGGAATTCCCTTCGCAAATTTTTGATTGTAATTATCGACTAATAGCAATCCATTTCTCACGGCAACTCCAAATAGGGTGATGAAGCCAACTAGAGAAGCGACAGAAATCACACCACCACTGATGGCGATCGCGAAAATGCCGCCGACTAAAGCAAGCGGAAGATTCACCATAATCATTAACATCGCAGGAATAGATTTGACCGCAAAATACATCATCACCGCAATAATTAAGGCGGCGAGACTGCCAAAGACAATTAGGTTTTGAGTAGCGCGTTCTTCGGATTCAAACTGTCCACCATACTGGATAAAATAGCCTGCGGGTAAGATCACCTGTTGCTTGACCTTTTCCTGAATCTCGTTGACCAGCGATCGCAAATCTCGTCCTGATACGTTAGCCGAAACTACGAGCAGACGGGAAACATTTTCGCGATTGATTGTATTTGCGCCTGTTCCATATTCGATTTGAGCGACTTGAGATAAGGGAATCTTCTGCCCTGTAGGTGTATCGACTAATAGATTTTGAATTACATCAAGGTTGTTTCTGGCTTCAGGTTTCAGCCATACGATTAGATCGAATAATTGCTGTCCTTGCAATACTTGGGAGACGGTTTTGCCATTGAGGGAAGTTTCCACCATTTCTGCGAGATGTCCAATCGTTAGACCATACCTTGCTGCCATCGGTCGATCGAATTTGATTTGCAATTGACGGACAGGAACTTGCGGCTCCAGTTGCAAATCCACCAGCCCGTCAATTCCCTTCATCGCAGTTTCCACTTCTTTACCGATTGCCCTTAATTCCTCTAAATCCGGACCGAACACTTTAACGGCGATCGCGCTGCGGACTCCCGATAAGACTTCATCCATCCGATGGGAAATAAAACCGCCAATGTTAGAAGCTACTCCTGGTAATTTATTAAATTCTTGACGTAATTTATTGACGCTACCTACACGATCTTGCATACCGCGATCGCTAAGTTCCACATCCACATGACCGAGGTTTACGCCTCCCGCATCGGCATCCCCAGGGGCGCGACCAGAGCGTAACTGGATGGTTGTGAAGTGAGGATCGTCCTTGAGTGCGTCTTGAAGTGCTAAGCCCATGCGATTTGTCCTCTCTAGAGAAGTCCCAGGGTAGAGCAAGATCGTATTGACTAGCGATCGCTCTTGAAATTCGGGTAGGAAAACTCGACCAAGGGCTGGCACAATGATTAGAGAAGCAACCAAGGCAGTGATCGCGGGAAATAGAATTAATTGGGGTCGATAAATAGATAGATTTAACAAAGGACGATAGAGTTTCTGAGCAAAGTTACTCACCCATGTCTCATCGCTAGGCAGTTGACAGGAAGCTAGTAAAATCGCACAGAGGGCAGGAGATAGGGTCATCGCTACTAGGGTTGAAGCAAAAATAGATACGAGATAAGCTACGCCCATCGGTGCAAAAATATTTCCTTCCACTCCCGTCAGCGTAAAAATCGGCGCAAAAACCACTGCAATAATGATGGTGGAGAAAATCACGCTCACACGCACTTCTACGGAAGTATCATAAACAACGGTAAAGGGATGTTTGGGATTGCCTTCGGCTTGGTTTTGGCGCATTCCGCGATAGCAGTTTTCCATATCAACAATGGAGTCATCGACTACCGAACCGATTGCCACTGCCAGCCCTCCCAAAGTCATCGTATTAATGCCTTGTCCAAACCATGACAAAATCAGCATCCCAATGAGAATTGATAAAGGAATTGCACTGAGGGTAATGACGGCAGTGCGCCAATTCATCAGAAACATGATCATGATAATCGCCACGATGATGATGCCATCACGCAGGGAGTCACGCACATTATCGATCGCGGACTCAATGAAGCTCTCTTGGCGAAAGGTAACTTGTACTTTTACATCCTTGGGAAGGGCAACTTGGACTTCAGCGATCGCTTTTTCGACAGCGCGAGTCACGGTGGGGGTATCCGCTTGGGGTTGCTTATTGATCAGCAATACGACTGCCCGCTTGCCATTGACACTACCATCGCCCCGCGAGAGGGCGGCTCCCAATTTCACTTCGGCAACATCGCTCAACTTGACAGGCTTACCATCGCGAGCCGTCACCACTGCTTCCGCCAACTGTTCAACTGTTTCAATCCGTCCCACGCCACGAATAATTTCTTCGCGATCGGTCGTAATTAAAAATCCACCTGCGGCATTGAGATTTGCTTGACTTGCGGCTTCAGTCACCTGCTCCAAAGAAACATTAAAGGCAACTAACTTGGCAGGATCGACTAAAACCTGATATTGCCTAACATCACCACCATAGGCGATCGCCTGCGACACTCCCGCCACTGCCAAGATGCGATTGGAAACATTGCGATCGACCAGTCGCCGCACTTCCATTAAGTCAGTTTTTGGCGCTGAATTATTTTGATTCTCTTCCACTGTAAAGGCATACATCAAAATCGTGCCAATCGGTGAAGATACTGGCGATATTTCTGGCTCTTTGGCATTCTCTAGCAATTTAGCGCGGACTTGCTGTAAGCGTTCGGCAACTAATTGCCGCGCTTTATAAATATCCGTATTGCCATCAAAAATAATTTTGACTGTAGAAATGCCCACGGCTGAAGCCGATCGCACGGTTACAACATCGGGAGTTCCATTAACTGCGCTTTCGATGGGCAAGGTAATTAATGATTCTATTTCTTCGGGAGCTAATCCCTCGGCTTCTGTCTGAATTTCTACCTGTGGCGGCGCAAAGCTAGGGAATACATCTAGGGGCATCCGCGTGAGGTTGTAACTGCTAAGAATAGTGACTACAATTGCGCCGATGACAACTAACCAACGCTGAGCGATCGACCATTTGAGAATAGAGTTGAGCATAGGTTTATTCTGGCTCTCCTTCCACTTTTATGGCAGTAGAAGTTGGCAGACTAGGGAGGTAGATGGTTTCTATAGAACTTGGAGAAAACACATTGTTAGTATTATTTGTTGCTAAATTCTTTCGTTTACCCAGCCAATAGCCACCATAAACCGCACTACCGACTATACCTGTGGCAATTAGAAAACTCCACCAAGGCAGAGTGATCGCGTTGTTACTATCTGCTTTAGTCTCTTCAACCGCAGCCTTATTGGGATTACCGCGCAGCGATTGGGCATAAAGTAAAAGAGCGCCTTCAGTCACGATGCGATCGCCCTCAAACAAACCACTTTTTACTTCCACAAAGCTATCGGATACTTGTCCGAGAGTAACTTCCGTTGGTTCAAAGGATTTACCGTTCTGGACATAGACTAATTTTTTACCCTGTACATCCACCACTGCGATCGCAGGAATTGCGATGACAGGATTTAAAGCTTGACTAGTGAGCAGTTCCAATTCCGCAAACATCCCCGCCTTTAGCTGTCCATTAGCATTGTTAATTTCTGCCTTGACGGGGATCACGCGCTGTTCCCCTGCAATTACCGAACCGATGGTGGTAATTGTGCCTTGCAGCTTGGGATTGGTTGATATTCCTGCGACGGTGACATTAATCTTTTGTCCGATCTTGATGCGACTAATATCCTTTTCAAAAATGTTTGCCGTGGCAAAGACGCGGCGATCGTTCACAATCGTCATGATTGGTTTACCCGCATCTTCAAAACCTTCGCCAATTGTGGCTTCGCGATCGCTAACCACCCCTGAAATCGGTGCAACAATTGTCACCGTCCCGTCAGCGTCAGCATTAGAATCTAACTGTCGTAAACGGGCGGCATATGCCGAACCACTTAACTCAACCCTCGACTGGGCGGCTTCTAGCATTGCTTTGGCTTTGGTGACTTGAGCAGCCGCTTCTAGCAATGGCAAGCGACCTGATGCCTTTGATAGATTCGACTTGGCCGCGAGAAATCGGCTCTCTGATTCTTGAAATTGTCGCCGTGCGATCGCTCCACTTGCCAGTAATTCGCGATCGCGATCGTAGCGTTCTTGATCAATCTTTAACTCAGTTTCCGCTTGCCGCAGTTCCGCTTCCACAATTTGTTGTTGATTACTATAGTTCTGTCTTGCAAATTGCAAATTAGCGATCGCCTCCTGCACACTTGCCACAGCGTCAGTTTTTTTCTCTAACGCATTCACTCGTAAATCAGTCAGTTCGGGACTGGATAGCACGGCAACGACTTGCCCTGCTTCCACCTTATCCCCTGGTTGCACTAGCAAAGAAATTAAAGTTCCCTTAATCGGCGATGTCACTTTCACCTTGCCATCGGGTAAAGGTTCGATCTGTCCCGTCGCTTTGATGGCGATCGCCATCACTTTCTGGCTGACTGATTCAACTTTAATCCCCACTTTTTGAGCTGTATTCTGATCGATTTCAATCGCCGATGGATTGGCGATCGAATCACCATGACCAAATTCGTCACCATGTCCTGCATGGGCAAGGATTGCCGCAGGATTAAGTAATGGATTGATCAGTAAAACCAAGCTCAGGCAAGTACCATAAATTCTTTTCATAAGTTGTTCCTTTACTTGCCGTACCAAGCTTTGCGCCATGCTTGCATCTGCTCAATTTCTAACTTTTGAGAATCCAGAATCTCTTGAGCGAGTTTCTTAATTTCAGGTCGTTTTGATTTGGAGATCGCATCCTTTGCCATTATCAAAGCTCCCTCATGGTGCGGAATCATGGCTTCGATAAACCGTAAGTCAAATTGAGCATCAGCCGCCCCTAAATCCATAGTCATCATCATGTTCTTACGAAATTCTGGACTCATCTCCATCGAGTGATTCATACTTGCGTGCCACATGACTAACTTGTCCCCTGCTTTGGGATGCCAAGCCTTGCGCCATTCCCCCATCTGCACGATTTCTTTCTCTTGGGCAGCAATAATCTCATTGGCTAACTTCCGTAATTCGGGACGCTGAGAATTTTTTAAGACATCCTGCGCCATGGCGATCGCGCCTTGATGGTGGGGTGTCATGCCATCGATAAACCGTAAGTCATATTCGGCATCAGCTACTCCCAAGTCCATAGAATCATGGGACATCATCCCCCCTGAATGATCCATTGGCGATGGTTTGCCTGATTGCTTTTCGGTCTTTACGGTTTCGGGCTTTGTCATCTCTGTCAATATTTGCGTATTTGCCGAGCAAGCTGCCAAGCTACCACTTGCCGCCGCTAAAACCAGTAAAGCTGAAGCAAGCTGACGCTTTGTAGTAAATAACATAGTCATATCTCGAAAAATTAATTAGGTTTCTGAGCCTATAGTATCTCACACGAAAATGAAATGAGCATGAAAAAGCAAATCTCGAAATCAACGCTTAACTTAAATGAATTTCATCACTAATGAAAGCTATTCACGAGTAATGAGTAGTGAGTAATGAGTAATGAGTAATACCTCTGCCTGAAGTCAGAGGATTCAATTATTGAATTATATTTTTAGCTTTTTCCTCATGAATGAGGAGGCTTTAGACCAAACTTCGGGCTTTCACTCATTACTTATTACTTATTACTCATTACTTCAGCCCGAAGGGCTTGGTAATTTTCGGATAGGAAGCTTAATGCGATCTATTTTGGAGAGAATAGGGGGTTGTTTTCAGCACAGGTTTAGGAATGTTATCTTGCATGGCGATCGATAAAACTCTATTCAGGTACACTACACTGCAAAAATATTGTTACTACACTTATTAGTTGCTTTATCTGACAAGTTGTGTAATATTCATTTCATAAAAGTATTTATCTTGCGATCCGCGAGGTAATACATAGTTATGCTTTTGATTGGGTATGAGGAAAAGTATTAATGTCCTGTCGAATTCTTCATTGCGGGAAGTCACTTAATAATTACAATCTTTGCATTGAGTATTCAGTTGCTGGTTTCGGTACGCGAGGGCCAGAAAAAGATGACATTATTTTTCTCGCAGTTAACCATGAGAAGCAAACTCTTTGTGGACTTCGGGCAAGACTAAGCGAACCAACAGATCAACAGCCGTAGCCCGATGCAGATCGTTATGTCTCAGCCTATAAGCTTATTGATATTGAGTATGCTAATCCCTTTGATATTCGTTTTCTTGTAGATTACGGTGGAAAGTATTGGCCCCTTAAGTTTCTACAAGGTGCTAAAGCCATCAAAGATGAAAGAGCTGTCCAAGCACTTTATGATGCTTTTGACAAACACCGTGTGGAACAACCTGTGCGGTTACTTAAGGAAAATGACTTAAATACAGAGGGGAAGGAGGACGAAGAGTATACTCTTCTAGAAGTTGATCCAAGTGAACTGTCAGAAGTGCTGTTAGAAGTTCCGGAAGCCAAAATTAATGTTATGGGGACGTTTCAGACAATTCCCTTTAAAAATGAGACAGATGCTCTTCGTGGTCTTGAAAGTCTAGTAAACGAAAATTTTTACAACCTATTTCCTCGCTATAGCTCTAATCAATCCTTGCTGATTCCAGAAAATCGCTTATTTTTATCGTCTGGCGTTGAAGCACGGGGCGAAAGGCTAATCAAAGGCATTAGGTCTATTCCTGACGCACTTTTGATTGTCTATAGTGAATATGAAAAACAGCCATTCAAAATTGCACTAATTGAATACGAATGTTTTGGCGAGAACAAGACTCGTTCGCAGGAAAAGTCAAATTATCTCAATGGTCAAGTAATTCCACAACTCATGCGATTTGCGTCTGCATTTAGTATAGTCACTGATAAGCAGATCCGAGATCAGACTATTAAGATGTGGGTCGATAAGATCATACAGTACATATACGTGACCCCTGAATATATTAGCAAGGTTTCAGGTTGGATTAAACAAATTCGCCCAGAACTTTCTGATCAACTTGTTGGACGAGAGATTGATCGAGTCCTCACTGAAGCCTTTCAAAAAGCCTTACAAATTCTTTTGATTATTGATGATTTGAGTGACGAACAAAAAGACACAATCACTAATGTAATTCGAGCATTTAAGCTTGAGAGTGGTGAGAGTATAGAGTTTATTTCATATATTGTCCGCCTTGAACAACGTATTAGGGTTTCAGATGCTGATGCGGAATATGCTCTATCAGTTCAGTAATAATATAGTGTAGAGTTTAGGAGTTGATTTTGAATGATTTTTCTCACATCAAAGTTCTCGGTTGAAAAGCATAATATCATTGTTCATCCTCATTAAAAGTTGGGAATAATGAAGTAATACTACATCCCATCAATAAAGCAAACAAAACAAAATGATAAGTCAAATAAAAAGGCGCATTACCTGCGCCCCTAAGTTTAATCTTCGTAAGTATCAACAATGGTTACACTATGATGGAAACCTGTTTTTTCAATGGTATCCATGACCATTTCTTGTGCGCCTACTACATAAATTTCCACATCTGCTCCCATTTTTTGCTTGGAGAAAATTAGCATCCTTAAACCAGCACTAGCCATATATTCCAAGTCGTTCATTATTAAGACAAGTTTGTTAACATCTTGAGTTGCTGCTTCTTCAATTTTTTCTTTAAATTCTGGTGCTGTACTTGCATCTAATTCACCGGATAAAGTGATTTTTGCGGTGGTATTTTTTACTTCTAAAACTGCACTAAAAGCCATATTTTTTTCCCTGAGTTAATGATAATAATTGAACAATTTGTATGGTGAGCAATGCCCACCTATTTTAAGGGCTAAAGCCCTTACTACAAAATTATTTACCCACAAGAACCACTACAGAGCGATCGCCCATAAGTAATCCTGCCTGATTTTCTAACACAATTTCACTGCCGGGGCTATAACTATCGTTAGGAGAAGCTACCCCAGTATTAGCAAAAATATGCCATTGCATCCCCGATGGTAAACCCGGAATTTCAAACCACTGAGCTTGCCAGTGCATATTCATGGCTACATAAATATAATTGTCCTCAACTGTGCCACCTTTAGCGTGTTTACCACACAACATAAAGGCTATAGTTAAACAAGTAGGTGACCAATCAGCATACCAAGCTTTTGTACCATGCCAACTAATATCGAGGTAGCCACTACCTACATAATCTTTATTTTGGAAATGCCAAGAATTCCTTAAAACTGGGTGAGCATTTCTAAAAGCAATACAATCTTTGAAAAACTTAAATATATCGGCATTTTTCTCCACTAAAGTCCAATCAAGCCAGTTTAACTGGTTATCGTGGCAATAGGTATTATTATTACCCTGTTTGGTGCGTCCCACTTCATCCCCCATGAGAATCATCGGCACACCTTGGCTTACCATTAACATGGCTACGGCATTTTTAACTTGACGGCGACGCAAAGCATTGATCCCTGGATCGTCGGTTTCCCCTTCCCAACCACAATTCCAACTTTCGTTATCGTTAGCCCCGTCGTTGTTACCTTCCCCGTTGGCTTCATTATGCTTAAAGTTATAAGACACCGAATCCATTAAGGTAAAACCATCATGGGCGGTGATAAAGTTAATGGAGGTTGCGGGTGCTCTACCCGCCCATGCATACAAATCAGGCGAACCCTGTAATCTTTGAGCCATCTCCCCTGCGCCTACAGCCCCTTTCAGGAATTTACGGATGGCATCCCGATATTTACCATTCCATTCCGCCCAACGGCCATAGGCAGGAAATGAACCAACTTGATATAAACCACCTGCATCCCAGGCTTCGGCGATTAGTTTACATTTAGCTAAAATTGGGTCAAAAGCCAAGGTTTCTAATAATGGCGGATTAGCCAAGGGTGCGCCCCAGGGATCTCGTCCTAAAATGGAGGCTAAATCAAATCTAAAACCGTCAATGTGATATTCTGCCGCCCAATAACGCAGGCAGTCTAGAACAATATTACGGACGATGGGGTTATTACAGTTAAGGGTATTACCGCAGCCACTAAAATTATAATAGTAACCTTCTGGGGTGAGCATATAGTAGGTTTTATTATCCAAACCTCGGAAAGAGATGTAAGGGCCATTTTCGTTACCTTCGGCGGTGTGGTTAAATACTACGTCGAGAATTACCTCAATGCCATTTTTATGCAATTCTTTAACTAAGGCTTTCACCTCGTCAACCTGCATCCCGAATTTACCCGTTGCTGCATAACCCGCTTTGGGGGCAAAAAAGCCCACTGTGCTGTAACCCCAATAGTTATATAAAGTTTCTCCCGTTTCGGGATTAGGGCGACTATTTTCAAATTCGTCAAATTCGTAAATGGGCATTAGTTCGATCGCATTAACCCCTAATTCCTTTAAATAAGGGATTTTATCGCGAATACCGGCAAATGTTCCCCGATGTTTTTCCTTAACTCCCGAAGAAGCATCACGGGTAAAACTACGCACGTGCATTTCATAGATAACTTGATCTTCTGGTTCAATTTCCAAGGGGCGATCGTCTTCCCAGTCAAAATCGTCAAAAGCCAGTCTAGCACGGTGATGATAAATATCTTCCCAATCAGGTGTTTCTCCCCAAACATCCCTACCACCAATAATTTTGGCATAGGGATCCATTAAAATTTTAGTTTTATCGAACCAATGACCTTGGTTAAAGTCGTTAGGCCCATCCATTTTATAGCCATATTCGACGCTTTCATAATCTAAACCGAATACCACCATGCAATAAACATTACCAATTCTAAATTCCTCTGGAAAAGGAATTTCTGCCATTGGCTTGGGGCTGTGTTTTTCAAATAAAACTAAAGTACAAGAGGTGGCATAACTAGAAAAAACCGAAAAATTAACACCTCCGGGAACTAAAGTTGCACCAAAAGGAAAAGGTTGCCCGCGACGGAGTTTAAAACCATCGTAACTGTGAGTGGGATGAATATCTATGCGTTCCATTAACTCTTAAACTTCCAAATTAACTACGAACTACGAACAATGTATAAGGTGGGCAAATTACTAATGTTAATTGTTGTAATACAAAATCTATAAATATTTGCCCACCCTACCAGTAACGAATAACCAATAACAAATGACCACGAACTATTTAAGTTCCGCTAATCCTTCTGTTAGGGTAGGTTTAACTGTGAAAAAGTCGAGAAAACCTGTGACTGACATGGTATCCTGCAAGTCTTCAGAAAGTCCTACTAAGACGAGTTTTCCATCTTTGGCCATGGTTTGCCGATATAAGGAAAGAAGCATTCTTAAACCAGCACTGGACATATAGGGAACATCAGTCATATCCATCGCAATTTTACTGGCAGGCTCGGCTAAAGGTAAGACTTTTTCTGTTACCATCGGTGCGGTTTTGGCATCTACATCGCCAACAATTTTAACTACTTTTATGCCTTCTACTTCGCTAATGTTAATTTCTATAGTCATTTTTGTAATTACTCCACATTATCTAATCCATAGGTTAAACTTTTGATGTCATAAACCCTAATATTTCCTTCACCATCAGCTAAATCGGAAAATTTATCTAATAGATTTTTGGTATAGGGTTGTTGAAGATGAAAAGCTAAATCTTTACGACTTCTCCATTCTTCAAAATAAATAAATGAATTAGGTACAGTTGATTCTTCATAAAAACTATAACTGATATTGCCCTCTTCTTTTCTAGTTGGTTCTAGGGTTGCAGTGGCAAGTTTTAAAAATTCATCCCGTTTTTCTGGTTTTATTTTGAATCGTGCTGATAATACTAATGGTACTTCAACAGGTTTCATCTCTTCACCATCTATCGTTACATTAATATTAGGAGTATGAGCTTGAATAGGATAATTAAACAATGAAATTATTAAAATTGATATAAATGTTAATATGCCAAGATATAATCCTTTTTTTTTCATAAATTCTCCGCTTTTGTTATTCGTTATTGGTTATCGGTTATTTTTACAAACGCTTAATTGCTAATAAAGTAATATCATCAAATTGTTCTGCTTCTCCTGTATGATTAATTACTTCTGTTGCAATTTTATCTACCAACAATTGAGCAGTATTAAAATTTGCTTCAATAATAGATAATAGTTTATTTTGGGTGAAAAAAGAACTATCTTTAGCCCTAGCTTCAGGTACTCCATCAGTATAACCTAACAAAGTCTCACCTTTTTCTAGGGTAAGTTCCCCAATTTTAAATTTCAGATTAGGTAATATACCCACCGCAGAACCAGTTGATTTAACTTTGTCTTTAACACCTCCAGAACTTGGTATTAAATATAATGGTTCATGACCACCATTAATATAAGTTAATTTACCTGTTTCTGGTTCTAATACTCCAAAAAATAGGGTGGCAAACATTCCCAATTCACCATGATTTTGAGCAATATAATTGTTAGTTAAAGAAACTGCTTGTAAGGCTTTTTCCGCATAATTATTTTTTTGGGTTAATTCTTGCCCCGGTAAACTTAACCCTTCTAAGATAGTTTGTCCGGAAAAAATACGAATTAAGCTGCGAAACAAGGCCATGAATAAAGCTGCTCCTACTCCTTTATCGCAGACATCAGCGATTACCAGCCCCACTAACCCACCCGGAAGTTCAAAAACATCATAAAAATCTCCTGCAACTTGACGGGCAGGCTGAAAAAATGCAGCTATTTCCCAACCTTCTTGTTGCATAATGTTGGCAGGGAGAAAGTTTTTTTGCATTTCTCGGCCTTTTTCTAGTTCCATATTCAGGGCTTCGGAATATTCTTGCACTTGGGTTAAGCTTAGTTGCAGAGCTGCTTCAGCTTCTTTTCTTTGGGCAACTGCTTCAGAAATTTTCTGAAACATTTGGTCAAAGGCAGCAATGACATCTCCTAATTCGTCTTTCCTCTGAATGCTACTAGAGGCAAATTCCGGGGCTGCTTGATCTTGAGCAATAGCTTCTCCTGCGGTAATCAAATCTTTCCTTAGTTGCAAAATTGGGCTAATAACTAAAGGATCGAGACAAATCCAGACTCCCAAGGTTACAAATAGGGAAATAATCAGCACTAGCCCACAAATACGCAGAATAAAGGCATATAACTCAGGTTTTATGGATGTGGCATCATGGCTAATAATTAAGACATATTTGCCAGCCATTTCTTGTGCTGTCCAAGCTGCATCATATTGAGAGCCTTTAGTTAAAGAGGTTTTATGACCCTGATTAACATCAGTAAAGGAAAGTTGGGGAGATTTGCCAAATTCTCCTATTAAATCGCCATTAGCCTGATAAAATGCTCCACCAATAACATCATGTCTGAGTTTACCAATTAAAGGAATAGGCTCAAGCTCTTGAATTTGTTGGATTTCCTTGAGTAATTCTTCACCCGATAATCGCCCGCCATCAATTTGTTTAATTAAACGAATTTGCCCGGCGGTAACTTCCTTTAATTGGTTTTTAAACTCATTTTCTCGTCTTAGCACGGAGGGAATTAATAATATGCCCTCAATTACTACAATGCTACCAAAAACAAACAAGACCATCTTTCTTGATAATCTGGCTGTGGGTAGTTGCAATAATTTTTTACTAAGATTTGTCATGGGTGATTCGTTATTGGTAGGGTGGGCAATGCCCACCTAAAATTAAATTAATTACAGTTATTTGTAGGTTGGTTTGAGATTGCGAAACCCAACAATGATATTGGTTAATGTTGGGTTTCACTTCGTTTTACCCAACCTACTGTTATGCAGGGACGATGGTAACTTTAACTTTTACTCTTTCATTAGTTTTAGGTAATTTTACGGTTAAGCCTTCTGCATCAAAGTTGCTGTAAGGTTCGCCTTCAATTTCACAGCTACCAATTTTGACGCTTCCGGGGGGAAGAATATCAGGAGATACCCGTAAAATGTTATCTGGGAAACCACCGGGCATGGGCTTAAAGTAAAAGTCCATGGGCTGTTTCATAACTAATAAATTGGTATAAACCGCCGCTAAATAACACAATTCAAAGGAGTGATAACCACTCATAGAGTGACTTCCTTTACCCCTTTCGTTACCACCTGCTAGGTAAGGAATACCATTGGCTAAAACGTTAAAGTAAACGCCACCATCTTCTATGTCTAAAAACCATGCGTTATAAAATGCCGATGCTTCTCTGGCTAAACGGTGATATTCTTTATCGCCTAAACAGCCTGTGAGAATATAATAGGCTAAGATGGATTGTTCTTGTTGCCACCATGCTTTGCGATCGTGCCACACAAAGCGATGTTTGCTTTCTCCTTTTCCCAATAGTCTTTCTACTACATCATACCAACCGCCACGTTGTTGATCGCTTCCTGCATCGGGCATAATATCGGCGATTTTCTTGGCGAAATCAACATATTTATCCTTAGACTTAAGGCTATTCATTCGCATTAAGTTCCAAGATATTTTCAGGTTATGACCTACTACTGCACGGTTTTGTTGCCATCCCCAAGTGGTATCAGCAGACCAATCCTTATAAAATCTTTCTTGTACAAAGGGACTATTTTCATAATCGGGGAAACGGGCTTCGATGGTATCGAAGGTATATTCAAGCATATCTGCATATTCTTGTTTGCCCGTTGCTAACCATAAATTAATCAGGTAAGCTGGAGCATGATCTCCAACGGAGTTCCAATTTTTTCTAGCTTTATTATGGCCTAAAGCATCACTTTCAGGATCGAGGGTAAATGGGTCTAAATGGGAGAAATAACCGCCATCTTCCCCTTTATCGAGGAAAAAGTCATTAAATAATTTAATGGTCTTTTCCGTGTCATCCATAATACGTGGATCGCCTGTACAACGATAGGTTTGAATTGGCCCAGCTAAAGCATAGATTTGTTCGTAAGCAGGTATGGCATAATAATCATCGCCAAATTCAGAAGCAAAGATTTTATCTTCTTTATCTCCTTTAACATCAATGCCATGATACCAGTAAACAATGCCTTCATCTTCGTCCACAAAGCGCATATGTTCTCTGAGGTATTCTGTACCTTTTTCAGCAGCAGTTAAAAATTTATCTTCTCCTGTCATTAAAAAGGCACTAGCAAAGCCATAAACTAAACGGGAAATGGTATCAGTTTCTTGACGAAAACTAATTTCCGATCTAATACCTGTGAGGTTTAAACTGGTTCGATAATTACGATAATTGTATTCTCCCGTGCCAAATTGAGCTTTGAGATAAAAATTACCTAATGATTTAACTTGTTTAACCCACCAGTCACTTTTCTCAAAAACATATTCGTCTTTTTTGCGTCCGGCAAAGACTATTTGTTTAGCATCAAAGAGATTATTATCGGGATAAAATACCCCATAAACAAATAGAAATCTGCCGTTAGTTAACATTGATTTCATACTACCAGTAGCGTCAGGGTAGCCTTCATCAAAGTTTTGAATTACCTTCGCATAAGCCATCGGGCTTATTTTTACTTTAAATTCTCGGCCGTCAGAAGTTTTTAAGCCAAAAACATCACTATCTTTGTCATATTCTGTGACATATCCAGCTATTAAATCGGAAAAGGAAAAATCAATTTGAGTCATTTCAGTTATTCGTTATTTGTTATTTCGTTATCAGTAGAAGTTTGCTGAATAAATCTCTACTTTTCAATTTCTGCTACAAATGCTTCCATAAATTCTTGGGTAAAACCGGGGTGCTTACCAGTAATTAAATCTCCATCTATTACTAATGAAGCAGTTTCTTCATTTTCATAAATAACTTCTCCCCCTGCATTTTCGACATCACAAATAATGTTATGGGCGCAGGTTACTTTCTTACCCTTAATCAAATCTGAGTCGGCACAAAACAACCATAAACTGTGACAAATTGTCCCTAATTTTAAGCCAGATGTTGCTACTGCTTTACGTAAAAATACCACTGCTGGTGCTTGATTTTTTTGCCCTTTGGAAACTTTTACTTGATACCTAAGCCTATCCGTTGCATAAGCACCAATGGCAATTATTCCTTTATAATCTGCGGGATTAATATCATTAACTTCCGTGCTAACGACGACTTTATTAACATCATAATTCATGTCATCAGGATTACCACCAAAGGTTAATTCTGGTTGTCCCCAAAGATGAGTAATATACTCTACTTCATAACCTTGTTTGGGGAAGTAATCGTTAAACATAATAAATTCTGTTTGGTCAAAATGGTCTTCAATTAAAATACCAATTTTGCCTTTTTTCTCTACACCTTCTGGAACTGCAAATTTACCTTGATATGTTTCGGACATTATTATTCTCCTATATTTTTTAAGCTGTTGTGATTAATTTAATCAACTCTTCAGGGGCAAATACATCCCGATAGAAGGTTAATTGTTCTGTTTTTAAATAACAACCACCACGATGACCTCTTCTTACCCAAGTTACGTTACCTTTGGCTAAGGTTTCGTTGGTTTCATCGTCCTCACATTTCCACTCAAAATATGTATGTTCGCCAGAAAACATAACAATTGGCCAGCACATTGTAACGTTAGGTTGTGCAATTAATGCCCACCAATGTTTTTCTCTTTCTTTTTGCTCTTCTAATCCTTTATAAGGGCCATCTTGACATAAATAAGTTAAATCTTTTCTATATTCAGCCGTTAATATATCCCCTCTTCCTTGTCTTAATGCTTCGCAGTGAGTTGGCCACCATTCTTTATTTTCTGATTCAATTTTTTCGAGGGAATACTCAGCAGTAATTTCTGGCAAAGTTTCCTCTTGCATGGTATTTATTTCTTCGGCTCTTTTAATTAATTTAGTCTTCATTTCTTCACTGACTAAACCGGGGCGAGAATAGTTTGCACTCAATTCAGAATAATAATTAGTTCTTTTCTTCATGGTTTGAGGTTTTTCCTTATTTCTTGTATTGATTATTGAATATTACTTTTTATTCACCTAAGATTTGTTTCAAAGCACCAAAGGCAGCAGCACCTTTATTAAAGCCGGCATATACACACATAAATAGTAATAATTCTTCTATTTCTTCTTTGGTTGCTCCTTGTTTCATTGCCATATTAACATGAGCAGCAAAAGCACTACCAGGGCCTACTTGATTATGATTTACTACATCAACTGCAATGGTAATGAATGCCTTAGTTTTCTGGTCAATTAATGGTAATCCCCAAGCTTCTCCAGCGACACGGGTACAAAAATCACCAAATTTGGGATGAACGCTATTTAAACCTGCTTGTAGTTCTTTATCATCTAATACCGCGTTTTCATAGGTCATAAAAAATTTTCCTTTGATTTAGTTACTATTTTTTTGACGCAATAAATGCTAATTTAGCAAAAATGTATTATTCAATACATTTTTCTTGGGCTTAAGTTTTACATAGGGTATTCTAACTTAAAAAAAATAAAAAATCACTTAATTAAAATTTTTAATATTTATTTAATAATATTGCAAGAAAATTCAAAGTTTGAACAATAATTAATCTTAACTTTAACAATAATTAATAGACATTAGATGAAGATTGAGAGTTACAATATAAGGTTTTGATTTGATTATTTACTTACGTAAATATACGTACATAGTTTAAAAATGGTGAAATAAAATATTAATATTTATTTTATTTATTTTGATCGTTCTTAATGATAGGATATTTTATGCATTTAAAACTATTTTATGCATAATTACCAAATATTTTGATGATTTAGACTATTTTTAAAAACTCATCACATTATATTTTAGGAGATATTAATTATGAATCAAGCAACAGCAACAGCTATTTTTCAACTTAATGAAGATGAAAACGTTTTACAATATAGTGTTACTGTCTCTAATGCCCAATTAGAAGATATTATTGGTATTCACATTCATCAAACTGCTAGTAATGATAAAGCTCTTGGGATTATCAATCCTAATCAGGATAATAATTTAACAGTTACAACTAATAGCGATGGTTCATTTACTTTTAATGGTTTTTGGAATAGTGCAGATATAAGTAATGGCGCTCAATCTTTGTCAGAATATGTTACAGAATTAACCAGTAAAGATACAACCCAAGAAACTACAAGTTTGCATACCATGATTCATTTTAGTGAAGAATCTGGTTTACAGGATTTGATGGGATCGATTAAAGGTACAGGTATAAATAATGTTTTAAAGGCGGATTTTATGGCTGGTAGTCACGATCATAGTAGCCATAACCACAACAATACGAATACTGATTCCTTACTAACTCCCCCAGCTACCAATGAGGGAGAAGGAGGGGATACTACTGATGCAAGTTCTACGGAAACTGAAACCACTAATCTCCATGACCATAGTAGCCACAGTCACGTTACAGAAGTAACAGAAGATGATGCCTTTTTTATTCCATCTTTTTCAAATTCCGATCGCTACAATGATAATGCCTCCTATAATAAAGCACCTTTTTATGAATTTCCGATAAATATGGGTCTTCCTTTGACCTATAACCTAAACTTTGAGGACTTTGTTAAAGCGGTTTCTGGTAATAATCCCCTCGATTTACCCAATAAAGCCGATTTACCGTTTTATTCTGGTGTTCCCGATATTAAATCCGAAAATTCCTATCAATGGGACTCATTTCCCGCAGGAGAAGCCCAACAATTTCTTACTGTTAGTGTAGATGTTGACAAGATTAATGTAGAAAATACTCCCTTAACTGGCGATGATGACTTACCTGTCGAATTAGAGGCTATTAGCACCTCTACCCTTAATCGTCCTTTTACCATTAGTACCACAGTTACACCTTTTAATGCTGGCCCAATTCCCCACATTCATTGGGCAGAGGATGAATGGTTTATATTATTACAAGGGGAAATTGACTCTTGGGTAATGTCTCCCAATGAAGAGGCTTATGATTTATATGAATTTCCTAGCGATGAAAATGGCAATCCTCTTACCCCTCCTGAATATAATGGGCCACCTGCTTTAGGTAAAGATAAGGTACAAGATTTATTTTATGGTCATTTAACCCCCGGACAAGCAGTATTTTTACCTAGAGGTTATGCTCACGGTTACAGAAATGTTAGTCCGACAGGCGAACCTTTAGTTTTTTTAACGATTTGGTCGAGGGATATTGAGAATGGCTATCCTGAAGGGGGAATTGAAGAATTTTTCACTCTCCCCGAACCGAGAATCGGCAGATTTTATGATACTTCCGAAGAAGCTGCACTTTATGGAAGTTTTTATAATAAAACTCTAGGTACTGAAGATGCCGACACCAATCAGCAACGCTTTGTGGACTATAAAAATACCTTTCCTGATTACTACGTGGCCATGAGTGGTAATTTTGGGGACTTTTTAGAGGATGGAGGAAACTGGAATCCTGCTATCTTCAAAGATTATGAGGCTTTACCAATTACACCTCCAGATTATTGGAATCCAGATATACCAGAACCTTGGAATACAGATATTAACGATCCTAATGCTCAAGAATATTTTCCTGCACCAGCACCTAATGCACCTTCAGACACGGTGAATTTTTCCACACCTTTCGATCCACAGGTAATTAATCGCATTTATATTAATTTGGATAATAGTTCACAAGAAGCAACGTTAGAAGAGCTTTTAGGAGAATATACAACTCAAACTGAAACTTTTGAGCAAAATTTTTATAGCGAGCCTTATCAAGACCCTAATAATCCTCTCAGTTATATGGTAATTGAGTATTGGAATGAATATTCCGATCTTGATGGATTTAGTGAAACTGATATTTATCAGAATTTTATTAACGGAGTTGATGATATTGCTACTATTTCCATAGAAAAGGATACCATTCAACCCGTCAAAGCTTCTGATGGGGATGTATCAGATATTACTGTGGTAGGTAGGTTTCAAGCCAAGCCCGGTACGGCTGCAGAAATGGTAGAAATTCTGACGGAATTACAAGAGAACACTCTTGAAGAAGAAGGCGCAATAGCTTTTGAATTTTACGAAAATCCTTTACAAGCAGATGAGTGGATTTTATTCCAAGAGTATGTTGATGGGCCGGCCACTACACTTCATTTTTCTACAGCATATTTTAAAGAATTTGATGCTAAATTCGGAACCTTATTAACAGGAAATGGCGTTGCTGATGGTGATGCTAGGTTTTTTGTCACTGATGAACCTTCTTCTAATTTCTACGATTTACAAAAAGGAGGTTTAGATTTATTAACTAATTTATTCCAAAGTTCACCAGAATTAACGATTAGTTTAGAAACCAATGATAATGGTGTTCTTAATGTGGTTAATGGTGAAGGTACTGGAGGCATTGGTATTGTGCTGAGTTTAACTACTGATTCCTATACTGATGTGCCGATGGAATATGGTATTTTTGCGGTGGATGATGCCAGTGGTGCGATTGATGGGGTTAGCCCTAATGATGCAGGTTATTTAGATAAGGTGAGGGAAACAGCATCTATTCTGTTTGCGACTAATGTTAACAATGCGGAAGGAATGGGGATTACTCGTGATATTTTTGTAGAAACTGCCCAACAATACGCTTTTTATCAGGTGGTTGATGGTAGTATTCAAGATAATACTCCCCAAGTTGAATTTTCTTTTAATCGCAATAATTTCTTTACTCTCTCCGATGATACTTCGGTAGAGTTTGCTTTTGCTAATGGTTTGGGAAGTTCTGCCAAATTAAATGGCCCAGTTAAAGGATTAAATTCCATTATTGCCGAACAACAAACCCAAGGAGATGTACTGCTAGATACTTCTACTTTAGTGAATAAAACTTTAGCTGCGGATATTCACATTTCTCGCAATGCGGATTATAAACCTGTAATGGCTGGTTTTTATCAGGTTACGGATACGAATGGTGGAATTATCGATCCGGTAACGGGTGAAACTATTAATCCCGGAGATGCTAATTATTCATCGACTATTATGGGTGAGAATTTTGAGAAAATTGCCCTTGATGTATCTGCTCTGTCGGCAACAGTGAGTAAAACTGATTTAAAATCCCAATTTACTGGTGGCGAAATTTATGCACCTTTTATCAAAGTGGATGATAGTTCTAAGGGCGAACAAGTAACCTATTATGGTTATGCAGAAGCAAATCCCGATGGCGAGCGTCATATTATTTCCCTTGGTAATAATACTTTTGGTATTGAGGATATGAATGGCGGAGGAGATAGAGACTTTAATGATATGGTCTTCCAGTTAGAGTTTAACTTTAGCGAACCTCCTTATGCGATCGCCTAAGGCGGCTCTTTGAGATCGCCTAGCGCCTCGAAGAGATCGCCTAAAATTTCAGTGCTTTTCAATTAAATGAACTACAAAAATTCAAATGTAGGGTGCGTCAGACAGATAAAGTATCGATAAATTCCCGTTACCTGAAAAATCTGACGCACCCTTTTTCTTATAAAAATTAGCAAGAAACGGGTGGTTAAGAATCTCTATGTCTTAGTAGAGTATAAAAGTGCAAAAATTTCTTAGAATTGAAGAGTATAATTGTAATGAAAAGTAGCAATATTGATGAAAGCGAAAACTATAATCGAATTGCTCAGGCGATCACGGAGTGGCGCGGGTACGCGATCGCATTTATACGTCAGAATCATTTGAGCCAACCGAATCTAACAACAGTAGCACAACACATTGGACTGAGTGAATATCATTTTCAAAGACTATTTACTCAAGGGGCAGGTATCAGTCCTAAACGTTTTTTGCAATATTTAACTCTGGAATATGCTAAATCAAAACTCAGCCAAAGCAAAAGTTTACTCGATCTTAGCTTAGATGTAGGTTTGTCCAGCCCCGGACGATTACATGACTTATTTGTTAATTTAGAGGCAATTTCTCCAGGTGAATACAAAGCAGATGGAATCGGTCTAAAAATTAGCTATGGCATTCATGATACTCCCTTTGGTAAAGCCTTGATTGCTACTACGACTCGTGGTATCTGTAATCTTCAGTTTTTGGAAAAAGTAAATAACCAGATAGCTGAAAAAATCTTAGGTTGGGAATGGTCAAATGCCGAAATTATTCATGCTCCTCAAATAACTCAACATCTATGTGACTTAATTTTTAACTCGGTAAAATTTCAAGAACCAAAACCCTTAACACTTTTAGTTAAGGGAACTAATTTTCAGATTCAAGTTTGGCGTGCACTGCTAAAAATTCCTTTTGGTAGTATGACAACCTATCAAACCATTGCTAAATATATTTCTCATCCTACTGCGGCTAGAGCGGTAGGTAATGCCATAGGTAAAAATCCCGTCGCTTATCTTATTCCCTGTCATCGAGTTATTCGAGAATCTGGAGAATTAGGAGGTTATCGTTGGGGAATGGATCGCAAAACTGCCATTCTTAGTTGGGAAGCTAGTCAGATAATAGATCTATTGCACTCGTAGAAAAATAATAAATAGCAATATCGAAATTATCAATTTCTTAGACTGTTGCCCTTACGCCTGCTCCCTATTGCCTGACAAATTCAAGAAGTCTAATGGGTTAACTATGAGGTCATTTTAATGGGAATTTTAAATTTTATCCAACTTCTATTCTTAGCTGCTTTGTGGGGAGCTTCTTTTTTATTTATGCGTATCACAGTGCCTATATTAGGTCCAATTTGGCTAATTGAAATACGAGTTTTGTTAGCAGGTGTGGCATTAGTTCCCCTTTTAATTTATCTTAATCTTTGGAGTGAAGTTCGTCGTAGAATAATTCCCTTATTTATCATTGGTTGTATCAATTCAGCAGTACCATTTCTCTTATTTGCCTTTGCTTCTCTATTTTTGCCTGCTGGCTTTATGTCTATTTTAAATGCAACTTCCCCTTTATTTGGTACTGCGATCGCAACTATTTGGTTTAAGGAAAATCTGAAGATGAGTCAGATGCTGGGATTTATTCTAGGATTTGCAGGGGTAACTGTTTTAGTTGGCATAGGCTGGAAAACGACCATGACAACGACAACACCTTGGTTTTTTCCGGCGGTTACTGCTGCTTTGATTGCATCTGTGATGTATGCAATTGGTGCTTCCTATGTTAAACATCAATTATCTGACGTTCAGCCCTTAACTATTGCAACCATAAGTCAACTAAGTGCTGCAATATTTCTTTTACCTTTTTTACCGTTTACCATTCCTCAAACCTTTCCTAAGCCAATGATTTTATTAGCAGTTGTTGCCCTCGCTCTATTTTCAACGGCAATTGCTTATCTTATTTACTTTCGCCTGATTCAAAATATTGGTTCGGCCAAAGCATTAACTGTTACTTACCTCATTCCCATATTTGCCATGTTATGGGGTACAATCTTTCTTCAAGAGCCAATCTCATCATCAATGGTGTTAGGATGTGGATTAATTTTAGTAGGAACAGCGATCTCCAATAATGTTTTTTCAGGCAAATTAGCAAAAAATTAACTTATTTCCAGTCTTTCTCAGCCTGTTCTAACACATAAGCCGCAACATTTTCTATTTGTTCTGGAGTTAATTTATCTTGATAGGCAGACATATTATTTTTACCATTAGTAACTAAGTTCATAATTACCTCAAGAGAATCAACTTTATTTTTTTCTAATGCTCGTTTCTTTAAATTTTTTCCCCTTCTTATAATATTACTTCCATTAATATGACAACCTGCACAATAAACATTAAATACTTTTTCGCCATTATTAATATCTACGGCTAAAGCTGAACTTATCGTAATATTACTCAGAAAAATAGTTATTCCTAAAATCAAACTTATCAACAATTTCATTTTTTTCCTTGATTTTTTCTATTATATAAACATATTTTTTGATTAGATTAAATAACCAAAAACTAATAAGTAGGTAAGTGTAATTAAATCTAAAATGGTGGGCAATGCTAAAAACTCTATAAGCCTTATTCATAGGTTCTCATAAGCATTTCCCACCCTACAAGTATTTTAACCTTGTTTATGCTCACCTACTTAATTGATAATTTCAAGTATCAATACTTAAGATAGATGTTACAAAAAACGTAACATTTTCACCATTTCTCAAAAAAGCAGACATACTAGAACCAAAGTTAATCATTTTTCTAAAAATTATGGTTTTTAAAGATCCGCGAGATTATCAAATTGCTTTTTTATCTTTATTTCTCTGTTTAGGTATCCTAACAAGAGACTGGACTACTCGACTTGATTTAGTTTTATTAGTAATAGTTGTTGCTAGTTTATCTCAATTATTACTATCATTTTTAGATAGCTTTGTCAAGAAAACAAATGTTTTGAATTGGCAATTTTTAACCTGTTTAAAAAGTTCCTTAATTACTGCATTAGGATTATGTTTATTATTACGAGCTAACAATGCTCAAACTATGGCTTTAGCTGCTGCTGTAGCCATAGCAAGTAAATTTATTTTTCGCCACCACCATAAACACTTTTTTAATCCTGCTAATTTTGGCATAATTACTGCACTTATATTTACGAATGATGCGTGGGTTTCTCCGGGGCAATGGGGGAATGATTGGTGGTACTTATTGTTATTTTTAGGTGCAGGAGGAATAGTTTTAAAAAAAGTGGGCAGGTGGGATACTTCCGCTACATTTTTATTAACTTATGGTGGATTAATTGCTATCCGTAATCTTTGGTTAGGTTGGACTTGGGATGTCTGGCAACATCAATTAATGAGTGGTTCATTAATGTTATTTGCCTTATTCATGTTAACAGATCCTCGTTCAATTCCCAATGCACCTAAAAGTCGTTTAATTTGGTCAATTATTATTGCAATTGTAGCCTTTATTTTGCAATATAAATTTTATCTCAATAACAGTGTTTTTTGGGCATTATTTATTATTTCACCGACAACTATATTGCTAGATATAGCTTGGAAAGCACCAAGATTTAACTGGCTTATTAAACCGCAGCTTAAATTAAATAATGCTTAAGATGCCAGGCTTAGTAAATATTATTTTGAGGAGAAAACAAATGAAATTAATTAGAGCAATTGTTGCGGTAATTTTAGCGATTTTAACAGTATTGTTTATGGCAAAACCTGCCCTAGCATTTTGTGGATTTTATGTTGCTAAAGCCGATACTAATCTATATAATGAAGCATCTCAAGTTGTTATTGCGAGAGATGGTGAAAGAACAGTTCTTACTATGGCCAATGACTATCAAGGAGATGTTAAAGACTTTGCTTTAGTTGTACCTGTACCAGTAATTTTATCAGAAGAACAAGTTCACGTGGGAGAACCAAAAATTCTCGAAAGATTAGACGCTTTTAGTGCTCCTAGATTAGTAGAATATTTTGATGAAAATCCCTGTGAAATGAGAATGTATGACAGAATCTCAGAATCAGAAGTACCACTTCCTCAGAGTACAGCAAATATGCTGGGATCATCAGAAGATAAAGCATTAGGAGTAACAATAGAATCTAAATTTAGCGTTGGTGAATATGATATTTTAATTTTAAGTGCTAAAGAATCCGATGGTTTAGAAACTTGGTTAAAGCAAAATGGCTACAATATTCCTCAAGGTGCAAGTCAAGTTTTGCGACCTTATATTCAAGATAATTTAAAATTTTTTGTCGCCAAAGTTAATCTAAAAGAATACGAAAATACTGGTTTTCAATCTCTACGCCCTTTGATGATGGCCTTTGAATCTCCTAAATTCATGTTACCTATTCGTTTAGGAATGATTAATAGTAAAGGAGAACAAGATTTAATTGTTTATTTATTATCTCCTAAAGGTCAAATAGAATTAAGTAATTATCGTACAGTAAAAGTACCTTCCGATACAAATGTTCCTGAATTTGTTCAGCAAGAATTTGGCGATTTTTATAAATCAATGTTAGTTAAATCCTATCAAAAAGAAAATTATAAAGTTGCCTTATTAGAATATGCTTGGGATATGGGAAGTTGCGATCCTTGTTCTGCTGAACCTTTGAACCAAGAAGAATTAAAACAAGCTGGAGTATTTTGGTTAGATGATGTTAATAATAATAGAATGATGGGAAGTAGTAATGTCTTTATTACTCGCTTACATCTGCGCTACAGTCGTGACAAATTTCCTGAAGATTTACGTTTTCAAGAAACAGGAAATAATCAATTATTTCAAGGTCGTTATGTAATTAATCATCCTTATACTGGGAATGCTCAATGTTCAGAAATGAAAAATTATCAAAAAATGGTCAAGGAAAGACAGGAAAATGAGGCACAAAATCTAGCCCAATTAACAGGGTGGGATATTAATAAAATTAGAGAAAAAATAAATTTTCTTGAGTATAATCCTGTTCCTTGGTGGCGACGTTTATGGCAATCTTTGAATTTAACCTAAACAAATTCAACAGTAATTTATAGGGTGGATAATGTCCACCTTAGCTTCTTATTTTTTAAAAATTCCACATTACTGGATCGTCATCTAAATAATCAGTAACAGTTTTACCAATAGCATCAATTTCTGTTAAATCATCAGGAGATAATTGTACTTCCATTGCTTTGGCATTAGCAATAGCTTGTTCGGTATTTCTTGCACCTACAATAGCATTAGTTTGAGGCTGAGAAATTAACCAAGCTAATGCTAATTGAGCTAAAGTACAGTTATTTTTTCCAGCAATTGGACGTAATTTTGTTAAAGCTTCTTGAACTCTAACATAATTTTCTTTCACAGAAAAAAGCTTATTACTATTACGATTATCTCCTTCATCAAATTTATGATCTATCCCAAATTTTCCTGTTAACAAACCTTGAGCTAAAGAAGAATAAGATATGATTGAAATATTCTGTTCAACACAATAAGGCATTAAATCTTTTTCTATCTTACGCCAGAATAAAGAATAGGGCGGCTGTACGCTATCAATAGCTCCATATTGTTGTGCTTCTTCTAACTGAGTTTTAGAAAAATTAGAAACACCAATTGCCCTTATTTTTCCTTGCTCTTTAAGATAGTTTAAAGCCTTCATTGTTTCTTCAATTGGAACAATTTCTGTACCCCAACTGCCAGTAGGCCAATGAATTTGGTATAAATCAATATAGTCAGTTTTAAGGTTTTTTAAAGAAGCATTACAAGCTTCAATTACTAAATCATATTTAAGATGATTAGCAAATACTTTTGTCCCATAAATTACTTGCTCTCGTACATCAGATAAAGCGGCGGCAACAATTTGTTCGGAATGTCCTTCACCATAAACTTCTGCTGTATCAACAGTTGTTATACCTGCTTCAAAAGCAGCACGAATTGCCTTAATACTATCATCATCCTCAATACCAACCCACCAGCGTTTACCAGCTTGCCAAGTACCCATAATAATGGGGGTAATATATATATCAGAATTACCTAATTTTCGTTTTTCCATAATGATTCAATAAACTAAACTAATTTATTCTAGTTGTTTTTTACTTAATTGCAAATGAATTAAATATACTTAAGTTACTTTATTATTAAAATAAATCGTTTAAATCATTAAAATTTCAGAAAAAAATCCTGTTCATCCTAACAATGCTAATGAAAGTAACAATTAAAAATAATATTTTACTGATTAATTATGAAGATTTACCAGCTTATAAAAAAGGTGGTTCAATTGTCAGAAATAGTTATTTTTGGGCAATAAAATCAATTTCTTGTTATGCACGTAAAGGTCAAGACTGGGAATATGATGAAGAAGTTTGGATAGCTTTAGCAAGAATGTTATTATCTTTTAGTCAGTCAGGATATTTAGGCTATTCTGAAACTATTTTAGAATTTGCTCCTAATGCAGAAATTCCTGAACAATTACGTTCTGTTTCTACTTGGTTATAATAAAAAACTAATAACATATAACAAACCCGCCTAACTACCGATGCGTAGTCAAAGACGGGTTATAATATTCGATTTGTGAATTAATAGTATTAACTTGATTTGAAATCAACTAAGGGTTTACAAGATTAACAACGAATCTTCTCTTATATGTTCGATCGCCTCATAGCCTATCCAGGCTGTAGGTTATGGCTTGTCATATATTAGCTATATCGACTGAACTAACTCATCCTCCATGACGATCAACGACTTGGACATTAACTTATTAACCAAATAAAGATTAAAGACAAGTCCATCATTTGACGAGACGACGATGAGGGGGATATCGTTGCGAGAATATCTGCGGGAGGCACAAAGCAGAATCTCTTTAATAATTTATTATTTTATTTGTGTTTCTTCTGTACCTTAATTATTAATATATCAGACTCCATTTATAAATGTTCATTGTCTTCATAAAACTTTACACTTGATTTTTTTTCAGTCCCATTAAAATGTAATGTGTAATTAAGAATTAACCTATGAAATCCTCTAACGATAAAAATTCTAGTACCCAAGGGCAACCTACATTATTACTGGTTGATGGACATTCTCTTGCTTTTCGCGCTTATTACGCCTTTAGCAAGGGAAAAAAAGGGCCTTTGCGTACTTCTAGTGGTATTCCCACCAATATTTGTTTTGGTTTTCTCAATTCTTTATTACAAGTGATGGAAAAAGAAAATCCTCAATATTTAGCCATTGCCTTTGATAAAAAAGAACCTACTTTTCGCCATGAAGCTGATGTCAACTATAAAGCAAATCGTCAAGAAACCCCAGAAGATTTTCTGGAAGATATGAGTAATTTACAACGATTATTAACTTTATTAAATATACCAATAGTAAAAATTAGTGGCTATGAAGCTGACGATATTCTAGCAACTTTAGCAGAAAAAGGTTCTCAAGAAAATTATCAAGTTAAAATAGTTAGTGGCGATAGAGATTTATTTCAATTAGTTAACGATCGCAAAAATATTAAAGTTTTATATTTAGATAATAAAGCAGCAAATATTAATGAATTCAATGAAAATGCTGTAATTTCAAAAATGGGTATTAAACCTAATCAAGTTGTAGATTATAAAGCATTATGTGGTGATAAATCAGATAATATTCCGGGAGTTTTAGGAATTGGTGATAAGACAGCAATTAAACTATTAGAAGAATATAATAATTTAGACAATATTTATATTAATTTACTCCAGATAAAAGGCTCAGTCAAAAAAAAGCTAGAAGCAGGCAAAGAATCAGCAATACATTCTCAATATTTGGCTAAATTAATTGATGATATAGAATTACCAATCACCTTAGAAGATTGTCAATTAAATGGTTTTGAGCTTAATTTAGTAGAACCATTGTTAGATAAGTTAGAATTAAAAGTATTCAAAAAAGAAATTAATAAAATATATGAAAGACTAGGAGGAATAATCAAAGAAGAAACACAACAGCTATCATTATTTGATAATAATTATACAGAATTAAAGAATGATAATATTTCTAGTATAGTTCAACCACGAATTATTGACACAGAAGAAAAACTTAAAGAATTAATTAATATACTTAAAAAACATATTAATCAAGAACAGCCAGTTGCTTGGGATACAGAAACAACATCATTAAAAGCCCAAGAATCATTACTCGTCGGAATATCATGTTGTTGGGGAAAAAATAATAATCAAATTGCTTATATTCCCATACATCATAGCCAAGGAAATCAACTTGATCGAGAAATAATTTTATCAGAACTACGTCCAATTTTAGAAAATAAATTATATCCAAAAGTTTTACAAAACGCTAAATTCGATCGACTTATTTTCTGGGAAAATGATATTAACTTAACAGGGGTAGTTTTTGATACCATGTTAGCTAGTTATGTAATCAATCCTGAAACAACTCATAACTTAACGGATTTATCAGAACGTTATTTATCAGGAATAAGAGCTAAAAGTTATAAAGAATTGAACCTTAATAAGGGGCAAAATATTGGAAATTTAGATATTGAAACTGTAACAGAGTATGCAGGTATAGATGCTTATTCAACTTTTTTATTAGTAGATAAATTACAAGCTATTTTAAGTCAAAATTCAGATCTAAAAAAAATATTTCAGGAAATAGAATTACCCCTAGAATTTGTTTTAGCTGAGATGGAATATATAGGGATAAAAATTGATATTGCTTACTTAAATAATCTTTCAGAAAAATTAGCTCAACAACTCAAAGAAATTGAAAGAAAAACCTATGAAAAAGTAGGAAAAACCTTTAACATGAGTTCTCCACAACAACTAAGTGAAATTCTCTTTGATGAGCTAAATTTAGATAAAAGAAAAACTCGCAAAACTAAAACAGGTTATTCAACAGATCGTACAACATTAGAAAAATTACAGGGCGATCATCCGATAATTGATTATTTATTAGAACATAGGACTTTATCTAAATTAAAATCAACCTATGCTGATACATTACCACTTTTAGTTAATAAAAAAACCGGAAGAATACATACAGATTTTAATCAAGCAGTTACAACAACCGGAAGACTATCATCTTCTAACCCTAACTTACAAAATATTCCCATTAGAACTGAATTTTCTCGACAAATTCGTGAAGCATTTATTCCCAAAGATGATTATTTATTAGTTTCAGCAGATTATTCACAAATTGAACTAAGAATTTTAGCTCATTTAAGTCAAGAACAAGTTTTAATTGACGCATATAAAAATAATGAAGATGTTCATAGTGTAACAGCTAAAATTTTATTAGAAAAAGATAGTATAACAGCAGAAGAAAGGAGATTAGGCAAAATAATTAATTTCGGAGTTATTTATGGTATGGGAGCGCAAAAATTTGCGAAGTCATCAGGCATTCATGCTAATACTGCTCGACAATTTATTGATAAATATCAGCAAAAATATAGCAAAGTTTTTGATTATTTAGAAACCCTGAAAAAGGAGGCAATTTCTAAGGGATTTGTCACAACAATTATGGGAAGAAGAAGATACTTTAATTTTGATAGTTCAAATTTACAAAAACTTAAAGAAAGTAGTTTAGAAAAAATAGATCTAGAGCTTATAAAATATAGTTATAGTGATGCCCAATTATTAAGGGCTGCTGCTAATGCACCTATTCAAGGCTCTAGTGCTGATATTATTAAAATAGCGATGGTAAAGTTAAGCAAAATTCTTAAACAATACCAAACTAACTTACTTTTACAAGTACATGATGAATTAGTATTTGAAGTTGCCTTAGATGAATGGCAAGAGCTAAAAACAATTATTAAAAATACAATGGAAAATGTTTTAGATTTAGATGTACCTCTAATTGTAGATATTAATGCTGGAAAAAATTGGATGGAAGCAAAATAGATATTTTTTTAATGAAGTAATTATGAATTTTTCTGAAAAAATCTCAAATGTAAAAAACAATGTTATTGATTTTAGTAACCGTAATAAAAATAAATTTGTTCAAAAAATAAATGAAATTAAAAATAGTATTAATCATGGCAAAAATAAAAATGATATTAACGATCAAGAAACAACACTTACCAATGTAGAGCAAAAACTAGATGAAAACAACTGGCAAAAAACTAAACTTGTTTTTGATAAAATAGTAAAAAAAATAAAACCAGAAGATATTAAGAAAATAAATATTAATAAATTGGAAATGATGAAAAAAGGGCCTATTAAAGAAATTTGGCCCAAAATAGAAGCATTATTCCAAATGGTAAAAGATCCTCAAATTGCTTGGAAATCAAAAACCATAGCGATTGCAACTCTTATTTATTTAATTTCTCCCTTTGATGCTATACCAGATGTAATACCTTTTGCTGGATTAGCTGATGATGCTGCCTTAATTATTGCGGTAGTTTCTACCTTTCGCTATGAATTAGAAAATTATTTAGTAAAACAAGCAGAAAAACAAGCAGAAATCGAAATTAAAAAATATAATAAAATTGTAAGAATTAGTTTAATTGGCAGTATTGCCGCAGCAATTTTAGCTATAATTGTCAAGTTAATTTTAACAAAAATATAATGGATATTAATATATATTATGTTTATAGAATAATTTTTATTATTTTAACTATTTGGAGTATTCTCAAAGTTATTCCTCGTTTAATAGATTTAATAAAATATAAAAAATATCTTAGATTCTTACCAGACTTTCTCAAAAAATACTTCCTCAATAAAGGAAGCACTTTGTTCATAAATAATATCAAAAAAAATCAACATGATTTAATTATTAATTCTATATTATTGCTGATTGTTTTATTGTTTAATATAATTTTATGGAATTTATAGCTGTTAGCAATAATAATTGCTAATTGTTAAGTTTGATTGACTCAATTTTATAATTATTAATTTTTTCATTTGATAGTGACATCACATCATCAATTATGTACATAATTTTACCCTCAACTACTATTATAAATGATTTACAGCATTTTTTGCTCCCCTAGCACCAAAATTTGGGGAGAAATGCAAAAGTAAATATCTTTTTATTATTTGTATTCTCGATATAATAACTGTTGATAATTAGTGTTAGAAGCAAAGTATAAAACTATGTTTTTACCAACTGTAGTTAGGAGGATTTTTGCTAAATGATTAGAAAGTTTCAAAGACCTTTAATAATGGCAACAGTTTTGTCGGTCGTGAGTTCAGTCATGGTTGATGTCCCAACCGCTCTTTCAGCTACCTTCAGATATAAAACATCGGTAACGGATACTCTATTTACCGAAGAACCGACAAGTGTTAACGGAGTTCTTTACGATGGAACCTTTGAGAATTTTATTTTTGATCCTTTTGCCATGAGATTTCGCGGATTTTTCGGTCTTTTTAGCCTTGAAGAAGGAATCTTAGGAGGATCTATTTCCGTTAGAGCCGTACAAACAAGTCCTATAGATCGTACCTTTATAGGAGAAGAAGGAATTGCTAAAATTGAATACCTAGCCTTCCCTGAAAATGTAGCGACAGTTCCTGGAGCCCTAATTATTCCTCCCAATTTGGGGAAATTCGATTTTAAATTCATTCCTGCTCCAGTGGCCAGACAACCTACCGTTGTTACAGTTGATTGGACAGTAACCCAAGTGCCTGAACCAAATACTGTCCTAGCCCTTAGTTTTTTGGGATTTAGTCTGTTCCTGACTAAGAAAAACCATCGTACCTCGTGAATATTTACTGTTTCTGAGTCCTGTAAATGCCAATCCCATTCCTAAGAGTAACATTGCCCAAGTCACTGAAGGTTCGGACACTCTAGCACTTGAGACGACAACATTTTTATCTCTTTCGTCTCCTGTGTTGTAAATGTAATCAAATGCGTCTGCATCACCCTGGACATGGGCACGTAAGAACAGCGCACTCCAACGGGCAATAGTCTCGGTAGCTATCTCTTGAGGTAAGATAGGGCGTATTTCGTCCCGCTCACTATCTTCATTGGTAATACCGTAGTGGTTAGCTCCGAGTAGGTTAACTAAGACTTTGGGCGGATCTTGAATCTGATCGTAGGTTTTTTGAGTGTTAGA
>CAYPSO010000041.1:0-37328 GCA_964413275.1 uncultured bacterium | reverse complement strand
CCCAATGAATTGGGAAGCCTACACTGTACCGCAAGGTCAGTGTAGGTAGTTCACTCAAATCCCTTTACCTAGATTACACAGACAAATTTTAAAGCTACAGATAGCCACTATGCAAAGACGAGATTTATGTCCTTCTATTGAACAAGTTAAACGATGGTTAAATGAAGCACAAGAGTTGATATAGTTCGTAGTTTGTGGTTATTATTTACTTGATAGTTCAGCAGATTAGCAAATTGGTTTAATATAGCCAATTAATGGTAAAATTCTTTTATAAGCACCACCTAGAAAAACAGATTAAGGATGCAAAAATCTCTTTTACCTTTACAATTAATAGAATTTTCTAATCTATATCCAGATTGTGTGTGTCTGGAGATAGAGACTGTTGCCACTGAAACAGAAGAAATCGAACTTTATTTGAATATAAATTTTAATGAACAATGGGAATCTTTATTAGGAGGTCGTGTTAAATTTGGGCTTAAAGGTGGCGAATTAAAATTAAATTTAGAAAATTGTTCTCTATCTAAACCTTCAACGATTACAATAGATTATGTTGATAGGTATTCAGATAATTTGAGTTATTATTTTAGTAATAAAGGAAAATCTGTTTTACAAACTAATATCAATAAGCTTAAATTAGGTGCTCTTAAGATAAACGATTATCCTTGTTCGGTTGAAGTTACATTTAATCTTACTCCAGTTAATATTTCTATCACTGATGCGGAAGGATTATGGAAACATGATATTAGTCCTAATAAACATGGTATTTTAGAAAGAACAATAGCTTTTTTCTGGTTGGAAAATCGTTTAAATCCTTATATTAGTTATTTAAAATTAAGCTCTGAAAATATAAAACCTAACTATAATATATCTGTGGAAAATACAGAAGAAAAATTACAAGAAGTTATTAATAAGATTTGTAATGCTACAACTGATAATATCTTAGAATTAGCTGCGATCGCAAGTTTAAATCCTCTCGAAGATTTGAGTGGAGCTAATTTTTTAGGTACTAATTTGAGTGGTGTTGATTTGAGTGGAGCTAATTTAGAATATATTAATTTGAGAGGTGCAGTAATTACAGATGCGGATCTTAGTGAAGCTAATTTGAGCTATGCTAAATTAACAGGAACGGATTTAAGTGGTGCTTACCTAGAAAATGCTAACTTAAGTTTTGCTGATTGTCGTTGTGCTAGTTTTGCTTTAGTTAATCTGATTGGTGCTAATCTAACTGAAGCGAATTTAACAGAAACTAATTTAACAGAAACTAATTTAACCAGTGCTAATCTTAACCAAGCTATTTTTAAAGATAATCCTGGTATTTCTGATACTTTAAAAAATAGTTTGTTAGCAAGGGGCGCACAAATTGATTAGTCAGACTATTAGGGAATAATCAAAAATATTAATTTTTTAATCCGAAGGCTTGACTTTTGCCTTAAAATAATGATAATCATAATCATTATTGATATATAATAAAATAAAAAATATGAACTTAAGAGCTACCATCCTAGTTGTGTGTATGGGATTTATTGGTTTAGGAGGATGTCAAAATAACTCAGACAATACTCAAATACCATCAGAAACAGTTAATCAGAAAGTAGAAGTAACAGTGAGTATTGTGCCGCAAAAATATTTTGTCGAGCGTATTGGTGGGGAGAATGTAGCTGTTAATGTGATGGTTTTACCCGGAGCAAATCCCGAATTATATGAACCAAAACCCGAACAACTGCGATCGCTTGCTCAATCTAAAATATATTTTAGTATTGGTTTGCTGCCTTTTGAAAAAACTTGGTTGAATCGAATTAAAGCAGCTAACACTGAAATGAAGATAGTAGATACTAGCAGTGGCTTAGAATTACAAACACTCGATCATCATCATCATCATCATGAAGGAGAAAAAGAAAATCAGGAACAAGAAAGTTTAGATCCTCATATTTGGTTATCACCAAAACTGGTAAAAATACAAGCAAATACAATTTATCAAGAATTAGCAAATTTAGATCGGGAAAACACTCCACAATATCAACAAAACCTAGAGAAATTTATTGCAGATATTGACAAATTAGATCGAGAAATAAATGAAAAATTGTCAGGTTTAAGTAATAGAAAATTTATTGTTTTTCATCCGACATGGGGTTATTTTGCCAAAGATTATAAGTTAGAAATGATTCCCATAGAAATAGATGGACAAGAACCAAGCCCAAGAGAATTAACAGAATTAATAACAGAAGCCAAAGAAGAAAATATTAAAGTAGTATTTACCCAACCAGAATTTAGTACATCAACAGCAAAAATTATTGCCGAACAAATAGAAGGAGAAATCTTATTAATTAATCCTCTTGCCCCTAATTGGTTAGAAAATATGCGTCAAATAGCTGAGTCAATGTATCAAGGATTAAGTAAAAATAAAGAACTAAGTTTCAATTATAAATAATTAAATATTAGTAGGAGTAAATTATGCAAATTAGTAATAAAATTGATGGTCATGAAAGAAAAATAAATGAGAACCAATCCGCAGAAATAATATCTATTAAAAATATGTGGGCGGGCTATAATGGAGAATCCGTATTAGAGGATATTAATTTACTGGTAAAAGAGCAGGATTTTATTGGTATAATCGGCCCTAATGGTGGGGGAAAAACAACCTTAATTAAAGTTTTATTAGGACTAATTCAACCTAGTCATGGTGAAGTTTTAGTAATGGGAAGAAAGGTTAATAAAGGAAGATATAATATTGGTTATGTACCACAAAGTATAGAATGCGATCGCTCCTTTCCAATTAATGTTTGGGATGTGGTAAAAATGGGCAGACTTGGCCACAGAAATTGGTGGGAAAGATACAATCACAAAGATGATGATTTGATAGCTGAAGCTTTAGAAAAAGTTGAGATGTTACATTTAAAAAAACGTTCTATTGGTATGCTTTCTGGAGGACAAAGACAGAGAGTTTATATTGCCAGAGCTTTAGTAACACAATCACAAATATTACTTTTAGATGAGCCAACAGCAAGTGTCGATCCTCATGGTAGTGCTAGTATTTATGAATTATTACAAGAATTAAATAAACAACTTACTATTTTAATGATTTCCCATGATATGGGGGCAATTTCTTCCTATGTAAAAACAGTAGGTTGTTTAAATCGATGCTTATTTTATCATGGAGATAAATTAATTACAAAGCAAATGTTAGAACAAACTTATCAATGTCCCATTGATTTAATTGCTCACGGTTTACCCCATCGTGTTTTTCCCAATCATTGTTGTTCAGAAGATATTTAGTTGAATATAATTTTCCAGACTTTCAACTATGTTTAAAGTATTTGTTTATGGCACTCTTAAACCTAGGGAAATTAATTATTCTTACTATTGTCAAGGTAAGGTAATTGAAGAAATTAGGGCATTTATATCTGGTCAATTATATCATTTACCTGTGTTTGGTTATCCGGCAGCTATTCCTGGTGAGGGAAAAATTGAGGGATTTTTACTTACTTTTGCAGATAATCGCTTTTTAGCTGATTTAGATGAATTAGAAGATTATGAAGAAGGTAAGCCTATAAAAAAAAAATGGCTACCAACGCCGTTTAATTCAGGTTTATAGCCCTAGGGAAATTCTCCTTGGTGAAGCTTGGGCTTATTTTATGACTTTTGAACAGGTAAAAGCGTTAGGAGGAGTTTTAGAACCTTCTGGATGGTGGTCTTTATCCAAGTTATAGTAATTATATTTGGGTTATAAACATAAATTTTTTTAGGGAGAGAAAAGTTTACAAATTATTTAGAAACGCTATATAACAGTTATCAATTAGATTTTTTTAAATCAATATCTAATAAAATAGTCACAAAAATTTTAGTTTTTTTAGCGAAATTCACTTAAGTATGACTAGAATTATAGTTAATAATTACTTCTAAATTTTACTTAAGTATGATTAAAGTCACAGTTGATAATTGTCTCTAATCACTGTTAGAAATGTTTAAAAATTGTTATGGTTGTATTTATTATAAAAAATCTTAATAAATAATTATTTGATATATGACACAACCATCAGCACTCGAACAAGAAATGTTATATTACACTAACAGAATGAGAACCAATCCTGTTGATGAATATAATCTTTTAGTTAATTCAGAAGATAGTAATGTTAATTCTGCTATAAATTTTTTTAATGTCGATCTAAATGTACTTCAAGATCAATGGGATGACTTAACTTCTGCTCAAACTCTAGCTTGGTCTGAACAATTACATGAATCTAGTTATAATCATAACGAATTTATGATTGAGTTAGACCAACAATCCCATCAATTATCTGGTGAGCCGAGTTTAGGAGAAAGAATTACCGACACAGGTTATTCATGGAATACTCTTGGGGAAGGTGTTTTTGCCTTTGCTAAATCGGTTTTTTATGGTCATGCGGCATTTGCCATTGATTGGGGTTTTACTGCTACAGGAATACAAAATCCTGCTGGCCATCGTAACGCAATTATGAATAATAACTATCGAGAGATAGGCATTGATATTACCCTAGAAAACGATTCTACTACGAGTGTAGGCCCTTTGGTTATTACCCAAGATTTTGGTAATCGCTCTGCTCTTAATGGTAAAGGATGGTTAGTCGGTACTGTATTTTCAGATTTAGATAAAGATAATTTTTACGATCCCGGTGAAGGTTTAAATGATATAAGTATTAGTGTTACAGGAATTAATGGTACTGTATTTACAGAAAATTTTAATACTTGGGAAGCGGGTGGTTATCAAATTCTCTTGGATTCGGGAAATTATCAAGTAGAATTTACTAGAAATGGCGATTTTCTTAAAAATCAAAACTTTATCATTTCTTCAGAAAATGTATTAATTGATTTACAAGTTGAGACGGTTTCAGATAATAATAGATCTATTATCGGTAGTGACGGTGATGATACTCTAAATGGGCAAGCAGATGATGAGCTTATTAATGGTGGTTTAGGTAACGATATTCTTAGGGGTAGGGCAGGTAACGATACCCTTGAAGGAGAAAGAGGAAATGATAGACTTTATGGTGGTGTAGGTGATGATTTTCTTAAGGGTGGTATAGGTAGAGATAAGCTCTATGGTGGTGCAGGTAATGATGCCCTTAATGGTGGCAGGGGAAAAGATATTCTTAAAGGTGGTGGTGGGAATGATTTCCTTAATGGTGGCAGAGGTAAAGATAAACTCTATGGCGGTAAAGGCAATGATACCTTTGTAATTTTACCCGGATATGGACGAGATACTATTTTTGACTTCAATAAAGGTGAAGATTTAATTGGTATTGGTCAAGAAATGTTTAATAATTTGAACAAATTTGGGATTACAACTACAACAACTAATACATTAATTGAATATGATAATGAGCTATTAGTAATTATTAAAGGTATTATTAATCTTGAGCAAGGGGATTTCACAATAATTTAGTAAAAATTAATTATTTGCGATCATTTAGCAAGCCTTTGGCACTAAAAAGAAAGGCTCTTCTAGTTTGAGTGTAATAAATTATTAGTTGAAATAGGCAAGAGGCAACAGGCAACAGGCAACAGAGAAGAACAAAATTAATCAGTTATTAAAATCTTATTTTTGTTTTAGTATAAATTTTATGCATTTGATATATCCAAAAATAAATTTATTAAGTAAATCTTATAAGTTTTCATTGCCAAGATAATTTGTTTACTTTTAGAAAAGGTGGCAAGAGTATTATTGTCTGAATCTTTTATTAACTCATTAACTTTATTATAACCAAAAAATAAACATGTATTAATGTATTTTAGAACACATATTAAAGATTAATTGAAACCATTTTTGATATGATTCTTGGGATGAAAAAAACTAAATGAGTATAGTTACAAATCATGGCAGATACAATCAGATTGCAGCCCATCGGAACTTATCAAACTGGTATATTCGATGAAAGTGCAGCCGAAATTAACGCTTACGATCCACAAACTCAACGTTTATTTATAACTAATGCCAATAGTGGAACTATTGAAGTTTTAGATATTAGTGAGCCGACTAATCCAGTTAAATTAGATTTTGAAATTGATGCAAATGATGTAGATGTACCTGACGATCGCATGGTTTCAGGTATTAATAGTGTTACCGTTAAAAACGGTATCGTCGTCATAGCTGTAGAAGTAGTTGCCGCAGGAGATGACAGCATTCAACTCCCCGGTGCTGTTGCTTTTTATAATACAAACGGAGAATTTCTTAATTCCGTTGAAGTTGGTGCTTTACCCGATATGGTAACTTTTACTCCTGATGGCAATAAGATTGTTGTTGCCAATGAAGGTGAGCCGAATAGTGAATATGACTTCGATCCTGAAGGTTCGGTTAGTATAGTTGATATTAGTAATGGTGTTGAAAACGCTACTGTCACCACTGCTGATTTTACCGCCTTTAATGATAATATTCCTGAAGGTGTCAGGGTTTTTGGTCCGAATGCTACCGCAGCCCAAGATTTTGAACCAGAATATATTACTGTTTCTAGTGACTCTACCACTGCTTATGTAACCTTACAGGAAAATAACGCCGTTGCTGTGGTAAATCTCACCCAAGGAGAAGTCACAGCAGTTGTACCTTTAGGTTTTAAAGATCATAACTTAGCTCCTAGTTTAGAAACCTACTTTTTTGCCGAAGAAAACTTACCCGTAATTGGCACAACAGAAGCTAGGGGAGATATTCGTTTAAGCGGTTTTTCTGGTTTATATTTTGAAGGAGTAAACCAAGAAAACGGTAACTTAATCTTTGTAACCCATCCCGATAGAGGCCCAGATAACGGTACAGATAATGATGGTAACAGAATTTTCCTCTTACCAGAGTTACAACCTCAAATAGTTAGATTTGAATTGAATCAAAATAGTGGCGATTTAACTATTATCGACCAAATTGGATTAACCGATACTGAAGGAAATCCCTTAACTGGTTTGCCTAATATTGCGGATGTCGATCCTGATACTCCTGTAGATGAAGACGGCAATGCTTTAAATTACGATCCTTTAGGTGCAGATTTAGAAGGTATTGTCAGAGCAGATGACGGTACTTACTGGATGGTGGATGAATATCGCCCCTCTATTTACCATTTTGAAGCAGATGGTACTTTAATTGAGCGTTATGTACCTGAAGGCTCACCCACAGAAGTTGGTACAGCTGCCTTACCCGAAGTTTATGATACCAGAAGAGCGAATCGTGGTTTTGAAGCCGTAGCTTATCAAGATGGTAAGGTTTATGCTTTTATTCAAACACCTTTAAATAATCCCACCTCTGGCGAATCTCGCACTATCCGGATTTTAGAATTTGATCCTGAAACTGAAACCACCGTCGGCGAATATTTATATCTGCAAGAAGACATCGGAGGCGGTAGCGATAAAATTGGTGATGCAGTAGCCTTAGATAAAACTGGAGAATTTTTAGTTATTGAACGAGATTCTAGTACAGAAGACGATTCTCAGAAAAAAGTTTTCCGTATTAATTTAGCTAACGCAACTAACTTACAGGATTTAGCCGATGATATTTTAGCTGAAGGAGAAACCTTTGAAAGCCTAAGTTTAGAAGAATTAGCAGCTAAAGGTATCATACCTGTTACTAAAGAAATTCATGCCGATTTAACCCAGTTAGGTTACACTTTTACCGATAAACCCGAAGGTTTAGCTTTAATTAATGAAACTACCATCGCCGTCATTAATGATAATGATTTCGGTGCAGAAGGAATTGATACTGGCTTAGGAATTATCACCATTAATAATGGTTTGGATGCGAGTAACCAAGATGATGCCATTAATATTCGCAATTGGCCAGTTTTTGGAATGTATCAACCCGATGCTATTGATTCCTTTGAAATAAATGGGGAAACCTATTTAATTACTGCCAATGAAGGAGACAGTAGAGATTACGACGGATTTAGCGAAGAAGCGCGCATTGCAGATGTAAATCTCGATCCTAATGCTTTCCCTAATGCGGCTGAATTACAAGCAGACGAACAATTAGGCCGTCTTTTAATTACTACGACTTTAGGTATTAGTGATACTCCTTTCTTTACGGCTGAGTTAAGTGGAGAGCAAGAAGTGCCAGCAGTGGAAACTGAAGCAAACGGCGAATCTTTACTCTGGATTGATGAAAATGAAGACTTAAACTTTAGTTTAACTGTTTTTGGTCTTGATTTTGGTACATTAGCTGGTACAGATGCTCAAACTGAAACCACTGATGATGATGTTGTTGGCTTACACATTCACGAAGAAGTAAGAGGTGTTAACGGTGGCGTTGTTTTTAATATTTTAGAAGACGACGATCTTACTATTAGCTTAAATGCCGATGGCTCTGCCACGTTAAAGGGAATTTGGCAAGAAAATACCATCGAGCCTACCGATTTAGGGGAAGATACAGAATATTACCTCAATGTTCATACTAATGCTAATCAAAGCGGTGAAATTCGAGGTCAAATCGTCGGAGATGTCGCCTATGATGAATTATATTCCTTTGGCGGTCGTTCTTTCTCCATTTGGAATGCTCAAGGAGAATTAGTTTTTGATAGCGGTAATGAGTTTGAGAAAATTATTGCCGAACAATTACCCGATAATTTCAACTCCAATAACGACGAAAATCAATCCTTTGACAGTCGCAGTGACGATAAAGGGCCAGAACCTGAGGGTGTTACAACTGGTATAGTCGATGGTGTACTCTATGGTTTCATTGGCTTAGAAAGGGTTGGCGGTGTCATGGTTTACGATTTAACCGAGCCTAGCGCACCGGAATTTGTAGAATATTTGAATAATCGTGACTTTAGTATAGAACTTGGTGACGAGCCTACCCCAGAACAATTAGCAGCAGTTGGTGATTTAGGCCCTGAAGGTTTAACCTTTATTAGTGCTGAAGATAGCCCTAATGGTGAAGCTTTATTAGTTGTGAGTAATGAGGTTAGTGGTAGTACCACTATTTACGAAATTAATCCCGTTAATAACTTCACTCTACAAATTTTACACGCTTCCGACCAAGAAGCCGGAGTTCCCGCTTTTAAAGATGCGATCGGCTTTTCTGCGGTGATGAATGCCCTTGACGGACAATATGAGAATAGCCTGAAATTATCTTCGGGTGATTTATTTATTGCGGGGCCATTTTTTGGCGCTAGTCAGGATATTTATGGTGCTTCAGGAATTGCCGATATTTTAGTTCAAAATGAATTAGGTTGGGATGCTGCTGCTGTGGGTAATCACGAATTTGATGCTGGTGATAGCACTTTCTTTAATTTACTTGCTCCTGATGCTGAAATTACGGGAACTGGCATTGGCGAAGGTGGTTATCTCGGTGCAAATTTCCCCTATTTAGCCACTAACTTAGACTACAGCGCAGCTTCTATTCCTGAAGGTTTGAATGTGGTAGAAGGTGGACAAGCCCCTCAAAGCAATAGTCTCACCAGTAGCGTAGTTATTGATGTTAACGGTGAATCCATTGGCGTTTTAGGTGCGGTGACACCTTACTTAACCTCTATTGCCAACACAGGTTCAGTTATTGTTACTACTGGAGATGGTATTACTGCTACAACTCCTATTGCCGAACAAGTTACCGCTTTAATCGAGAATCTTCAACCCGAAGTACAAGCTTTAGTAGATGATGGCATTAATAAAATCATTTTAATGACTCATCTACAAGAAGCTGAAATTGAACAAGCTTTAGCTCAGGCTTTAGTGGATCAAAATATTCCTGTTGATGTAATCATCGGTGGTGGTTCTCACCGAGTTATGGCTAGTGAAGATACTCCTTTACGTCAAGATGAAACCCAAACTCCACCACAATTATTACAACCCTATCCCCAAGAATTTAGTAACGGTGAAGCCAAGATTTATTATGTTAATACAGGCTCAAATTATCGCTATTTAAGCCAGTTTGTACCAACTTTTGATGAAAATGGGGTAATCATTAGTGTGGGTGAAGACAGCCAGACTTTTGCTACGGATATTAATGGTGTAGATCGTCTTTATGAGGAAGAAATTACTACTTTTGAGGAAGTAATAGCTAAAGCCGATCCTGAACTTGTAGCTGTAGTTCAAGGTGTGGAAACCTTTGTTAATAGCCTTGATGGTAATATTTTTGGGCAAGTGGATGTATTTTTAAATGGTACTCGTGGCGATGTTCGCACCCAAGAAACTAATTTAGGAAACTTAGCAGCAGATGCTCAAGCTTACTATGCCGAATTATATCTTCAGGAACACGATTTACTCTCAGGTTTTGAAGAAATCCAAATTTCCTTTAAAAATGGTGGTGGTATTCGAGATAATATCGGGGTTTCCTTTGTTCAAGGTGGTACAAATGAGTTAATTCAAGCACCTCCCCAAGCAAATCCTGAAGTTGGTAAGGAAGAGGGAGATATTTCTGAATTGGATATTTCTAATTCTTTACGCTTTAATAATGACTTAGTGGTAGGTACTGTTACGGCTGAGGGATTATTAGCCATTGCCGAACACATGGTTTCTGCGGTAGAAACTATTAGCGGGCGTTTTGGCCAAATTAGCGGTTTTAAATTTAGTTTCGATCCCGATGCTGAAGCGGGCAGCCGCATCCAAAGTTTAGCCTTAACTGATGATAATAATGAAACCCTTGAAGTGCTGGTGGAGAATGGAGAATTAGTTGTTTCAGGCGATCGTACTTTTTCTGTAACTACTATTGGATTTTTAGCCGATGGTGGTGATAGTTATCCCGATGTAATTAGCAATCGCTCAAATCTCTTAGATTTTGAAGAGCCTGAGTCTTTAGGCAATGCTGATTTAGATTCCGGTACAGAGCAAGACGCTCTAGGGGAATTTTTAGCTGCTTTCCATAACCCAGATGAAGGACAATCTCCCTATGCAGAAGCGGATACAACTCCTGAAGAAGATGAACGTATCCAAAACTTAAATTTCCGGGAAGATGCTATTGTTTCTGATGCCGAAGAACTTCCCGTCAATATTTTTGGTGGACTTAATGCTGATAATCTCGATGCTAGCGATCCTGAAGGTGGTTTTGATGGTAATAATACCTTAATTTTTGTGGGTGCAGGGGATGATTTTGTGGATACTTCCGAATCTACTACTGGTAATAATCGCATCTATACAGGTACAGGCAATGATGAAATTATTGCAGGTAATGGCGATCGCATTTTTGCTGGTAACGGTAACGATGAAATTATTATGGCTCAAGGTACAGGCGGAAATCGTGCTTACGGTGGTAATGGTGCTGATACCTTTACTTTAGGAGCAAACGATCGACTCTTTGGTAATAACGGCAACGATCGCTTTTTTGTGGGTACTGGGGGCAATAATATTATTAATGGTGGCCTAGGTGCAGATCAATTTTGGATTGCTAATGCTGGAGATTTACCCAATTCTGCCAACCGTATTACTGATTTTACTCAAGGTGAGGATGTAATCGGTATTGGTGGTGATTTTGGCGAAGACTTAGATAATTTCGATGATTTAGATATTAATATCACTGAAGGAATTACCACTATCAGTGTTAATTTTGCTGGTATTGATACCGAATTAGCTATTCTCAACGGAGAATTTAATTTAACAGAAACTGATTTTGTTTTTGCCTAGTTAATTAGTTCTCCCAAAATTTAGATCAATAAATTTGAAAGTGTAATTAATTTACACTTTTTTTTTTATTTTCCTCCTGCCTTTTACTAAACTAGAATGTTGGTGACTAAGAGATGATTACGGCGGTTATAACCCATGGACATTAACAATTATGACTCAGCATTAACAGTATTTGGACTACCCGCAGATAAGGGAAGATGGTTACTGATTCCTCTGGGTATGAGTGTTTTACTTTGTCTGGGGAGTGTTTACTCTTGGAGTATCTTTAGAAAACCCTTAGAAAGCGAACTAAATATTAGTGCAACTGAAAGCCTCTTGCCCTATACTGTTGCTCTCGTTTTCTATGCTGCATTCATGCCGATCGCAGGTTTTTATATTCCTCGGATAGGAACTCGACTTACGACGGCAATCGGGGGGGTTGTGGTCGGCTTGGGCTATATTTTGTCGAGTTTTGCCACCCATATTGGGACAATAACGCTCACCTATGGAGTCATTTCTGGGACAGGAGTTGGCATCGCTTATGGTGTACCAATGGTTGTGGTTGCTCGGTGGTTCCCCGACAAAAAAGGATTAGCGGTGGGTTTAACGATTGTCGGGTTTGGGCTTTCTCCCCTGATCACTGCTCCCTTAGCCAATCAATTAATTGGTGCATACTCTGTTAGACCAACTATGCGGATATTAGGCATTATTTTTATGGCGATCATTCTGGGAATTGCGATTACTCTGAAGCTCCCTCCGCAAGACTGGCATCCCCGTCGGCATTTAACTGCTCCGACATCTACTATCGCCGTGAATTATCCCGTGAGACTGCTCAAAAGTCAGTCTTTTTATGGGTTATGGATCTGCTATGCCATTGGAACTTTAATTGGCTTGAGTGCCATTGGCATTTCGAGTCCAGTTGGTGAAGAGATTATCAATATTGATTCGGGGTTGGCAGCAAGTAGTGTTTCCCTCTTTGCCCTTTTTAATGGAGTCAGTCGTCCTTTGTTTGGCTGGTTAAGCGATCGCTTTAAACCCCATTATGTGGCCATCGTCTCCTATACCCTACTCCTAATTGCCTGTGTGCTGATGGTAAATGCTCAAAAGGGACAGGTTGCCACCTATTTAATTGCCTTTTGTCTTTTTTGGTTTTGTTTAGGAGGATGGTTAGCAATGGCCCCTATCACCACCCTGCGATTCTTTAACCCCGATCAATACGCTCAAAATTATGGTATTGTGTTTACTGCCTATGGAGTAGGTGCGCTGATCGGAACTTTGGCCACTGGACGCATTCGGGATTGGTTTGGCACTTATAGCTATGCGTTTTATCCTATGGCTCTACTGGCAATCATTGGCATTGTAATTGCCAGCTTCATGCTCAAGCGTGAGCGATCGCCATTGTGATCGATTTACTTCATTAGACGAATTGCATTCGTCAGGCGTAAGGGCAATAAGCTTGTTCGCATCTAAGTTTACTACTGAAGGTAGGCAACATGGAACGCTCATCAGGCAACAGGTAATATTTTCTTTTAAGTAATCTCAAAAAATGTAAGTTAAATGCGTCTTAGCTTAGTAGAAATTTGGGTTGAAATGAGGATTTTCGCTGTTCGTTTCCTCGGATAATTCGGCTTACTTCGACATTGCGGTTACTGAGATTGTCGAAGTACAGCACAAGTCCCTTATTATTTATTAATAATCAATGGGTTTAAGACCTCCATCACACGCCTTTACTGTTCCCTGTTGCCTTGAATAGGAATATTGCTATTAGATTTTTAGGAAATGAAGGGGGATTTAGGTGGTTATTTTTCCTTCGATCGCCCCTTCTGCTTCATGTACAATATGGCGTAATTTATCTTTAGTTTCAGGTGTTAAATTTTGCCATAAACCCCTTTGATGGGCTTCGAGTAATCTTTCGGCCATATCTCGTAAAGCCCAAGGATTTTTTTGTTGAATAAATTTCTGCACCCGATCATCAAATAAATAAGCTTCTGCTACCCCTTCATACATATAATCTTTCACACAATTGGTAGTCGCATCATAAGCAAATAAATAATCCACCGTAGCACTCATTTCAAATGCGCCTTTATATCCGTGTCGCATTACTCCTTCTATCCATTTCGGATTAATCACCCTAGAGCGATAGACTTTAGCTATTTCTTCTTGTAAATGCTTCACTTTAGGGTTAGCCGGAATGGAATTATCACCGAAATAGGTTTGAGGATTTTTCCCCGTCAAAGCACGCACAGCCACAGTTAAACCCCCCTGAAATTGATAATAATCATCGGAGTCTAGTAAATCATGCTCCCGATTATCTTGGTTGTGCAGGACTACTTGTAATTGTTCTAATCGGTTTTTAAAAGCTTCTGGGGCAGAAATACCTTCTTTTTTGCCATTATAGGCGTAACTACTCCAGTTTATGTAAGCTTGGGCTAAATCTTGGTCTGTATTCCAATTTTGAGCTTCAATTAAACCCTGCAATCCCGCACCATAAGCACCGGGTTTTGAACCAAAAATCCGATATTGCGATCGCTCTTGAGCCTGTATTTCCGTCAAGCCCTGTTGTTGCCAATAGGCTGTTTCTACTTTTACCTGTGCTGCTAGGGGGTTATCCTCTGGAGATTCATCTAATTGTGATACAGATGCGATAGACTGATTGACTAAATCTATTAAATTCGGAAAACTATCCCGAAAAAAACCGGATATTCTCAAGGTAACATCTACCCTCGGCCTTCCTAAGATAGATAAAGGCAAGATTTCAAAATCAATTACTCGTCTTGAAACACCATCCCAAACAGGTTGTACCCCTAGCAATGCCAACACTTGAGCTATATCATCGCCTCCCGTGCGCATGGTTGAAGTACCCCAAACGGATATAGCCAAGGTTTTAGGATATTCGCCATTTTCCTGAGTATATCTTTCTACTACTACCTCTGCTGCTTTTCTGCCCACATCCCAGGCGGTTTCGGTGGGTATGGCTCTAATATCAACGGAATAAAAATTACGTCCTGTGGGTAATACATCTGCCCTGCCTCTAGTTGGTGCTCCGGCTGCACCACTGGGAATATATTTACCATCTAATCCTGTTAGTAAATTAGTTATTTCTTGGTCTGTCTGCTTTAATTTTGGTAGTAATATCTTTTTAATCCAATTTATCTCTTTTTCTAATGGAACATGATTAATTATTATTTCTTCTTGATTAAGAATTTTCTCTACTAATTCGGCTGCTTTTTCTTCTAAAATTTCGATTACATCTCCTATATTACGACATTTATTAAATAATTTATTCGCTTTTTCAAAGGAATTTAGGGGTGAATCAATTAAAGGATTAATATCTAACCCATAATAGGCAGCAATTGCTGTAGTTAAACCAATTCTATTTCTATCAGGATGACGGGCGATCGCAATTATTAAATCTCGCAATTGTCTAGCTTCTGGTAATTGTCCAAATATATGTAAACCATCTCTTATTTGTGCTTCTTTAATTTCACATAAATAACCATCGACTACTATTAAAAATTCTCTGAGATTATCTTTACTTATGGTTTCGATACCTAAATCTTGATTTAATTGGGATTTTTGCACTATTTTTAAAATGCGATCGCCTATAATTTTCAACCTAGTTGGGTCTAAAGTTTGTGCTTCATAATACTCATCAATTAAACCTTCAATTTTCTGTAAACCACCATATAATTCTGCTCTGGTTAAAGGAGGAGTTAAATGGTCAATAATTACCGCTTGCGATCGCCTTTTTGCTTGACTTCCTTCCCCCGGATCGTTAACAATAAAAGGATAAAAATTAGGCATTGCTCCTAAAGTAATTTCAGGATAACAATTAGGAGATAAAGCAATACTTTTACCCGGCAGCCATTCTAAATTTCCATGCTTACCAACATGAACAAATGCTTGAGCCTGAAAATTATTTCTCAGCCAATAATAATAAGCTAAATATTGAGGAGTAGGTTCTAAATCAGGAGCATGATAATTTAAACTTGGATCGATTTCATACCCCCTTGGCGGTTGGATGCCGACAAATATATTACCTAAATTAATTCCGGCGATAGGAAATTTTTCTGGTAAGTCATATTTCCCCCATCTTTGATTAATTTCGGTTTGTACTTTTTCAGGTAATTGTTGATAGTATCGCTGATATTCATGGCAAGATAAATAATTATTACTTAAATTATTAGTAAAATCATCATCATAGGTAAATCCTGAAGTTAAAATATTAATTAACTCATCTCCATTTTTAGGAATATTTTCAACTAAATAACCAGATTGTTTTAAAGCTTTAAGGATATTAATACAACTAGCAGGAGTATCTAAACCAACACCATTAGCTAAACGAGCATTTTTATTCGGATAATTAGCTAAAATAAGAGCAATTTTACGTTCATTTATTGATGTATTAATTAATTTTAACCAATTAGCAGTTAAATCAGCAATAAAATTAATTCTTTCTCTATCTGGTTGATAAATAACTACCTGAGTTTCTAAAGTATTATTCCAGTTTTCTACTGATTTAAAAGAGACAGCACGGGTAATAATTCTGCCGTCAACTTCAGGCAGTGCAACATTCATGGCTACATCTCTAGGAGTTAACCCTTGAAAACTAGATTGCCATTGTTCTTGGGTACTACCACTAAAAATTACTTGTAAAATAGGAACATTAATTTCTTGCCATAATTTTGTCTCATGGTCATCTCCAATATTTCCTAAAGAAAAACTGGTAGTGTTAAGAATAATTTGTGAATTTTTAACTAAAGATAATAATTCAATTTGTACTTCAGTATCTCTAAGAGAAGAAACAAAAATAGGTAATGGAGATAAATTACGTTTAGTTAAAGCTTCACAAATAGCATCAATAGGTTTAGTATTTCCTGCTAAATAATGAGCTCGATAAAATAAAATTGCTACTTGATTGCGATCGGTCATTTTATTATTATTTATTAAAGCTTGGTTAGGTGTGGCTAACCCTACAGTAAAATTTATTTTATTCTCCATAATGAGTTTTGGCGCGGTGAATGTAGATTAGTTTCTGAATCAACATCTCCCAAGACTTCATCTAAGGAGTAAGTTTCATTATTGGTTATTTGTTGAAGAGATTTTTGTAAACTTTCTCTTAATCCAGGGATTGAAAGTAATTCTAGGGTTTCTTGTAAGCTTTCATAGTTTTTTTGAGAAATTAAGATAGCAGAAGCGTTACTAATTTCTATTTCATAAATTTGGTTTTCTTCTGTAACTAATTTCACTAGATTAATTAAATCTTTTTGGGCATTAGTAGCTGTTAGTTTTTCCATTTTATTGATTTCCTCGTTGTAATTATTCATTATTAATTCTAAAATTTTAATCAATTAAACCCTTTACTACCTTATTTAATCCTACAGAATTAGAAGCTTTAAATAGAATGCGATCGCCTTTAGTTATAATTTCTTTTAACCTTTGGATTAATTCATCATGGGTAGTAAAACATTCAGTTTTAACACCATCTGCCCCCTTTACAATATTTTCTGCTTCTTCATCATCAATTAAAACAAATAAATAATCTAAATTAAGTTCTTTAACCTTTTTTCCCACTTCATAATGTAATTGAGGCGATTGCTCTCCTAATTCTTTCATAGTTCCTAAAACTGCTATTTTGCGCTCTCCCACAGTTTCTTTTAGTAACTCCAAAGCAGCAATCATGGATTCTTTACCAGCGTTATAAGTCTCATCTAAAATAACAATATCTTCACCAATTTTATAACGTTGAGAGCGTCCTTGAGGCATATTAATTGTAATACCATCACTTAAACTTTTAAGCTCTATTCCTAATATTTTTCCGACTGCCAATGCCGCTAAATAATTTAAGGCATTATGCCTACCGAGTAATGGTAATTTAAAATTAATTCCTTCTACTTTCATTGTTTCAAAATCAATTATTTCCCCTTGTAAATCTCCTCCTTCTAAACCATAGGTAATAGTTTCTCCTTGCCAAAATCTAGGAGCAGTTGCCATTAAAAGAGAATTATCGTGATTTAAAACAGCAATACTCTCCTTGGGCATATTAGCTAACAATTCGCATTTAGCCTCAGCAATTGCTTCCTCAGAGCCTAATCTGCCAATATGTGCCGTGCCTACATTAGTTATTACCCCAATTGTTGGCTCGGCGATTTGAGCGAGTAAAGCAATTTCACCTCTACCCCGCATCGCCATTTCTACTACCGCAAAATCATCATCAGGGGAAATTGATAAGAGGGTTTTAGGAACACCAATTTCATTGTTGTAATTAGCAACAGTTTTAAGTACCTTCCCTTGGGTAGCTAAAACACCACTAATTAATTCCTTAGTCGTAGTTTTGCCCACCGAGCCTGTAATTCCAATAATAGGGATAGATAACTGTTTGCGCCACCAATTAGCTATTTTTTGATAGGCAACTAGGGTATCATCTACGTAAAATTGCGGACATTTTAAAGTTGAATTAAACATAGTAGGATCGGAAATTACTAAGGCACTTGCACCTCGATTAATTGCCATATCAATGAAATTATGTCCGTCAAACTTTTCTCCTTTTAGTGCTACAAATATATTTCCTTTTTCTAAAGTGCGAGTATCAGTAGTAATTCCTGTAACTCTTGAGGTCAAAGAGCCATTAGGAATATAAGAATCAACAGATGCTGTAATTTTTTTAATTTCATTTAAAGTAGTTGTCAAAACCATAAATATTCTTTAAAATATTAAATAATGAGGTTTAGTAGGTGGAAAAGTTCACAAAATTATGTGATAAAAGTCACATCTGACTTGATTGTTTTTGGTTAAGATAAGGGTAGAGAAGGAAACTGTTAAAAAATAGTTCTTACTTCTTCATACTTATGATTTTTACATAAAATAGTCATTTAGTTAAGTTAAAGTGAATATGTAAAGATTAAACCAAGATTTACCCATTCTTGGTTTTTAAAGTCTATAATTCCATAAATTATTTATCTATTAATAAAATTACTATAAGGATGGCGGATTTATTATGATTGTTTCTGCCTTAAACAACAATAATATTGAAAATATCTCAGCAGAAGAGCAAAAGCTCTACGATCATTTACTTGAATGCGTACAACAACTAAATCCGTCAGAAGTCATTGAACTTTTTCGCCACTTATTCATAGAAGGCGGGATAACTCGTAACGATAATATAAGAGAGGCTTTAGAAAATATAGTCAGTTATCGCAATGTAGATCGTGATTTTAAATTTATTTTAAATCGTTGTTGTCATATATTAGTTAATAGTTGGCAACTCAATCCTGAAAATCAAAAATATATTCCTGATTTAGTTCACTTATTTAAACAACTTCATCCTCCTAGAATTACAGCTAATAGAACTTCCAGAAAACTAAGATTATTAGTAAGGGATTTTGTAACTACAGAGCAATACTATTCTTTAGATAGATTAGCAAGAATAGTTAGTGAGAATCAACAGAAAAAGGAAGAAATTGTTACTTCTGTGGGGGAATTAATTAATCGTTATCCTTATCTATACGATCATTGTTTAATGACTGATGATACTAATGAACAACAACGTAAAACAGTAAGGAGAATGAAAGCTCAAAGTGAAAAGAAATTTGAAGTTGATATTTCTCATTATGTTACTTATCAGGTGCGTTTAGCTCAATTAAAAAATAAACAAAATCAAGGATTAGTTGTTCCTCAACAAATTATTCAAAAAGTAGAAAATCCTACTTTATTAACAGATAAAGAATTAGGAAAAGCTTTAAAAACTTTTACGGGTAAAGCTGAAGGCGGTTATACCTATAAAGAATTATCAAGAAAATTTGTCAATCATGCCAGTGATTTGCCATCATATAAATCCTATAAAGATAGTTTGTATGAATATATATCTTCTGGTGTAAATCCTAATTACGGTAAAGTTAGTTTTAATAATAAGCTTTATAACAATATTAAAGGCATGATGACTCAATCTAACTTACAAAAACCAGATGAGTTTTTGCAACTGCGAACTTCTAGCCAATTATTAAACTATTTGGTAGTAGAAAATGAACATAATATGCAACATTATGTTTTTGTAGATATGATTACTAATATGGGTGCTGCTTGTACCATTGGCTTACTATTAAAAATAGTTCTTTCTTGTCAGAAATTGAAACCTTTTTTAGAAAAGAAATTTTCTTTATTATTTAAACATTATGAATCTTTTACTAAAGATGGTGTTCCTTGGTTAGTTAGAGCAATGGAAAACCTTAATGTAGCCTTTAGCACTAATTTTGGTAAAGCAGATGTATCTTGTTTAAAACATATTATGTAAAGGAGTCAAAGGAGTCAGTAGTCAGTATTCAGGAATCTTCAAGTGAGTTATTATTATTATTATTAAAATTTCTTTTTCTTTCCTGTAATTTAAGCAAAATGTCTGCATGAATTTCTTTGGTAATAGGATAAAAATAGGCAAGAATCAAGCCAATTATCAGGAAAAAAGTAGGTAAAGGCCCAATCGCAATCCGAATAGCGAATAAAGCACTTTCAGGTTGTTGGATAACAGTTTTACCGGCTTCTGATTCAATAAAACCAGCTAATTCTAAGGCTTGACCTACTAAAAATAAGCCTAAAGCTAAACCAATTTTTTGTAACAAAACCATAAAACCATAAAAAATTCCCTCTCGACGTTGACCAGTGGTGAGTTCATCTAATTCGATCACATCTGGTACCATAGACCAAGGAATAAGATATGCTACAGAAACACCAAAACCAGCAATAAAAGCCAGAACATACATCAAAAATACTTGCCCCGGTTGTAAGAAAAATAAACCAGCTTGGGCAATAATCCACAAACTACTTCCCATGAAATAAACTGCTTTTTTCCCGAATTTCTGGCTTAAAAAACTGCCTAAAAATAACATAATTAAAGCATTTCCTTGTACCATTAAAGCTACTTGAGGAAAAACTTCATTTGGTAATCCCATCCAGCTAACAACAAAATAAGGCAAGATAGAAGCAGTTAATTGTACGGCTAACCAAGAACAAAGATAAATTCCTATTACATAAAGAAAGGCACGATTTGAAAAAGCAATTTTAACTTGTTGTAATATAGCTAAATTAGCAGTTTGCTCTACATCCGAAGAAACCGCAATCTTATTTTGAGTTAAATATATTTCAGGATGAGAAAAAATAAAAGTAATACCAGCAACTGTAAGTAAACAACCTAAACTAATAGCAAGAATAATAGTTAAAGTTTTAGATAAATAAATTTCAAATAAAGATGATGTAAAGGGAATAATTAATAAAACACTATAAATAATAAAAATTGAACCAATACCAACTAAAAAGAATCCCAATATTTTTCTTTGAGTATAGTTTAAAAGTGGTTGTACTCCTCTTTCTTGGAGTCTTAAAGCACACCAAAGAGTAGGAATTACAGCAATTATGGAGCAAATTACCCCCAGCATTAAATATTGTAAAATAGGATCGTCAGGATAACTAGCAAAAATAATTCTAGCTAAAATTAAAGAAAAAATACTACCACCAATAGAGAAAGTAAAACGAAAACTATTAAGACTTGTGCGTTCATTATAGTCTTGAGTTAATTCTGGAGTCAGGGCAGTATAGGGCAAATTAATAATAGTATAGGTAACATTAAAAATAACACCTATAAACACATAATAAGCAAATAAAAACCAGTCATTAATTGCTTGATTATTGCTAAAATGAGGTACTAGCCATTGCAAAAAAAAGATTGCTCCAAAAGGAATAGCACCAACTAAAATCCAAGGAATACGACGACCCCAACGAGTTCGAGTTCGATCGCTTAAAATACCTACAATTGGGTCATTAATAGCATCAGAAATTTTTCCAATCATCAAAATACTTCCCGCCAAAGCAGGCGAAAGTCCTGCTACTTGAGTAAAAAAATATAACAGAAAAAATACTAATACATTAGCAGTAATTGCTGGCCCTAAATCCCCAGCACCAAAAGCTAATTTCGTAGTAAAATTAAGCTTTTCTTTCATAATATTTAAGTTAATTATTGGTTTTTAATCATCACCTATAGTAATTGATTAATTACATAAATATTTTTTTAAATTATATTTAGTAGTCCATCACTTAATGTTAGCAGGAGTCACACAATGAAAATTGCATCAGTCGCCTATCGTGTTCCTTCATGGAAAGTCAGTAATGACGATCTACTCACCTATATTGATAAGTGTAACCCCAGTGTTTCAGCTCTCAAGAAGTTACCCTACTTAAAAATCGTAGAAAAGTTACTCCGACAAACAGGAGCAAAAACTCGTCATTGGCGGGAGCTAAACAGCCATGAAAAAGCCTCAGATCTAATCCTCGGAGTAATGAAAGATGCCCTTGAGGATGCAAATTTATTAGCGAAAGATATTGATTTATTAATCTATTGTGGTGTTGGACGTGGCTTCTTAGAACCAGCAAACGCCTATTTTTATGCCCATGCCTGTGGCATGAATAGAGTAAATTGTTTTGACATTACCGATGCCTGCATGAGTTGGATTCGAGCCACTCACATTGCCCAACTCATGTTAAAAACGGGGACATTCAAAAGAGCGATGATCATTAATGGAGAATTTCATCTAGGATTCCATGACAATTGGGAAATTCGCGATCTGCGATCGCTAGAATATTCTTTCCCGATGTACACTATCGGTGAAGCTGCAACGGCTACAATTTTGATTCCCAGCGAAAAAGACTGGGAATTTGCTTACTCCTCAAAACCTGAATTCTCTGATATGTGTACGATTCCACTACCTAGCCACGCCAACTTTGTTGAACCTAGTGAAAAAATCGGACATAATGGCATCTATAGATTTGTTTCCTACGGTCGAGAACTCTTTCAAGCGGGTGTAGATTGTCTAGGCGAATTGATCCAAAACACCATTGAAGATACAGAGCTAAACCTTTGGTATTTTCCCCATGCACCCTCTAAAAAGGTTTATGAGGAAGAAATGCCCAAATATGGTGTTCCCGCCGAAAAAATCTATCTCAAAGTCTATCCTCAGTTTGGTAACTTGGTCTCTGCCAGCATTCCTGTCGGATTGAGTTTAGCCCAAACCGAAGGCAAGCTCAAGGTAGGGGATTCCATTGCACTCATTCCTGCAAGTGCAGGCCTTGTTGCTTCAGTAGTGCAACTTACCTTTTGATGATTTAGTTCCTTAGTTTAGATATCAATATATTATGACTCAATCTTTAAAAGTATATCTTACTAGCCTCGGATTTATATTAGGTTACGCTATTCCTGCCGTACCTATTGTGAGTGCGTGGCTCGGAAAAATTACCCAACATCCCAACACTTTAGCTGCCCTTCCCCTAGTCATTGCATATGCCATCGTCCCTATTGTTGAAGCTATTTTTCCCTATGGAATCCAGCCGATTCCAGATAGGTTTTCTAGGACAAAAGGTTGGTCATTCTACTATAGGTTTCTGCTCTGGCTGAGTCTTCCGATTCAGCTTGGGATGCTATACATTACCCTGAATTATTGGAGCTCGAATCTTTTCAATATTTGGGGAAGTCTAGCCTATATCCTGTCAGTCGGAATTTACAGTGGTATGTTTGCAATTACCGTTGCCCATGAATTGATTCATCGTCAGGAACGTTTTGAGCGAGTATTGGGGGGTATCTTGCTCTCTACTGTCGGTTTTGGAGCGTTCAAAGTTGTTCATCTTCGTATTCATCATCGGTATGTGGGCACACCTCTCGATTTCGCCACTGCCCAACGAGGACAGAGTATTTATTCATTTTGGTGGACAAATATAACCAGCAATATAATTGAGGCAATTCGCTGTGAACGAGAAGAACTGGTAAAGAGGAACCAAGCTTTTTGGCATAGCGAACTCCTACTCTGGTCTCTTTTAAGTCTGCTCTGGTTGAGCATTGCCATTTTGCTAGAAGGGTGGAAAGGGGTCATATTTTGGGTTTTACAAGCTCTCATCGGGGTACTTAAGTTGGACTGGACTAACTATTTGCAACATTACGGCTTAACTCGAAAGCTAGACCCTGAAGAACGATATGAACCCGTGCAAGCCCATCATGCTTGGTCAGTCGGGCTATTTGTCCATGATCTGGCTCTCTTTAATTTGTTAAGGCATGGAGACCATCACGTAAATCCACAACGACACTATCAAGCTTTAAAATATTACGATAACGTTCCTGAGTATCCCTATAACTACTCAATTATGTATTTACTGTCATTACTTCCTCCTCTTTTTCAGCGTATCGTCCATCCACACTTAGACGGTTTTGAGAGCCAACAGCAACAAGGCCAGGGGGTATAAAATGTGATTATTCTAATTACTGGTGCATCTTCAGGCATTGGCCGCCAGCTAGCTTTATACTACCTGAACCAAGGTCATACAGTGGTTGCTATAGCTCGGCGAGAAGACAAACTGACAGAACTCTACCAAACACAACAAGCCCAAAACGGAACGCTTAAAATTTATCCGGCTGATGTTACTGATAAACAACGTATGGCAGAGGTCATCACTTCTATTGAAAGGGATTTAGGTCCCCTCGATCTGGCGATCGCCAACGCAGGTATTACAACTCAGCAGTTCACGGCTAATCTTGAGTTAGAAACCTTTGAGCAAGTGATGCAAACAAATGTCATGGGTGTTTTTTATACCCTTATCCCTGCAATCAATGCCATGATTGAACGAGGGCATGGACAAGTAGTAACGATTTCCAGTTTAGCCGCCTTTTATCCGATTCCTCGCATCAGCACCTACTGTGCCTCTAAAGTGGCTCTCAACTACCAATTAGCAGGGCTCTATTGGAGCTTAAAGCCTTATGGCATAAATGTAACAACAATTTGCCCCGGCTTTATTGAAACACCCATGACTGCATCTCAACAGGTGCCAATGTACTGGTGTCTAGAGGGCAATAGGGCTGTTGCTAAAATTACTCGTGCGATCGCCCAAAAGCGTCGATTATATTGCTTCCCTTTTTGGCAATATCAGCTCCTCAAAATTGTAGGTATTCTACCTCATCCTATTTCTAACATTCCCATCGTTCTGATTGGCAAGTTTTTTCCTTATCCAAATTTCTTTAAATCTTAGTTCCAATGCAAAACATTCGTCCCATCAATCTAGGTTATCAGCTTGGCTTAATTGGATTTACTCGCTTTAGTAATATTTTACGGCTATCTCATTATGTCATTGGTATTCATCCAAGGTATTTACCTCGTCTAATATTGGTTATATTTTCAAGCTTGCTCGGTTTACCGTTAAGTCTCTGGGAAAGAGTCTTATATGGACGAAAAATTGTCCAGACTCAGATTGAGAATCCACCTATTTTTATCATTGGTCATTGGCGTAGTGGTACAACCTATTTACACAATCTTTTGACCCAAGATTCAAATTTTAGTTATCTATCTATGTATCAGTCTATCGTTCCAGACTGTTCCCTCGTAGGGCAAGATTGGCTGAAGCCACTGCTTGCAAAAATTATGCCCATGAAACGACCAATGGATAATATAACTTGGCCAATGGATGGACCTCAGGAGGAAGAAGTAGCCCTTGCCAAGATTATGGCAACATCCTTCTATACCCATTTTCTATTTCCAAGTAAAACACAGCATCTTTTTAGGAAGTATGTCCTTATGGAAGAAACTTCACCACGAATAATTACTGAATTCAAACGTAAATACTATCGATTACTTCAAGTTGCTACCATACACGCTGGAGACAAGCCACTCATTTTAAAAAATCCCGTGAATACTGCCCGAATTAAGCTATTGCTAGAACTATTTCCAGATGCGAAGTTTATTCATATTTGTCGTTCTCCCTACGATGTTTTTAGATCGGAGAAAAATCTCCACAAAACGCTGACTCCAATCACAACTTTACAAACCCTTGATGGAGAGAGGGCAGAAGAAACAATCTTGACTCTCTATGAAGAGATGATGCAACGTTATTTAAAGGAACGTTCTCTGATTGCAAAAGGTAATTTAGTGGAAGTTCGCTTTGAAGATTTGGAGAAAAATCCTCTGGAAGAAATCAAAAAGATTTATGAAGAGCTAAATTTATCAAGTTATAATAATGCTAAGTTTGCCTTCAAGGCTTACATTAATACTAATAAATCCTATCAAAAAAACCAATTACAACTTTCTCCTGAAGCACAAAAAAAGGTCGAGCAACGTTGGAGATTTGCCTTCTCAGAATTTGGTTATAGTCTAGATAGCTATCCATAATTTCTCCCATTAACCTTAAAGTTGAACAATTGCCCGTATCTTTTGCATTGGAGACAATAACTATGCTACAGAACAAATTTTTACTTTTAATGATCGTTGCTATTAGCTTCGTATTGAGCAAAAGCAAATTTTTACAGCGTCTAGTCTCTGATAGACTGTTGATGAAACTCCCCCTAGGGTGGACCGATGAAATGTATTGGACTGTCCTCAAATCGGGAGGTCGCAAAGTCTATGTGGATATTCCCTGCCAACTCAGACAGCCCCAAACCTATCAACCCAAAACCAATGTCGAAGATGGCTACCAATTAACCGAAGCAGATATTCAATTTTTCTATGAGAATGGCTATCTTGGTCCTTTCACGCTAATGTCAAGTGCAGAGGCTGAATCCTTGAAAGAACATCTCGAACAAATGTTAGCAACAGAATCAACTGTTTATCCCTATTCTCAGGGAGCCTACGTCATCGAAGCTCAAGATCGAGAATCCTCTAAAAACGGGGTAAGAAGCAATAACGAAACCAGCTTTTTCGCCATGAACTATCGCGATCGCCATTTAGACGATCCATTATTACTCAACTTATTCAAACACCCTGCTCTCACAGAACGTTGCGCTCAACTACTAGGTCCCGATCTGCTATTATGGCGAACTCAATTTTTTCCCAAAGCTCCCGATGAAGCTGGCACGCCCCTACATCAGGCGAGTTGTTATTTGCTCGACAACATGAAGGCACCGGTTGTCTATCCACCAGATCGTAATGAGCTATTTCAACTCACTTGTTGGATTGCTTTAACTGAAGCAACGAAAGAAAATGGCTGTATGACAGTGGTTAGGGGAAGTCAGCAGAATATCCATCCTCTCAAAATCAGCAGACCCTTTGATACCAAAAATGATACGGAGGGCAGCAAACGCTTTGGAACCGTAAAAATTGAGATTGACTATCCCGTGTCATCGGAGGATATTATCCCTATTGAAATGGAAGCTGGACAATTTTTTATCTTTAGTGAGCGAGCTATTCACGGTTCATTAAGCAATCAAACGGATCAATGGCGATGGGCAGTCAACGGGCGCATCATTAAACCAGATACCCGTCTCTACACCAAAGAAATGTTGAGCGAGGGGCATAGCTATAAAGTTGTTGGCGTGAGCGAGATTAACCTTGATAACTGGCAGACTGTTTTGTTGAGAGGGAAAGATACTTTTGGTTACAATCAGTTACGCAAAGATGGTCTAGCCAAAGACAAAAATTTAGATGCAGATATCAAAACTCCTGTGGAGTGGCATTAATAGTAACCAATCAGAAAAAGTTTAGTTATGTCAACCAAAGGTTTATTTGCAATTACCATTTTATATTTGCTCCATCGTTGGTTTTTAAGTTGGGTACGAGGATCTTCATTTCCGTTATCTACTCGCTTGGCAGAGGGTCACTCAGAAGGAAAAATTATTCATCGCTATATCCATATCACCAAGACTCTGAGTAAAACTTCAACGGATGTCACTTTCCATTATGTTGAATCTCTTCATCGGCAGCGTGAATGCGTTGTTTTTCTTCACGGTTATATGGATAGTTGGAAACTTTGGCAGCATTCTCTAGAAGCTCTTGCCGATCACTACTACGTCGTTGCCTTCGATCTTAAAGGCTGTGGTCAATCTTCCATGAATTATCCCCAGGCACTCTTTCCCAAACTCAACGATCTAGGAGGAGACTACGATCTTAGTTTGCAAGGGGATGAAATTGTCACGGCACTGGATAAATTAGACATTAAACGATTTAACTTAGTGACTCTTGATTTGGGCACTATTGTTGGTGATTTGTTAGCTGGAAAATATGGCGATCGCATTATCCGTTATATTCGCTGTCAACAACCCTTAGTAGGTCATTTTCGCTCTGCTATTCCCCAAGGGCAATTTTTGCGCAGGAAGGGAATAGCTCGTTTATTTACCAGTCTGATGGAAGCAGATGCCAGTAGTCTATTACGGATACTATATGGGCGAACCAACTGGTCGTGGCTAGATCGGCAGATGAAGCGGAGCAAAAATTCTCTGAGCGATTCAGTTTTGGAATCTGCGATTACAGAAGTATCCTATCCCTTTGAAAGTGGACTCCGTAAAGGTAAACCGGGTACTTTTGCTTGTGCTTGGGCAGGCTTGTATCAGCACAATCAAGATTACCCACAATTCATCAAAAACAATCTCCAAGCCTATCAGAAATATACCTTTCCCCTATTTCTCTTTCAGGGTATTCACGATCTTGCCATGCCTGTCGAACGGTTTGATGGCTCGACAGGCATGGCTTTTAAATCAATTCAGGCTAGGAACGGAGTGGAGAAACTCTTATCTAGACCATTTGATCGACGGGGTCAAGGACTAGGAGATGGCTATAAACCTTGGGGAGACTTTATTCCTCATTGCGATCGTCCACTACAAGTGCAAGAGTTTTTCCCGAACTCTCCCTTTGTAGAGCTTCAGTTTTTTGATACGGGTCACTTTATTCCCATTGAAGCTCCTGAAACTTTTACTGTACATTTAGAAAAAATACTAGCATATCATGATTGTTCAACCCACTCCAGTAAATAATCTATCTCTGGTTAATGTACCCGATGCTTAATCGTTTTTTCACTTTTTGCGGTTTTTTGAAATGAATAATTTGAAGATTTAAACAGATTAACTATCACTAAAAATTAGGAGAACTCTAATGTTGCAAATAAATTCACCTTCCATTAAGGTAAATTCTGCCCTTTTAACCGATAAAAACATTCACGGCCACAATAATCTTAAGCAGATTGAGAAAATTTATCAGACTAACAAAAATTCTAACTACACTGAACAAATAGAAGAACTCCAGAAAGACTATAATTACCAAGATAACTGTGGATATAACTGGCTTTATCCCGAATTTTCGCTCCTTTATGGCAGTCATCTCTATGAATCTGCGACCGAGTCCCAAAAACAAGCTCTCAACCATCTTTATTGGATTTGCTTTTATAACTACAGTATTGGTGGTGAGATCGCTACAATGATGTTTAATCAATTGACTTGTGGAGCTTTTTATCACTTGGGTGGCTATGAAATTCTTTGTCACGAACTCGATCTAGAAACTTCTCAAGAAAGAGTACACGTAGAAGCATTTCGCCAGATTGGTCAATTGACTGAGTTAGCATTATTTGGCAAATTAATTTTTGATCGCCCAATTCCTGATTACTTAGATGCAGCTGTGGTTCATCCTCAAAAGCGACATAAAAGAAATTTTGGTCGCAAATTAATCGGGATGTTTGTCGGGGCTGGGATTAGTCGCTCTCCTTTTTTAGCCAGCCAATACTATGTGCTTAGGGGGCTGCGTAATAATCAACTTAAAGTCAAAGAGTATAAACATTTTCTCTACAGTCGGGAACAAGCTAAGAGTGGAAATTTTGTTCCTGCTCCCACCTTGGTTTCTCACTATCATTGTCTTGATGAGGCTTTTCATACTTCTACCTCTAAGTTAGTCAGCCACGAAATATATAAAGATTTTTCTAAACCAACTTCTTTAGAGCTTTTTCTGGTTAATATTTTAGTGAGAAACTTGCAGTTAACCATGAATACCCTCTCTTGTGCAGTACCTGGTATTTTTTCTGACGATGCAGCTTATATGCCCCTAGTTTATGAAATGTTGCGATCGCCTTTATTTAATTTATCGGCAGGGGAAGCTCTGCAAATGGTTGAAGATAGCTTCTGTCGAGAACACGAGGGGTTTCATATAGCGGCTAAGTACCATCAACGTGCTCTTAAACAAAATTTAGACTATCTCGAAGGTATTGATCATTTATTAGGCATCAATCGCGAACTAAAAGTGATGTCTTCAGCTTCGATCGCAAAGAGTTTAAACAATAACATCAAAACTTTTCAAAGTTTTCGTCAAGCAATGTTAAAAGGCAACATAGATTAAATCATGCTCTATTTTCAGGAAATCTTGGAAGTGATAGTCCGTTCAATAATCATCGGCTGTCTGTTTCTAAGTTTATATCTTCTCTTCTTTTCTGCTTATAATTGGCTCAATATTCACGAAAGATTTGGCATTTTTAAAACAGCAGAACCCGCCATTCACTATCAAACTGCCCTCAAAAATTGGAAAATTCCTTTGATGTGGGGAATTGGCATCACGCTTAGTGCCTATTTCTTAGGACTAAAACTAGGAGGTCAACCCAAACTTTTATTTGCAATTCCAGAACAATATGTTTTTTTGCACTCTCCCAATTTATTGATCGATATTATCTACGCAATCATTGGTTTTTATTTAGTAGATCTAACCGATTACTGGGCACACCGTCTTAACCATCGTTATCGGATATTGTACGATAAGTTTCCTTTTGCTCATTGTGTACACCATAACTGTGTATATCTCAATCCGTTAGTAGTGGCTAGTTCGCCTCCAGTTCATTTAGCGGCTTTGAGTGGGATGATCATGTATATTCTGTATTTAAGTCAGGGTTTGATCACCTCGGTTGTCTTACTTCACGTCGTTAAAATTGCCAGTAACTACCTCTCTCACCAAGGTTGCGATCCCCTACCCTGGTTAAGCCGTTTCAACCACCGAGTAGGAGGTTGGATTCCTTGGATTCCCCTGCACCATCAGTATCACCACTTGCCTTTTGTGCAAACTGGCAATTATGGTAATATTACTTGTTTGTGGGATTATGTTTTTGATACTGTCGTTCCCGAATGCATTTATCATCTTGAAACAGGTAAACCCAAGGTTGAAGTGGCAAACAAAATCCAAGATCGAGAAGAAATTACCAAATTTCTTCTCGAAAGACTTGTTGATAGTTCTTCTAGTGATAACGATTGATTCAAAAATTAATAAAGAATTATTTTAACGGATTTATCAAAATCTGAAATTATTAGCTAACATATTAACTATAAATAAGCAAGTTTTTTAATATAAATTAATAATAAGTTGTAACTCTTAATAAAAATTGGTTTAAAGAAAAGGGTAGTTCTTGATACACTGATGGAGAATAATATAAAATCAAAAACAACCATAACAATAACAGCAATAATTTCCTAAAAAATATGGTAAGTACCCTATCAAAACCCGAATTTGAAGAATTGCGTCCGGGGATTAAGAGTCCGGCAAAAGAGACAATTCTCACACCTCGTTTTTACACCACTGATTTTGACGAAATGGCAAAAATGGATATTTCCGTCAATGAAGATGAGTTAAAAGCGATTGTAGAGGAGTTTAGAATTGACTATAATCGTCATCACTTTGTTAGAGATGAGAGATTTAACGAATCTTGGGACAAAATTGATGGGGAAACTCGTCGTTTATTTGTGGAATTTCTTGAAAGATCTTGTACCGCAGAATTTTCTGGTTTCTTGCTATATAAGGAATTGGGAAGGCGCTTAAAAAATACAAGCCCTTTGTTGGCTGAGTGTTTTAATTTAATGTCAAGGGATGAAGCTCGTCACGCTGGCTTTTTAAACAAAGCACTATCAGATTTTAATTTATCTTTAGATTTAGGTTTTTTAACAAAGAGTCGTAAATATACTTTCTTCAAGCCTAAATTTATCTTCTATGCTACCTATTTGTCTGAAAAGATTGGTTACTGGCGCTACATCACTATTTATCGCCATTTAGAACAGCATCCTGAAGATAGAGTTTATCCGATTTTCTGTTTCTTTGAAAACTGGTGTCAAGATGAAAACCGTCACGGTGATTTCTTTGATGCAATCATGAAAGCGCAGCCCCAATTTTTAAATGACTGGAAAGCTAGACTTTGGTCTCGATTCTTCCTGTTGTCTGTTTTTGCTACAATGTATCTGAACGATTGTCAACGCTCGGATTTTTATGCTTCCATTGGTTTAGATGCTAGGGAGTATGATAAATACGTAATTGAAAAGACTAACGAAACTGCCGGAAGAGTTTTCCCCATCGTCTTAGATGTTGATAAACCTGAGTTTTACGATCGTTTAGAGACTTGTGTTAGTAATAACGAAAAATTAAGAGCAATTGATGCTTCCAATGCTCCTGGTATTCTCAAGGGATTGCAAAAGCTACCGATTTTCCTATCAAATGGTTGGCAATTTGTAAAACTTTATTTAATGAAACCATTACCTGCACCAGCAGAAGGCACTGTTCATTAATTAATTCCCTTAAAGTTTTTAAAAAAGTTCTGCTTTTAGCAGAGCTTTTTTATATTTTGTAGTCAGGGTTTGCTGAACTCGTTGGCTGGTTGGGATAGGCAAGAGGCAACATCGGTTGAGGGGTGGTGAGCGGGGCTCGCCATAACGGACATCTCACAGTGCGCCCACAGGTGAGGAACTGTTCTCCCCAATCAACCAAGAGAGGAAACAAGCAAGAGTTTCGGTTATCCCCTACTGCTAAATTTGGGAATCTGAGTAGTAAAAATGCAAGTCTGTTCCATGCTAATCTCCAAAAACCTTGCACTTTTTTCCGAAAAAAAATCCTGAAAGTCTTATCTAATAAAGATGAAATCTTTATTCAGCAAGCCCTAGTTATGATTATCTTAAAAGCTAAAGGCTAAATACTATAAAAAAATTTGATGGACTAATTGACAAAATCAGGGATTATTCTGATATAATGTTATGGTGTTGACCTTGGAGAGGTGGCTGAGTGGTTGAAAGCGGCATCCTGCTAAGATGTTGGCCTCGTAAGGGGCCCGAGGGTTCGAATCCCTCCCTCTCCGTTTAATACTTGCTTTATCTATCGGGATTCAAAACCTCGTTACCCAAACCCCAAAGCTATTTTTCACTCAGTTTTTACTCACATTCTCAATTTACTATTAGTAATCAGGGAAGTAAATGAGTAAAAATACCTAAGATTTTTGTTGAGTTTGAATAGATACCATTAGAATTCCCTTTTGTGCTTTTATTTGAACAAATAAACTTTCACTTTGGAAGTGATAATTTACTGAAAATTATCTAACTTTTTCAAGTTAAGACTTTCAAAGAAAGCAAGAGGCAGGGGAATTAAGCCGGAAATAAATCTTCTGCCTTTCTTGCTTTAGAGATAACTAAACTTTTTTCTCTGTAATAACTCCTCGCATTCCTTCAAGGGTAGAAATCATGCTTTGGGGATCCATAAACATAACTTTACTACTTTCGCTATTGCCAATGGTTTTACCCATTTCTAAATAATTTTGAGCCAATAAAAATTGTAAAGCTTGATAAGCGTTGGGATCTTCATTTAAAATTTTAGTAACGATTTCTAAAGCGTTAGCAGTAGCTTCAGCTTTTAAAATTTGTTCTTGTTTTTCCGCTTCTGCTTCGAGAATAATTGATTCTTTTTTTGCTTCTGCTTGTAAAATGGCTGCTTTTTTCATGGCTTCTGCTTCTAAAAGCCTTGCTTGAGCTTGACCTTGGGCAGAGTTAACCGCAGATTCTCTGTCACCTTCGGATGTTAAAATAACGGCTCGTTTTTTTCTTTCCGCAGCCATTTGTAATTCCATAGAATCTTGTACTGCTTTAGAAGGCACAATATCCCGCAATTCTACCCTAGTTACTTTAACACCCCAAGGATCTGTGGCAATGTCTAATTCTCGCAGTAAAATTTCATTAATTTCACTTCTAGCTGTGAAAGTCTGATCTAACTCTAATTTACCCATTTCTGAGCGAATTTGAGTTAAAACTAGATTAATAATGGCATCTCGTAAATTTTCTACCTTGTAGTAAGCTTTGTACATATCAACGATACGCCAATAAACCACTGCATCAACGCTTATCGTAACATTATCCCTAGTAATACAAGATTGGGGAGGAACATCTAAAACTTTTTCCTTAATAGTTTCGTGATAAACAACTTTATCGATAAAGGGAACAACAAAATTTAATCCGGGTTCAAGTTTCTTTTTATAACTACCTAAACTTTCGACTAAATATTCATTTTTTTCGCTGACAATTCTGACACTACCAAATAAAGCTGAACCGCCAAACATTAAGATAATAAAGAAAAAAACAGCATCCATAAAAATTAACCTCCATATTTTTTAGGTAAAACAATCAATGTATTTCCTTCACGGCCTACAATATAAATTGATTCTCCTTCTGTAATGTCATGATCTTCATCGGCACATTTAGCACGCCAAGAATTGCCTTCATAAAGCACTCTTCCTGTTTCTCCAGCAGGAATCATTGTTAAAGTTTGGCCTTCTCGATCATCGCCTAAGTTAGATAAATTTTTTTTTGGAGTAAAAAAACGTCGAGAAAGAAAAATTAAAAGAGTAGAAAAAAGTAACCATAATACGACTTGTAAGGAAAATTGTGGCAAGATGAGAGAAATCAGAGCAACTAAAGCCGCACTAATACCCATCATAAAGGCGACAAAAGCCGTAGGAAAAAGAAATTCCATCAAACAGAGTATTACTGAGGCAATTAGCCAAAGTAAACTAGGCATAAGCATAGGATTTAAAACTGGCATAATATTATTTCAGTTATCAGTTAATTGTTAATCCATCTTTTTCCCAATGCTAGAGCATGAGTAAACATCATTTTGGAAATATTAGGAAAAGATAGTTATTGCACTTATGAGTATATGTTAACAATACTATGGGTAAGGTATAAAGAAAAAACATTAGTTGATAAGGAAGTCAGGCTGTCTCAATAAATTAGAATTATTTAGAGTTAAAACTCAATCTTAACTATGAATATAGTAAATCAATAATTTAAAAATATCTAAAACTCAAATTTGTATAATAGAGATAAACGATAAAACTTTAGATATAATTGGTGACTATGAAAAAAAACGATATGATTCAGCAACAAATGAAGGAAAAAGGTTTAAGAATTACTCCTCAAAGGTATAGCGTTTATGCTAATCTATTGTCTCGTTGCGATCATCCAACCGTAGAAGAAATATTAAAGGATATTAATCATGAACTGCCCATTGCTTCTAAAGCTAGTGTCTATAGTGCTTTGACAGTATTACGAGAAGTTGGATTAATTAGGGAAATTTTGTTACAAGAAGGTATCACTCGCTATGATGCAAAAATTGAACCTCATCATCATTTCCTTTGTCAAGATTGCGGATCGATTTTAGATTTAGATTGGAATTTATTTAAAAACCTACCTTTAAATAATTTACCACAGGGCATCCAAGGAGATAGTTATGAAATAACTGTTAAGGGTATGTGTAATAATTGTTCAAAAGTTTCTAGTAATTGAGATATTTTAATGGTATATCGAAGTGTTTAATTAGTTTTAAATCTTCTGCAAGGTTTCTTGCTCCGTCCTTGCGCTGAGGTTTCCTCATCGCGGGCGATGCGCTTTTTTAAAAGCTTCTCGTTGTTGGGGATTTTGTTTGCTGTTTAAATTGGTATTAATAACTAGGCAAAATTAATTACCTGGTTGACACAGGGATCGGAGATTAGGTAAAAGCTAACTTAAAAAGCCCCCAAGATATATCTTGGGGCTATATTTTATAATTTATTTTGTTTTTTCTAAACTTACCAAAAACTGAAACTAATTTATACTCCATTTTTTATTGTGACCAGAAATTTAATTTTTCTAATCCAATAGGAATAGCCATAACAATCAATTTTACTATCCAAGGAGCAAAAACTAAGGTTAAAACTAAGAATAGAATAGCAACAAAAGCCATCGCCACTTTTACCACTTCTTCTTTAGTATTAATACTTAAACAAGCAGCAGCCGAAGCAATAGATAAGGTCATAATGGTCGGCACTAGCATCATAGTTGATTACCTCTATTTATAGATGCGGTGCGTTCCTTCAGTCTCAAGGACTTACTTCCGTCTCTTTACTGTCTAAACTTAAGGCAACAAAGAGATGAACGAATATATTAAGTTATTTTAACTATACTATTTTTTTTTTTTATGTCAATGGAGATTCGTTAGCGTTTCTTGAAAAAGCTTTACTTATATTTTATTTTTTATTAAATAATTTTTAATATTTTAATGAGAATTATTTTAAAAACTTGGTTTAAATAAATAAATTGATTTTTTTGTGAGCCATATCACAGTTGTTATTTAAAAAAGATATTAAACTATATTTTAAGAAAATTTTAATATTTATTTGCACAAAGATATGGGTTACCAAAGATAAAAAATGGTTAACTTAAAGTAAAAACAAATATATTTTTCTTTAAAAAAACATAACTAAATAATAATAATAAAATAAAAAATAATTAACAATCACATAGTCAAATATTAATCTTTAAATGATAATCTAAGGGTTAGCACAAAGATTTCAAGAAGACACTAAATTAATTAATTATTATTCATATGACTCAAGACACAAATCAGCCAGCCCAAATGCAAGGAATCAACAATTATCAAGTTGATCCTGTATTTACCATTGGTGAAAGCTTTGAAGACTATACACCCGTAGGCATCCTCGATGGCTTAGGAGCTTATGAACTAGATGAAAACACAGTCAGAGTATTTGCCAACCACGAACTAAGCTCAGAATTAGGAGCAATCTACACTTTAGCTAATGGAACAGAATTAACCGGAGCTAGAGTAAGCTACTTTGATATTGATAAAGATAGCAAAGAAATAGTAGATGCAGGACTAGCCTACGATACCATTATCAATCGTGCAGGAGAAGTAGTAGATGAAGCCTCTGACTTAGAATTTGCAGGTATCGATCGCCTTTGCTCTGCTCAATATATTCCTGTGCACCAATTTGGTGAAGGAATTGGTCTAGAAGATGCTTTATTCTTTACCGGAGAAGAAACCTTTGGCGGTACAGAATTTGTCATCGATCCAGCCACTCAAACCATGTACGCAGTACCGAGTATGGGAAGAGCAGCATGGGAAAACGTCACCGAATTAGATACAGGAAGTACAGATAAAGTTGCCTTATTAATTGGAGATGACCGAGAAGCAGCACCATTATTACTGTATGTGGGTGAAAAAGGTGAAGGAGAAGGACCTGAATTATTAGTTCGTAACGGATTAGCTCAAGGAAAACTCTATGTTTGGAAACCTGACGGAGAAGTAGGGGACACACCTACTATCGTCGAGCCTGGTGAGGATGGTATTCTTGGTACTGGAGATGATGAAATTATTGACGAAGATACAGCACCAGATCCTTTTGGCTTCAACGGTACGGGCAATAGCCTTAGTGGTAGTTGGGTAGAATTAGATTACTATCGTCCTGACTTAGCCGGTACGGAAGGTTATGATGAATTAGGTTTTGCCACCCAAGAGCAGCAAGATGCCTTATTCCTAGAAGCAGGTGGCTTCCAATTCTCTCGTCCTGAAGATGTGGCGACTAATCCCGAAGATGGCACAATTGCAGTTTTAGCTTCCACTGGACGTGATAGCCGTTTCCCTGAAGATAGTTGGGGTACAACCTATATCATCGATACGGATTTTGATGAAAATGGAAATCCCCTTAGTGCTAATCTCAACATTATTTATGATGGGGATGATGCAGGTGCAGGTCAGTTTGCGAGTCCTGATTTTGGTTTGAGAAGTCCAGATAACTTGGATTGGGCCAAGGATGGCTTGATTTATATTCAAGAAGACCGTTCTATTGATGAATTTGGTCAAGAATCTGGAGAAGAAGCTTCGATTTGGAGATTAGAGCCTGAAACTGGTTTACTAACTCGTGTGGCTCAGATGGATCGCTCTGCTGTACCTGAA
>CAYPSO010000040.1:7325-39208 GCA_964413275.1 uncultured bacterium | reverse complement strand
AAGCTGGTTTAACCAAAACCTAACAATAAAATATGCCCAATAAAAGAGTAGCCGTATCCTCAGATCGGGGGATGCTCAGATTGTGCTTGCCAAAATTCCTGTTTTCTAAGCAAAAATATATTTATTTAGGATTAGAAGACACCCCAATAAATCGAGCAATAGCTGAGGCTAAAGCTAAAATAATAGAGCAGGATTTAATCTTTGAAACCTTTGATTTTACCCTAAAAAAATATTCCTTCTTGATAGGCCAACAAGAAGGAAAAGAACAGAGAAATAGTGAACGGAACTTTTTCAATATTAAGTCAATTATAACAGAATATGTAACCTTTAAACAGGCTCAAGTTTCTGAAGGCAACAGAAACTATAAAACCTTTTTAAACTGGCTTGATAAAATTGATTCAGACATTTTAGATAAACCAGATTTATTGACTAATTAGCTATTAGCTAATACAACTCAAGAACAATCTAGGAGAATAATTCAAAAAGTCAATGCCGCTTTTTCTTGGGCTTTATTTTTAGACAAAATAGAAGCAAATCCCTATGATAGGTTTTCTAAAATTAAACCAGTATTCAACCCAAGAATTGACCCATTTTCAGTTAAAGAAAGACAGTTAATCATTGACTCATTTGGTAAAACTCATTATCAATCTTTTGTTAAGTTCTTATTCTTTACTGGTTGCCGTCCCTCTGAAGCGATCGCCCTTGAATGGAAACATATATCATTAGATTTTGAATCAGTTATTTTTTGCCAAGCAGTAGTAGAAAGAAAATTAAAACTCTCTACCAAGACTAAAAAATCTCGGTATTTTCCTATTAATAAACAACTGAAGGGCATTTTATATCAAGCTAAAGAACAAAACTCAAATTTGATATTCCCATCAAAGCAGGGAAAATATTTGGATTTACATAATTTTACCCAACGAAATTGGAAAAAAGTATTAGAGAAGCTCCCAATCCGTTACCGCCCGCCCTATTGTGCTAGGCATACCTTTATAACCTTATGCTTACAAGCCCAAATCCCTATTAATCAGGTGGCTGCTTGGGTAGGTAACAGCCCTGAGATTATTTTGAGACATTATGCAGGGTTAATAAATTGCGACGTACCTGAGCTTTGATAGGAAATTGATAGGAAATTGATAGGAAATTGATAGAAAGCGGGGTTATAGTGTCACCCGAACTAATCAACAAATAACCAAAACCTTTTAATAATGAGTAGTTTAAGAAAATGGCTCGGGGGAGATTTGAACTCCCGACCTTGGGCTTATGAGTCCCCTGCTCTGACCAACTGAGCTACCAAGCCTTATTTTTAACACATCTTTCATCCTAACAAATAAATAGAAAAAAATCAAGAATTTGATAAGTTTTTCTGGGGGAGATTTATTAAACTCCCCATTAATAAATTAATTAAGGGCGTTCTTTGGGTAAAAAAGCAATGGGATTAACAGCCCCTTTGCCATTAGGATGTATTTCAAAATGAAGATGAGGCCCTGTGCTACGACCAGTATTACCCATTTCAGCAATACGTTGTCCTTGTTCTACTATTTGGCCACGACGGACTAAGAGACGTTTATTATGGGCATAAAGAGTAAGACTACCATCTGGATGCTGTACCTTAACTAAATTACCAAAACCTCCAGAATTCCAGCCCGCACTTACTACTTCACCTTGTGCTGATGCCATGATTGGAGTACCTACGGGTGCAGCAATATCAACTCCTCGGTGCATTCTTCCCCAACGTGGACCATATCCAGAAGTAAATACTCCTTTAGCCGGCCATATATAGCCGTTAAATTTAGGAGTATCTGGTAGATATTGTTCGGGAGATGATAAAGGAGGTAAATTGGGAGATACAGTCTCGCCTACCGAAGTGTGTAAAAAAGGATTATATCTATTTATAGGTGTGGGAGTAGTAGCTACCATATCTCCTGAAGAATGAGAAGTCACTTTAACGGCTACTCCTTCTTCTATTGAATTCTCTTGGGAGATTTGCTCTTGGCCAAGTTCTGTTTTTAGAGTATTGGAAGAAAACCCTGAGTCTTTTACTAATCTATTTTTATTTTGATCTGGTTTCCAAGAATTTTCGTACTCTTGAGCTATTTCTAGAGCCTGTGAACGAAATTGATTGCTATTTTCACGAGAAACAATTTCTGATGAAATTTCATATTCTTCCCGTAGTTTATTAACATCAGCTTTAAGTTGTTTAATGTATAAACTACTTTGTTGCTGAATTTGCTTATGTACTTCATCAGCAGATAAATCAGATGATAGAACATCATCGTCTTGGTTTTTTTGATTTAACTGTTCATTGGGAATAGCCAAATTTTGATTAACCTTAATCAAATTAGGGTTATTAAGGTGATTTTCCTGAATTATCTCTTGACGAGAACTATCATACTTTAAAGCAATCCTGTCTATGGTATCTCCGGGTTTTACCTGATAAACCAGTTTTTCTACAGGTGCTAAAACTACAGGGGAAGTAAGATTAGATGGACTTTGATGGTTAATTATTGGCTCTAGCTTTAGCGCAATTTTGGTTTCCTTGGGCAGATTTTTGATTGGTTCGATAGATTGGCCTGAAACTGAAATAAAAACTGGATTTTTGAGTTGATTATTATGATTATCTTGGAAATTAGAACTTTGCAAAATAATAGGTGCTGGCAAATCATCAGAAACAGCAGCTACTACTTTTTCAGAAAAGCAAACAAAACTACTAAAGGCAACCGAAGCACCCAGCCCAAAAATCACAGTAGAGTTCATAGAAAAATAATTAAGGTTATTCATAGATGTATGCTTCAAAAAAAACCTCCTAGTTGAAAACCGTTGAATTTCTTAAATTATCATCTCCTAAGAATGTATAAACACAATCTTATTTATATTTGCTGTTACTAAAGTAACTCAAATGGACATTTTTAGAGAAAAGAACTCGTAAGATGAGACCTTTTAAACAGTCACCCCTAAGAGTAGAGTTACTGGTAATTCTTATTATTAATAGATATTTAGCAAAGATTACAATGAATTTGGGTTTTAGTCAAAACTTTTTTATCTAATTCTATGGTAGAAAACATTATTAGCTATAGCTTTTAGGTATTTTTACTGTTGACTTATACAAATTTCTTATCTAAATAATTTATTTCAACAGAGATAACCAAGTTGACGACGAGATTCAAATAAGGCTACGGCTACACTAACAGAGAGATTTAAGCTTCTGACTTGGGTTTGAGCCATTGGTATGTAAACGGTGCGATCGCACTTTTGAAGAATATAGGGGGCTAATCCTTCTGTTTCACTACCAAATAATAACCAGTCATCTTGTTTATATTCCCACTCAATATAACTAGAAGTACCTCGCACACTAAAACCTATTAATCTACCTCCTTTTTGTTGCTGAATTTGAGCAAAACTTTGCCAATCTTGATGATAATTTAATTTAACATAAGGCCAATAATCTAAACCTGCTCGTTTTAAATGGCGATCGCTAATTTCAAATCCTAATGGGCCAACCAGATGCAATTCTGTATCGGTGGCTGCACAAGTACGAGCGATATTCCCCGTATTTGGAGGAATTTTGGGTTCTACTAAAACTATATTAGGCATTTTTATAGGAAAAAAGGATAAAAAGTTATCGGCGATCGAGCAATTGTCAATCGCTGATAAGTATTTCTTATTAAACACTTGTGGGTAAATATTGGTCAATCACCTGACGATAATGATCCCGTGGCTTAACTCCTTTAATTTCCTTGACTAATTCTTGTTTATGAAAAAATTGGACTGTTGGCGTACCAATTACTTGACCCATTTTTGCTATTTCTGGTTCTGCGGCAATATCAATCTCGATAAAGTAAATTTTTCCTTCATATTCATCTACGACTTTATTTAAAATTGGTTTTAAAGTGCGACAAGGGCCACAGGTAGGAGAAACATATTTCACCATTAAAAGGCGATCGCTTTCATGGAATAATTTTCTGAGGGCATAACCACCTAAATGACGAGTTGCTTGAATATCAAAGGTTTCTGCTGTCTCTGTTGTGGTTTGTGTTTCTGGTTGTTGATTCTCTTCAGTTACTTCTTGCTGATGATATTCTGTGATTAAATTATGACTAGATAACCATCTTTCTGCGGATAACGCCGCCATACAACCTGTTCCCGCAGCAGTTATGGCTTGACGATATTCATGGTCTTGGACATCTCCTGCGGCATAAACTCCTTCGACGCTAGTTTCTACTGTACCGGGTTTAACGACGATATAACCTACTCGATCTAAATCTAATTGTCCTTGAAATATTGACGTATTAGGCCTATGACCAATGGCATAAAATAAGCCCTTAGCTGATAATTCTTTTTCTGCACCAGTTTGGTTATTTTTGACCTTTATACCCGTTAAAAAGCCATTTTCACCAAAAACATCCACAGCTTCTGTGTGCCAATGTACGGTGATTTTAGGGTTGTTTAAGACCCGATCCTGCATGGTTTTACTCGCTCTCATCACGTCACGACGGACGAGTAAATGGACATGAGAACCATATTTGGTCAAATAAACGGCTTCCTCAGCCGCAGAATCCCCCGCACCAATGACAACTAATTCTTGACTATTAAACAAGGGACTTGCTCCGTCGCAAATGGCACAGGCCGAAATGCCACTATTCCAATATTGATTTTCACTGGGTAAATCTAAACGTTGAGCCGTCGCACCTGTGGCAATAATGATACTATGGGCTAAAATTTGGCGATCGTCAGATTTAACCCTAAAAGGACGCTGACTTATATCGACGGAAATAACATCTTCCGTGTAACATTCAGTTCCCCATCTGATAGCCTGTGCCTTCATTTGTTCCATTAATTCAGGGCCTGTAATTCCCATCGGAAATCCGGGGAAATTTTCTACTTCTGTGGTTGTCATCAATTGACCTCCGGGTACTCCTCCCATTTGAAAACCTTCAAATAAGACAGGTTTTAAATTTGCTCTAGCTGCATAAATAGCGGCAGTATAACCAGCAGGGCCTGAGCCTATAATTACTAAATTCTCTACAGACATATTTTTAGACAAACTCATAACGACTTCATTATAAAATGATAATATAAATGAATTTTAAATTAACCTTGGCAAAAGCTGTAATATAAACTAATATTTAACATAACTACAGCTTATATTATTAGGTATTGATTGTGTTAGAAATTATTTTTTATTTAAAAAGCTTAGTAGCTCCAATAATAGTTCCTGTATGTTTTATTAGTGCTTGGGGATTATTATTTTTAGGAAGTTGGAGTGTAATTACTGGTGTCAAAGAAATTAATCAAAGAGTACAAGAAATGCACCAAATACCTTGTACTAATTGCCAATTTTTTGTTAACGATCATCGCTTAAAATGTACAGTTAGACCAGCAATTGCTAATACAGAAGAAGCTATTAACTGTTACGATTATCAAAAATTAAGATAAAAAATATGTTAATAAGAAAATTACAAGATTGCGAAGAATTTATAGCGGGAGATAATACAATTTTACGGGAATTATTACATCCTGATAAGCAAGATATACAATTACGTTATAGTTTAGCCCATGCCATTGTACCTGTCGGAAAAACCTCTTTACTTCATGCTTTAAAAACTTCAGAAGTGTATTATATTTTAAGTGGTAAAGGGGAAATGCACATCAATGAAGAAGTGAAAATAGTTGAAGCAGGAGATGCTATTTATATTCCTCCTTTGGCTAAACAATATATTCATAATTGTGGCGATATTCCTTTAATATTTATCTGTTTAGTCGATCCTGCATGGCGTAAAGAAGATGAAATAGTTTATCAGGAAATATAGGACTAAAAACTAGAATATTTTGTAGCCTTAGAGAGAGTAATGGGCGATAAATCATTAACAGGAAATTGATTAAGTTTGTGAACTTTAATGCTTTTAAATGTTAGAAAACATGAGTGTTGATCCTAATCTTAATCAATAATAAATAATGGTCAATTTGTTGGGTTTCCTCAGGTCAACCCAACCTACAAAATCTGGCTAAATTTGAAAGGTTAAGTTATGAGAGAAATGACCAAAATATATTCGGTACGTTACGCTGTCACTAACACACCCTACCAAACTACATTTGAATTTTTGCAATTAAATGAACTACAAAAATTAACCGGTACAAGACTTTAATAACCAACCTATAATTATTCCTATTCCCATAAATCTGACTATTTGCCAAAATGGTTCTAAACTTTTCCAATTTGTTAATAAACGACTTTCTAGGTTAAGTTCAATTTGTTCTAATTCTTGTTTAATATGACCTAATTGGGTTTTTATTGGTTCTGTAGTGCTGTTTTCCTTGCGTTTTTGTTTTAATTCTTCTTTAATTTTCAGCAATTCTTCTTGTCTATGCTGATTTTCTTTAATTTCTTGGTGGCGTTGTTTTAATTGTACAAGGGATTCCTCTACTTCTATCAATGCTTGTTCTATATCTTCATTCTCTTGTTGTTGTTGGTTTTCCTCAGACATATTAATTTAGGTTAAACTGAATTATGTAACTAATCAGGTATATTTTAATGAGTATAGCAACCGATCCTTTGTCAAATCTCACTAGTATTGAACTTGCTCAAATTTTAGCTGCACGTTTAGCCATCGCACCTAATGACTGGCATCGTTTGAAATCAAATCGCAAAGCTCAGGCTAGTCAACAATTAGCTTCTGCTTTAGTGTTTTTGCTTAAAGATGAAACTGAAGAAGCATTACTCAGAATTCAGCAAACTCAAGGATGGCTAGATCGATCTATTTCTGCTCCTCCTTGTCCTACTCACGGTCATAAATCTTAAGATAAGCATTAACAATTAAGAAATTAAAGGAGCTTTACCATTTCCTACCTGTTTAAATAATCTCAATTCATTACCACGACTATTCCAGTGAACTTCCTCAAATATTTGATATAAAATACATAAACCTCTACCACATTCTGAGTCTTGGGGGGGTAATTGGTCATCTGGGGTAAAACCATATCCTTCATCGCCAATAACCCAATAATATTCATTATCTGTAAGTAAGTATTTCACTGATACTATTTTAGTGGGATCGAGTTGATTTCCATGTTTAGCAGCATTTACTAAAGCTTCTTGTAGTCCTAATCTTAATTCTGCTTGCCATTCTTCGGGTATGTTTGCTAATAGAACGTCTAACACCGGACACAAGTAAAGAGTAGAGGGAAAACTAATAGTTTTCCAATCACTTTTTGTGCGAGGTAATACAAAAGAAACCACAACTTTTACCCCTAATTCTTAATAATGATATGTTGAACTTAATCTTTTAATTTTTGTAATTCTTCAGTTAGCTCTTGAATATTTCTTAGTTTCGATTTGTTAGAGACTATACTTTATCGGCAATAAACCAAATCAAAGAAACTTAAACGCAAAACCCTTGATTTTTCATCCGCTTTCATTTATAATGCCATGTCTTACTGCACCCTCCTTAACAATTTACTCATCACACCAATCAATGTTAAACTAAAAAAACAACAAGAATAACTATATAAAAGGAAGATCGAGAAAAATTCTTCTTATCTCCATTATACACAAAACAACTAAAAACCCAAAATAAATTCTATTTATTATTGAGAATAAGACAAAAATGCTACAGACTCAACATGGGATGTTTGCGGAAAAAAGTCTGCTGATTGTACTTTAACTAAGTGATAACTACCATTGTTGCAAAGTAATTTTAAATCACGAGCTAAGGTGGCAGGATTACAACTAATATAAACAATACGTTCGGGTTTAATATTTAATAAACTATTAATTACTTCTACATTACAGCCTTTTCGGGGAGGATCAAGAATAACTACATTAGGGATAATATCTAATTGAGATAAGACCGTTTCTACTTCTCCAATTTCAAAACTAATATTATTTATATCGTTGAGCCTAGCATTAACTTGTCCTTGCTCAACTGCACTTTCTTGAATTTCGATCCCAATAACTTTTTGTGTATATTTGGCTAAGGGTAGAGTGAATGTACCAATACCGCAATAAGCATCAACTAATATTTCATATCCCCTTAAATCTAATTCTGAAATAATTAGATTCAATAAAGCTTCAGAAGTTTCTGTATTTATTTGAAAAAAGGTTTCTGGGCGCAATTGTAGTTCTATATCACCAATTATCTCTCGAATATAACCATTACCGGCAACAGTTATGGTTTTTTCACCAAAAATAACATTATTGCGTTGGGGATTATGATTCAGACAAACTCCCATTAAATCAGGATACCTATCTAACCAAATTTGAGCTTGTTGTTCAATATTCTCTAAATCTAAATTTTTTGTTACTAAAGTTAACAAAATTTCTCCAGTACGACGACCAATACGCAAAGATAGATGGCGTAATGCACCCCAATGTCTTTTCTCGTCATATATTGTCCATTGTTGTTTTTGTATATCTCGTTTAATTTCTGCCAAAAATGGATTTAAGTGGGGATCTTGAACGGGACATTGATTAAGATTAACAATATGGTGAGTACCTTTGCGATAATAGCCCGTTTGGACTTTACCGGTGGTTTTTGATATACCTAGAGGATATGTGGCTTTATTGCGGTATCCTAACTCAGATTTAGTAGCAATGATGGAATTTATCCCAAGCTCGGTAAATCCACCAATACGCTCTAAGGCTTCAGTAACTTGTTGTTGTTTGGCTATTAATTGATATTGATAGTCAATATGTTGCCATTGACAACCGCCACATTTATCAGCAACGATACAACGAGGGCGGATGCGGTGAGGTGATGGTTGCAGTAGATTTAAGAGTTTGCCTTGAGCATAATTAGATTTAATTCTCACAAGTTTTATGGTAACTAAATCACCTGTAACGGTATCAGGGACAAAAACTGCCATCCCTTCATGTTTGCCAACTCCATCACCATTACTAGATAAATCGGTAATTTCTATTTCTATGACATCGCCCTGTTTATTATCCATTTTATCGTAATTAGTAATTAGCTTCTTTTATAATTCTAGCGGGCAAGATACCCAGAAATATAAAAATGAAGTTTAAATTATCACAGTTTAAAAATGATTAAAATTCTCACATCTGATTTACAAGCTATTTTTCAACAAGCCCAAAAAACTTATCCTGAAGAATGTTGTGGTTTATTATTAGGAAAAATAAATATAAATGAAAAAATAATTACTCAAGTATGGCCGACTAAAAATAACTGGAATGAAGCAGAAGAAAAAATACTTTTTCCTGAATCTCTATTAAAAAGCTCTAGCAAAAGTAATCGTTTTAGTATTAATCCCCAAGAATTCTTAAAAGCACAAAAAAGCGCACATCAACAAAATTTAGCTATTGTTAGTATTTATCATTCTCACCCAGATCATCCTGCTATACCTTCAGAATATGATCGCACCATCGCTTGGGATCGATACTCGTATATTATAGTATCGGTTGTCGCAGGTCAAATTACTGATTATTATAGTTGGATATTAAATGAAAATCGCCAATTTCAACAAGAAGAAATAAAAATGCTTTAACTAACTTCTGGCTAATGAACTAACCCAATCAACTAAAAAAGTAAGTATTATAAAACAAGCTAATGTAACTATTACTGCGGCATAATCAAAACTACTCAATTGTTCGGTTAATAGTCTCCCTAAACCTCCAGCACCAACTAAACCTACGATAATTGTTTCCCGCATACATACTTCCCAACGATAAAAAATATAAGCTAAAAAACGGGGCATGGTTAAGGGCAATACTCCATATAAAAATACTAAATTTGGAGCTATTCCCTGAGCTTGTAGGGCTTCTAAAGGAGGTTTTTCCACATTTTCATTAACTTCAGCCATTAATCTGCCTAAAATGCCTAAATTATGCAATCCAAGAGCGATTGCCCCCGGTAAAACCCCCGGAAATAAAATAAATAAAAAAACTAAAGCCCAAATAGGAGCAGGAATGGCACGACAAAATAATAAAAAAATACGAGTAAATATTAAGATAAATTGATGTTGAGCAAAATTTTGTGCTGCGGAAAATGATAGGATTATGCCCCCTATACCTGCAATAGTTATGGCTAAAATTGACATTTCTAGAGTTTGTAGAGATAGGGGGAATAATTTTTCTGCGACATCAAAATTAGGAGGAAATGATTGTTGTCCTATATTTTTTAATAATTCCCAAGTACGAGAAGACCAAAGTTTAGTAAAGTCGGGCTGAATATACCAAAAACAGAAAGGTATTAAAATCAAAATTAATACAATAAAAAATATTATTAAGTAATCTCGTTGAATCTTATTTATTTTTTGAAATTTGCTAAGTTTCTTGGTCTTTAAGTTTAAATCTAAACGACTAGCACAACCTAATCTCTTGCGTAATAAAGCACTACTAATATCAACTGTACCGTTTAAAATTACTAAAGCATAAAATAAAGTCCATAATTGTGAATAGCGTAAAGATTGCAAACTCAAAAAAATTTCGTAGCCCAATCCTCCTGCACCAATAATCCCGAGAATAGCCGCACTTCTTAAAGAACATTCAAAGCGGTAAAAACTATAAGATAATAAATTAAGAAATGCTTGGGGAATAATAGTATAAAGAAAAGCAGTTAGGGGAGATATTCCACTATTAATTAATGTTAGCAAAGGTTGTTTAGGAGTTTCGTCAATAATTTCTGAGAATACTTTAGTGACTATAGCACCAAAAGGAATAGCGATCGCCATTATTGCAACTAAAGGATCTAAACCCCAAATACTAACAAAAAATAAACCCCAAATCATTTCATGAATTGCTCTGGGGAATGCTAAGATTGCTCTGATAAATAACCAAAGAGTTTTTGTTTGTGGAATTTTTGGTAATATTGTTAACCACCATATTTTTGATGTAAATATACCAGGTATTAAGCCCAAGGTAAGACTAATAAATGTACCGCAGACTGCATAAGCTAAAGTTGTTATAGTTGCTTGAAAAGTTAATTGTAAAAATTCTGGTGTTAAATCTGGTTGTAAACTAGCAATAAAAAACTGTCTAAATTGAGATAAACCATTAATATTAAATATATTGTCTTGTAGTATTCCTGTATGATAAATACTAAAGGCGATCGCAATTATAAATATTAGTCCCCAGCAATTTTTTTTATTAATCATTTTAGCAGTTAGCTGTTAGCTTTTAGCCGTTAGCTGTTAGCTGTTAGCTGTTAGCTTTTAATTTTAACGGTGAATTATCTAATTGACTACTGACTATTCCCTATTTTCTAATTCATATAATTGCTCGATCATTGCGGAAGTAACTTTAGTGGTTGGTAAATCAAATAATATAGAACCTTTACGAAGACCAATCAAGCGATCACAATAAATTTTAGCAAATTCTAAATCGTGTAAACTTACTACTAAAGTTTTACCATTTTGATCGCACATATTAGTTAATAAATTCATAATTTCTCGACTGAATTCAGGATCTAAATTAGAAATAGGTTCATCTGCCAAAATTACTAAAGGATTTTGCACAATTACCCTTGCTAAAGCTACCCTTTGCTTTTGTCCACCTGATAAATTCTCTGTTTTTTCGTATATTTTATCCGCAATTCCTACCTGAGTTAAAGCTTGTTTAGCCGTAGCAATTTCCAAAGGAAAAATTAAGGAAAAGGCAGCTTTTAAAAATGACCACCTTCCCAAATGACCCACATTAATATTATGAATAACACGCAAGTTATCAACTAAATTAAATTGCTGATATACTGTGCCAATTTTTTGTTGAATTTGTCTTAGTTTTTTTGGCGAAAGTTGAGCAATATTTTTACCGAATATTTCAATTTTTCCTTGAGTTGGTGAAATTGTACCATTAAGTAGATTTAATAAGGTACTTTTTCCCGCACCACTTGCTCCAATTAAACCTACTTTTTCACCAGCATTTATAGTTAAATTAATATTACTTAATACTGATAAATTACCAAATTTATGATAAACATTGTTCAAAAAAAATATAGGCAATATATTCATTAATGTAAAAAATATTGGTCATTAAGTCCCAACTCAGAAAATTATTTAATCTTGCCAATTTTACGCCCTACTTCCTCAATTTGAGTATAATTGTCATTATTAGTGGGAATAAATTTAGCTGCGCCAAATAGTTCTAAAATCTCTTTTTGTTCGGGAATAGTAGGGTCTAATTTTAATAAAGCAGCTTGTAATTTTTGAACAAAATCCTCGCCATAACGTTCTTTAACTTGAGGATTAATTACCCAATGATAATCATAATAAGCAGGAGTACGCCAAACTACTTCAACCTTATTTAAGTCAACTTCTTTATTTGCTACTCGACTTTCCCAAACTTGCTCGTTTAAAACCCCTGCTTGATATGTACCAGTTTCTACTAATTTTATGGTGGCATCGTGGGAATTAGAAAAACCAACTTCACCTTTAAAATCTTCCAGATTAACATTAGCTTGTGCCAAAAAATATTGGGGCATTAAACGTCCAGAAGTAGAAGATTCACTACCAAAAGTAAAAATAAGTCCTTTTAATTTTTCTAACTCATTAATATTTTTAAAAGGTTTAAGTTGAGTAGATTTATTAACAATAAAAACACTATGAAACTGCTCGTCAATATCCCGTTGAGCAATAGCTTCTGCCCCAGGCACTTGAAGGCGAGCTTGTACTCCAGTTAACCCTCCAAACCAAACTAAATCTAAATCACCGACTTTAAAAGCGGTTACAGCCGCAGCATAATCAGTTACAGGTTTATATTCAACGGGAATACCTAATTCTGTTACTAAATAATCAGTTAATTTACTATATAGTCTTTGTAATTTTTCGGGATCTTGATCGGGGATAGCACCAGTAATTAATGGTTTAACTTCTGTTGTTTGAGAGTTTTGAGCCTCATTTTGACAAGAAGTTAAAGGGAATAATAAGGTTAAGACTAATAAAGGGACAAATATGTTTCGCATTAACTATATTTATAAATTCTAGTTTTAATAAAAAAAATAAAAGTTGCAATTAAAGTCATTGCAACTAAATATATATTCAAAGGAATATCTTTTAAGGGGTATCAACTATCAATATTAAATAGAATTAATCAGTTTGCCATCGAGATAAACACTGATTTTGTTTGTATTGATTAAGTAAATTAAGTAAATAAATACACTAATATATATGGACTTTTTACTGAGAATCATAAATTAGAATATAAATCTTTTATTAAGAAGCAAAAAAAACTGGATAGATATAATTCAAGGCAGATAAGCTTTTGAGGATTGAATTTTAATTATGATAGTGACTTAGAAAATAAGATTAAATTGATAAAGTTGAAGTCACTTAAAAAAGTTGTTGAGTATTTGTAGGGGGTGAACAATATCTGTAGGGGCTGAATATATTCAACCCCTACTATAATCAAGCTTTTTCTGAAGTTTATTTAGATAAAATTTTTGATAAAATGGATCGGTAAATACTTAAATTTATTTTTTCTTTAATTGAAAATAGTGCAGTTTGCCAGAAAAATTCGTGTTTATATTGGCTCAATTCTATAATTAATCGAGTCGATGGAACATTATCATTATACCTAAGTAAATATACTAAGATAATTATTAAGATAATCTAAATTGGTTCTTTAATCCAGATAGTATTAAGTAATGAATTTTTTATTTTTGTCTAAATTACTACCCTTATTTTTTTATCCTTTGGGTTTCGCTTGTTTAGTTTTAATTATTGCTTTATTAATTGGTTGGAAATATCCTCGCTGGGGTTATTTTCCTGTGGCTTTGGCTTTGGTTACTTTATTATTAACCAGTAATAGTTGGGTGAGTAATTATTTGGTTAAGTCTTTAGAATGGCAAAACTTACCCTTAGCAAATATTCCTGAAGCTGAAGCTATTGTGATTCTTGGAGGCGCTACAAAATCTGCTCTTCCACCTCGACCTATGGTAGATTTGAATGAACAAGGCGATCGTATTATTTATGGTGCTAAATTATATCAAGACGGATTAGCCCCTTTAATCATAGCTGCTGGTGGTCGCATTGAATGGAAAAATGGAGGTACACCAGAAGCAGATGATATGGCAGGATTACTAGAATTTATTGGTATTCCTGAATCTGTGATTATCAGAGAACCAAATTCCCTTAATACCTATGAAAATGCGGTTAATGTTAAGGAAATTTTGACGGAAAAAGGCATTAATAAAATATTATTAGTAACTTCTGCTTTACATATGCCTCGCTCTTTGTTAATTTTTCAACGTCAAGGTATTGATGTTATTCCTGCTCCCACAGATTTTTTAATTAGTGAAGATAATATTGAAAGCCTTAATATTAGTGGTGAAGCTTTTATTTTAAATATCTTACCAGATGCAGAAAATATTGCTAAAACTACCAAAGCTTTAAAGGAGTATTTAGGAATGTTTATTTATCGCTTAAAAGGTTGGATTTAATTAGGTAATAGGTAATAGGTAATAGGTAACATTAATAAATAAATACTGATGAGAAGATGTTATGAATAAAATCTCGCTTTTACTAATTTCATTAATTGTCTGTCTCGGCTATTCTTCACACAAGTTTCAGAAAAATTACCCCAGTACAGAAATTTAGGCATAGAAGTGTCTCAAATAGTTTTCTTGTGGGCTATGGGGATTTTTTGGATTATGCTAGGACTGAGCAAAATTGAATTTAGAAATAATAGTATCTGTCTTTAGGAAATAAATAATAGTTATCTACTAACAAAAGATAAATTTTTCAAATTGTCTGTTTGCTTTAAAATATGTTGAAATAAAATATTATAATCTTTTATTTTTAAATCTTGATGATTTTTGATTTTTTGCCAATATTGTGCTGATTTTTGACAATCTTCTTGAAGATAGTAAGCATAAACAAGATAGAGAAAGCCAATAACTGAATTAGTTTTTTCGTTCACTGGTTGATTAATTTTAATAATTTTTTCTAGTATTTTTATTGCTTGTTTCAATTCACCAATTTCTACTAGAATACAACTTCTTGTACCTAGTAAATTAGGAATTTTATCGTTAATTGCTAAAGCTTGAGTTGAATATTTATCTGCTTTTTCTAAGGCATTTGGCTCTGTAGTTGATTTCAGTAAGTAACTCCATGCTAAATTATTATAAACTAAAGCTAATGGTATATCTTTTGCATTTTTTGCTTCCACAATTTTCACAAGAATATCTATAGCTTCATCGAGTTTATTTTGTTTAATAAAAGCTACAGATAAGTTAATTTTTGGTAGAATGAGATGAGGTGCTTTCTGAATACATTCTCTAAAAATTAATTCAGCTTCTAAAAATTGATTTTCTTCTATCTTCTCTAAACCATCAACAAGTTGGCCTGAAAGCGTAATTTCTCCAAGTTTTTTTTATGAAAGAAAAAAAACTGTTAAAAGATATAAGCCATCAGTGGGTTGAGGAATCCCAAAAGCCTTAGTTTGATAGGGAAGTAAATTACCAATAATCATAAACATATTGGTGTAAATAAATAAATTAGATAACCAATCAAAAAAAGAATTGACAAATAATCCATTTCTAGTTATTTGTATGGTTAACCAAACCATCAAAGTTTGTAATAATATTCCGCCCGATACAAAAATAAAAAATTTTAAGCGCAGAAAATTACGAGAAACATCACCAAGATTAGTTAGCCCTCCTTGTAAACCATAGTTGATGACAATAGAAGTTGAGGTTGCTTTAATTTTGTATTTCCAAATATTTTTACCTAATCCAATAGTAATTTTTTTGATGGGAAAACCCACTAACCAACCAGCAAGAGCGTGACCAAATTCATGAATATAAATATTTATATAACTCAAAATGAATATTAAAATTAAATTAAAAATTAAATTAAAAAAAATATTATGATGATTATAGAATAGTAAAGATAAAGGTGAATTAATCGCTTGTAGAACAATAGCGATTATTATGCCTATAGCAAACCACAATAAAAAGTTTTTAAATAATCCTTGAACTTTCATTACTAATCTTTGATTACTAATAATTCTAATTTTATTGTCAAATATGTTTAATTTTTGTATTTTACTTAAAAGCTAATAGCTTAAAGCTATTAGCTATATCATAAATTTAGTTACAATTAATTTTGCTTAGATACTGATTAATTTTTGAGTTTAACCAGTCTATACTTATTAACCAAGAATTAAAGCAATAATTTGCTGATAACTGTTGGCGATTACTGTAGTGAATTGATGAGTTACAGGAAGAGAGTCTAAAACAATACCTGCACATAAAAGCATCATATACAGAATGGAATATTTAAACACTGATTTAGCTAATTGCTTATCTGAAGGAGTTTGTTTAAGCTGCCATGCTTTACGAATAAAAATAGCACCTAAAATAAAAGCAATTATTCCATAAACCACACCCGTAGCGGCAAAAGGATAAATTAATAAAAAAGTAAACGGCACAACAATTAAAGTATAAATCCAAATTTGATCCCCAGTATGTTCGTCTCCTTCCACCACTGGTAACATTGGCACATCAACTTGGGCATAATCATCCTTAATCATCAAAGCTAAAGCCCAAAAATGAGGAGGAGTCCACAAAAAGATAATTCCGAATAATATCACAGCAGGCCAAGCTATGGTATCCGTACAAGCAGCCCAACCCACTAAAGGAGGAATTGCCCCCGCAGCACCGCCGATAACGATATTCTGCACGCTATGACGCTTAAGCCAGTGGGTATAAACCAACAGATAAAAGACAATACCCAACATCGCTAAAAGAGCGCTGAGAAGATTAACAAAAACTGTTAACAGAGTAAAAGAAATAATAGCTAGAATAATGCCAAAAATAAGAGCGTGGAGAGGTTGAACTTTTCCAGAAGGAATCGGGCGTTTGCGAGTCCGCACCATGGTATAATCTATATCGCGATCGTAAACGCAATTAAAAGTTTGAGCACTTGCGGCTGCTAAAGTACCTCCTAGTAGAGTCATTATTACCAAAAATGGGTCAACTTCGCCAGAATCGGCCATCCACATTGCCGCAGCCGTAGTAATTAATAATAGGGGAATGATGCGAGGTTTTGTTAATTGATAATAGCTTTGGATTACCTGTAAAAAGTTGTCGTGTTGGACTTGATAAGATGTCCCAATCATTATTTTTCTACCTAAATTATTTTAAACGGATCAATAAATACCAAGAGATTCGGTATCTTTTTTGTACCTTGGGGGTGCAAAATTAAACTATTTGCTTTTCAGCCGTAATACTATCCCTGATAGCCAAAACGCTGAAAGCAACTAAAACACCAAATAACGCAGCACCTATAGTGTGATGAGTTACGGTTAATGGTTCAACTTGCAAATGTAGCTTAAAGGTAGCAATACCTAAAATTATTTGCAATATAACTAAAATACCTGCGGCTTGGGATAATTTGCGCAAGATTGGATGTAGTGCAGCTTTTCGCCAAGCCAGATAAACTAAGCTCAAAGTAGAAATAGTAGCGGGAAAAACACCCCAAATATGACTATTCATCACCGCACAAAGTTGATTAATACCAAAGCATTGATGTAATGCCCATTGTGAACCAACTAAAGCACCCAAAAGACACTGTAGATAAACAAATACAATAGCAGTTATCGCAAACCACTTCAAATTACCAACTACACCTGTACTTTGGTAAGGGCTAAGACTTACAGCCATAGAAATTAGGGTACTAAAAAATAACAAAGCTGTGCCTAAATGGGCAGTAACTATATCAAAGCGTAACAATTGAGTAACCGTTAGTCCCCCTAATATGCCTTGGAAAACGATTAAAAAAAGGGCAAAACCCGAAGCTAAGGGTGTCCATTTCGGTAAATATAACCGCCACCACCAACTTAAACCAGTTAGGGCAATGGCACTGACACCAATTAAAGCAGCATCTAGGCGATGAAACCACTCTAAAAACACTTGTAAATTCATCTGTTGGCTAGGTACTAATTGACCATAACATAAAGGCCAATCAGGACAAGCTAAACCTGCATTCATTACCCTAGTAGCGCTACCAATAGCCATTAATAACAAAGTGGCGACAGCCATTTTCCAGACTAAACGGCGAATCCATTTTTGGCGATCGAATTCCACTGTATCTTTAATGTTTCTCTGAAGCACCGATTCTGTCATAAAATGCAAATTCCTTCTTTTAACTTTATAAATAATTCAGTATGATTTCTAAGACGAAGTAATATATTTTTTACTTTCACCTAAATCTATTTAATACTGTAATTATCTTTTTCCGAATAATCCACCTACTTATATATTCTTTATATTTTTTACATAAAAAATTAAGAAAGATTTAATGTTATTGTCAGAATTTAGTCAAAAATGTAACAATAACTTCTGATAGTTATTTATCAATATCAAAGAAAAGTTAAAAATCAATGAAGATTAGTTGAGATTATTGTCTAATCCTAATCAGATGTTTTACCTTGATAGATAGTTATGGATTAAGGATAAAAATAAAAGTGAAAATTCCCAGTAACATTCTTACCCTACTTGCTGGTATAGTAATTACTTTAGCCAGTCTCTGGTATGGAAAAAATCATGGACTAATGCCTATTGCAGCATCGGCAGAAGCAACTCAAGTCGATGATATTTTCGACTTTATGATGACCATTGCCACTGGATTATTCCTTTTAATCGAAGGAGTATTGATCTATGCGCTCATTAACTTTAGAAGAAAAAAAGGCGATCAAACTGATGGGCCTCATCTAGAAGGGAATGTTCCCTTAGAAATAGTTTGGACAGCTATTCCCACAGTTATTGTTTTTGTTTTATCTCTCTATAGCTTTGAAGTTTACAACAATATGGGTGGCTTAGATCCCATGGCATCCCATGATTACCATAGTAAAATGGCATCCCATCATGGGGAAATGATTGCGATGGAGCCAAATAAACAAGTTGCTCTGGGTTTAGGAGCATCTCCGGGCAGTCAAGAAGAACCTATAATTGTTAACGTCAACGGTATTCAATATGCTTGGATTTTTACCTATCCAGAACAAGGTATCACCTCAGGAGAAATGCACATTCCTGTAAATCGTCCTGTACAGCTAAATATTGCCGCAGGAGATGTGCTTCACGCCTTCTGGTTGCCAGAATTTAGAATTAAACAAGATGCAATCCCCGGTAGAGATTCTCAATTGACCTTTACTGGTATTCGTACTGGTGCATATCCAATTATTTGTGCCGAACTTTGTGGGGCATATCACGGTGGAATGAAGAGTGTACTCTACGTACAAACAGAAGAAGAATATAATCAATGGATACAGGAGAATACTATTGCCCAAGCTGACGATAGCAAAAAAGTGGCAATTAATCCCGCATCCATGTCCAATAATCAATTCTTAAAACCTTATACTGAGGATATGGGAATCACCCCAGATACCTTAGCGTCTTTGCACACATTACATCACAGTCATTAGTAATCAAGTAATTATGACAGCAATTCATCAAGAAAGGAAGTGGACTGACTACTTCACCTTTAATACTGACCATAAAGTAATTGGTATTCAATACCTTGTCACCGCCTTTTTCTTTTATTTCATAGGTGGACTTATGGCAGAGGTTATGAGAACTGAATTAGCAACTCCCGATCCCGATTTCGTACAACCGGAATTTTATAATCAATTGATGACCATGCATGGCACAATCATGATTTTCCTTTGGGTTGTACCGGCGGGAGCGGCTTTTGCTAACTATTTGATCCCCCTGATGATTGGGGCTGAAGATATGGCTTTCCCTCGTTTAAACGCAGTAGCCTATTGGATGTTTCCCGTAGGTGGTGTGTTGTTAATGAGCAGCTTTTTTGTGGGCGCTCCCCAAGCCGGTTGGACTTCCTATCCTCCCCTAAGTCTTGTTAGTGGTAAGTGGGGAGAAGAAATTTGGATTTTGAGTATTTTACTGGTGGGTACTTCTTCGATTTTGGGTGGAGTTAATTTTTTAACCACTATTCTGAAGATGCGCATCCCTGAAATGGACATCCACAGTATGCCCTTATTTTGTTGGGCAATGTTAGCAACTTCTAGCTTGATTTTGCTTTCTACCCCAGTTTTAGCAGGAGCATTGGTATTACTCTCCTTTGATTTGTTAGCAGGAACAAATTTCTTTAATCCCACCGGAGGAGGAGACCCCATTGTTTATCAACATATGTTCTGGTTTTACTCCCATCCTGCCGTATATATCATGGTTTTACCCTTTTTTGGGGTGATTTCGGAAGTGTTGCCAGTTCATGCCAGAAAGCCGATTTTTGGCTATCGGGCGATCGCCTATTCTTCCTTAGCCATTAGCTTTTTGGGTCTAATTGTTTGGGCGCATCATATGTTCACCAGTGGTACTCCGGGGTGGTTACGGATGTTTTTCATGGCAGCCACTATGTTAATTGCTGTACCCACAGGAATTAAAGTTTTTAGTTGGTGTGCTACCCTTTGGAATGGCAAACTTAGCCTCAATAGTGCCATGTTATTTGGTATTGGCTTTATTTCCTCCTTTTTAATGGGTGGTTTAAGCGGGATCATGGTAGCTTCTGTACCCTTTGATATTCACGTTCACGATACCTATTTCGTTGTCGGCCATTTCCACTATGTTTTATTTGGTGGGGCGGTATTTGCTTTATTTGCTGGTTTATATCATTGGTTTCCGAAAATGACGGGTAGAATGATCAACGAGCCTTTAGGAATTATTCATTTCGTCATGACCTTTATTGGTTTCAATATGACCTTTTTACCCATGCACGAATTGGGATTGTTAGGGATGAATCGTCGTATTGCTTTATACGATCCCCAATTTGCCTCCTTAAATTATATTTCTACTATTGGTTCGTATATTTTAGCCGTTTCTACTATTCCCCTAATTATTAATGTGCTGTGGAGTATTAATAAGGGAGAAAAAGCAGGTCGCAATCCTTGGCGTGCTTTAACCTTAGAATGGCAAACCTCTTCACCTCCTGCGATCGAAAATTTCCTAGAAGAACCAGTCTTATGGGCTGGGCCTTATGAATACGGAATTGATAACGAAAGTATTGATGGTGAGGAATCAGTAGAAGAATTACTAGAATCCGTTACAGTAGAAGCAAAATAACCCTATCTAGGGGCGAGATTTTCTCGCCCTTAATCGCTTTTCTCTTAAAAAGAATAATTAACCACTTAACAGGAAATCATGTCTAGTTCAGCCTTAGAAACATCTCAAATTACCACAAGTTACGATCGAGAAACGGAAACAACCCATCACGGACATCAAGATTTAAGAATGTTCGGTGTTGTTGTCTTCTTAATCGCTGAAAGTATGATCTTTTTAGGTCTATTTGGTGCATTTTTAATTTACCGTAGTATTCTGCCGGAATGGCCTCCTGAAGGTACACCCGAATTAGAACTTTTATTACCCGGAATGAATACAATTATTCTGGTTTCTAGTAGTTTTGTTATGCACAAAGGACAAAGTGCTATTAAAAATAATGATAATTCTGGCTTACAACTTTGGTTTGGCATCACCGCAGTTATGGGAATCTTATTCCTCTGCGGACAACTTTACGAATATAACCACGCAGGTTTTGGTTTAACTACTAATTTATTTACCAGTTGTTTTTATGTTTTAACTGGTTTTCATGGACTCCATGTTACTTTTGGTTTGTTATTAATTCTGGCTGTTTTATGGCGTTCTCGTCAATCTGGTCATTATTCTAATGAAAGTCATTTTGGAGTGGAAGCAGCAGAATTATATTGGCACTTTGTTGATGTAGTTTGGATTATTTTGTTTATCTTAGTCTATTTGCTTTAAGTTCAAAAATAGGGGAAATCAAATAATTTCCCTATTTGTTATTTTTATAATTTATCTTTATTATAGTTATAATAACTATTTCAGATGCAAATTTGTTCATTGTTTTTGTGATAAAATTAAACCAAAATATTTATCTAAATCAGTAAAAGATTTTATATTTTTCAAATTAAAATTGGTTAAATATTGTTGCATTTTTTCTAAATTAAATTTACGTGATATTTCTGTATGTATTGTTTCCCCTTCAGTAAAATTAACTTTCAAATTTAGTTTTTCTAAATAGACTTGGTGAGTTTGCTTACATTTTAAATACATTTCAATTTGTGACTCCCTTTCATTATAAAATGCCCAATGTTCAAAGAAATCTAAGTCAAAATTAGCTCCAAAACGCCAGTTTAAATGGGATAAAATATTTAAGTTAAATTTTGCTGTGATTCCTTGACTATCGTTATAAGCTCCATTCAAAATTTCTTTGGGTTTTTCTAAGTCAATTCCTAATAAGAAATAATCTCCGGGTTTTAAGGCTTGTTGAATTTCTTCTAAAAAGCGATCGCACTCAGTCTGAGTAAAATTACCTAAAGTGCTACCTAAAAAAACGATCATTCGCTCTGGCCAATTAGATTCAAGATTTTTAAAATTTTCTAAAGCTATCTCATAGGTACTGACTAGGGCTTCTATTTCTAAAGTAGGATAATCCAACAACAAATTTTTAGCACTATGGGAGAGCATACTAGCACTAACATCAATGGGTAAATAACGTAAAGGATAACCTAAATCTTGATAAGCATCTAATAAAATGCGAGTTTTGGTGGAACTACCACTGCCAAGCTCAATTAATTCACAAGCTTTTGTTAGTTGAGCAATGTTAGTCCCATATTTTTTTAATATCCCTGCTTCTGTGCGTGTTGGATAATATTCAGGTAATTCGCAAATTTTTTCAAACAATTTTGAACCTAACTCATCATAAAAATATTGAGGTGGTAGAGATTTCGGGTTATGAGTTAAGCGAAACATTATATCAAATTCCTCATCTTTTTTCAAGTCATTTTCTAGTAATAAATACTTAATATTTAATCTATCTCCTATGATGCTTGAAATCATAAAAATTCCCTAAATAATGTGTTCTAGCTTACAGTGAATCAATATATCTATTGATTCATATGTTTTAGTTTACTTGAAAAAATAGTAAATTATAAGAATTATACAACTTATTTGTAACTTAAGTTAATAATTATTAAAGTAATAAATCTTAAAAATATTAACTTTAATTACAAATACTTGCTTTTATCGAGAAACGTGATAAATTAATAATTAAAGCTAAGAAAAAAGCTTTCATGGCAGATTAAAACAGCCAAGTTTAGTTAAATCTATAATTTAAGGAGTAAATTAAGCTGTTAAAACTATCGTCTGTCTCATGCTACGACAAAATCATCCAATCCGAAAACGGATATTTCCTAAAATAGTTGGATAAAAGGGAGCTATACAATAATAATTGTAACTCTATTTATTATCGCACACATTGAGGAATTCAACCGCAGAGTAAGACTTGGGTGATTTTGTTTGTCATAAGTTAGCTGTTAGCTCTTTAGTTTTCATTCTGCTTACTAATTACTGAAAAAGCTTGCTTGTTGCCTAATTAATTGTTGAACTTTAGCAATAGTCGGATTTAATTCATAGTTACGAATTTGGGGATTAGTTAAATAAGCTTGTTGCTCTTGTTCAATCATAGCTACATCTTGAATTACCAAACCATCTAATAGTTTTTGTGCAGAGCCAAACAAACTATTTTTAATAAAACGCCGAAACCAAACTGGTAATTTATGCAAACGCCAAAAAGCATTTAAAGAAGTAAAATGAATTAAATAAGCACGGGTGTAAGTTTCATTTACTGGGGAAAAGAGACAGTAAATTTTAAAATCTTCACCTAAAGTTGACATCCAATGAGGATAAATATAACTGACATTTAAAGGCTCAGGATGCAAACGACGTAAAGCCGGAAAAAATAACTGAGAAATAGACCAAATTTTATCAATACGATAATAACTTTCGGCTTGATAATGGGCATCTACTCTATTTTCATTAGCATTTAAAGAAGTTAAACTTGCAGAAGCCCAAGCTTGATAATTATCGTGTAAATGTCCATGATACATATCCATTAAATTTTCAATTAAATAAGAAAAATGTCCTTTACATTCAATAGTGGAAACCGTAGCAATATAATTAAGATGATCCCATTCTGGTATTCTTAAAGGATGTATTTCATGATAATTATCATCTCCCGGAAATAGCCAAATAAAACCATCTAATTCTCGTACAGGATAAGATTTTATTTTACAGTTAGGTAATTTTTGTTTAGCAGTTAAATAAGGTATGCTAACACATTCACCTTCTGAGTCAAATTGCCAACCATGATAAGAACATTCTAGGTTATTATTAATTACTTTTCCCGAACTTAGTTTAACTTGGCGATGGGGACATTTATCTTCAAGGGCGTTTATTTTTCCTGCGGCATCTCTGAACAAAACTATATTTTTGTTCCAAAGAATAACAGGTAAAGGATTATTAATAATATCTGTACTTTTAGCTACTACATACCAATGATTGGGATTAATTTTGCAGGTACGTATATCCATATTAGTTATTAGTTATTGGTTATTGGTTATAGATAATTAATAGAGAATATTTATATTTTATTTGTCATAAAAAAGGTGGGATTTACCCACCATATATTAACTTGAGTTTGAGGTTTTCTAGTTTTCATTTTTCTGTTATTCGTATTTTTTAGGAAAAATCCTAACTAAAAACTATATTTATTTAGGCAAATACAAAACAGTCTAACAACTACGAACTATGAACTACGCTCGCGAAAGCGACGGCGAAGCCTCCCCACGAACCACGAACTAATATTGAGGTACACTAGGATCAACTTCTTGACTCCAAGCGTTAATACCGCCTTTAACATTAGTTCCTTGAATACCAGATTCCTTGAGAATGCCTAAAGCTTTAGCAGAGCGTCCACCCATTTTACAATGGACTACTAAGGAACTACCATTGACTAAAGATTTAACTTTGTCAATAGCCGAGCCATTTTCAATATCTGGTAAAGGTATTAAGATTGAACCGGGGATTTGGGCAATTTGATATTCGTTGGGGTTTCGTACATCAAGTAAAACAAATTTTTCCTGACTGTCAATTAATTTTTTCAATTCTGTCACAGTCATTTCAGGAATTTGCGTTTGTTGTTTTGCCTCTTCTGCTTGAGCTTGGGGAATACCGCAGAATTGCTCGTAATCAATTAATTTTTCAATTACTGGACGTTGGGGATTTGGTCTTAATTTTAATTCCCTAAATTTCATTTCTAGGGCATTAAATAATAGTAAACGTCCACTGAGGGTAGTAGGAACGCCTAAAACGATTTTAATGGCTTCTGTAGCCTGAATAGTACCGACAATACCGGGTAATACGCCTAAAACGCCCCCTTCTGCACAGGAAGGTACCATTCCGGGTGGTGGTGGCTCAGGATATAAATCACGATAATTTGGCCCTTCTTGATAGTTAAAGACTGTTGCTTGCCCTTCAAAACGGAAGATTGAACCATAAACATTAGGTTTATTTAGTAAGACACAAGCATCATTAGTCAGATAGCGAGTTTGAAAGTTATCTGTACCATCTATGACGACATCATAGGGCTCAAGAATATCAAGGGCATTTTCTGAAGTTAACATAGTTTCGTACAGATCGACTTGACAATAGGGATTAATTTCTAAAATACGATTTTTAGCAGATTCGATTTTAGGTTTTCCTACCCATGATGTACCGTGAATTACTTGTCGTTGTAAATTTGACTTATCAACTACATCAAAGTCAACAATACCAATTCTACCAATACCTGCTGCGGCTAAGTATAACAGTAAAGGAGAACCTAATCCTCCTGTGCCAATGCAAAGTACACTAGCGGCTTTGAGACGTTTTTGTCCATCTACTCCTACCTCTGGCAAGATTAAATGGCGAGAGTATCGCTCATAGTCGTCTTTAGTTAATTCTATTTCATCTAAGTTAGGATTTAGCATAGTTGTTTAGTTTGGGTGAAATAGGCGGGAATCTATTATTGTAATAGTTAAGTGGTCTCAACTGTGAAGATTTAATATTTCTTTGTTTTGATGATAGGTAAGTAATTAATCAAAATTAATTATATATTTTTTGATTCGGTAAAAATCAAAAAATGATTTGAGATATTATCGATCGCAACATTTTTATTTAATTAATTTATGTTATTAAAGTATTTTCGTCAAATTCAGCAAACTCTAGTTATTCAACCTAATATAGGCAAAAATAAGAGAATTATTCAAGAAATTCGAGGGATTTGGATTGTTAATCACTCCCATAGTCGAGTTTTAACTTCTAAAAATGAAATTATTACAGCACTGGATTTTTTACAAGATAAAGGATTTAATACAGTTTTCCCTGCAATTTGGAATCGAGGTTTTACGGCATTTCCTAGTGAAGTAATGGCTAATTATGGATTTCCGAAACACGATCCTTTTTATGCTGCCATGAATTTCGATCCTTTGCAAGAAATAGTTAATCAGGCACAGATGAGGAAAATGGCTGTTATTCCTTGGTTTGAATATGGTTTTGCTGCTTCTGCTGATGCTAATGGGGGACATATTTTAGAGATTAAACCCCAATGGGCTGCACGGAATCAAGAGGGAAAAAATGTTATACATGGTAGCTTAACTTGGATGAATTCCCTTGATGCTGAAGTTCAGCAATTTATGCTGAATTTAATCTTAGAAGTTGTGCGTAAATATGATATTGATGGTGTTCAAGGAGATGATCGTTTACCTGCTCTGCCTTTTACAGGAGGGTATGATATTAATACCAAGAATTTATTTAAAGCAAAATTTGGAACTGAGCCACCTGCTGATGGTAAAAATACCAGATGGGTAAAGTTTCGAGCGGATATATTAACTCAATTTTTAGAAAACCTTTTTAAGCAAATTAAAAGAACTAAACCTAATGTAATTGTTTCTTTAGCTCCTGCTGTTTTTCCTTTTTGCCTTAATAATTTAATGCAAGATTCTTATAGTTGGGTGGATAAAAATATTATTGATTTCATTCATCCGCAAATTTATCGAGAAAGTTTTTCTAAATATAAATCAGAAGTTAATAAAATTAAAAATGCTTTTCCCACAACCGAAAAACTAGCTAAATTTGCCCCCGGTATTGCATTCAAAGCAAATGGGATCGATTTAACTAAATCAGATATTTTAAATTGTATTAAGTTAAATCGTGAAAGTGGTTTTCAAGGACAAGTTTTCTTCTTTTATGAAGGTTTGCAAAGTAATAATGATGTAATAGTTAATAGTTAATAGTAATTTCCTGAATATAATCATGTAAAATTAATTCAGGAACTCTACCAATTAAGGTTTTCATATTATTATGTTTGGTATCTAAAAGATTAAATTGAGGTATGCCATTAACCTGATATTCTCTGATAATTTCTTTCCATTTTGGATCGTCAATATTAATCATTACAAAATTTAATTGGTGAGAATATTCTTGATGTAATTCATTAATAACATGAGCCATAGATTGACAACTGGTACACCAATCTGCATAAAATTCAAGAAAAGTAGCTTTTGAATTATTCATTGCTACTTCATAGGGAACTGATAATTTAGTCATAGCTTTAAGTTCAAATAAGCCTGTTAGAGAAGAATTACCAATAACTAAAGCATGAACTGGATTAGTTATTAAAATAGTTGATATTAATAAAATAAAAATAACACTAATAAATAACTTTTTAATTTTTTTCATAAATTGATAAATACGATTTTCTCGAAATTATACGATAGTATTATATTGGATTTAAAAAATATTATCTACGAATACTAATAACAAATAACAAATAACTAAACTTATTAATAATAATAAGCTAAAAATATGTGAACTACCAACATTACGAAAAAAACATTAACTAAAAAAATATGAGTAGATAACCAGATTTCACGCCAATTACGAATTAAAACTCCTTTTTGAATAGTAGGAATAATAGATTTACTTTGAGGAGGAGAACCAAAATATTTGCGAGGAGATTCTAATACTCCTGTTTCAGTAACAACACCTATTAAAGCAGATAAAGTTACACCAAAAAATATCCATAAGAAAATGGCATTAAAATTTAGTCCATGTGAGCCAACAGTGTGGATAACTATAATTCCTAACAGAGCTACTCCCAAGAAAATATGTAATCCTCTCCACATTCTCACATCACCCGGAATTTTAACTTCAACAAACCAACCTCTACCTCTTTTCCTCGCAGTTAAAATCATTTCTAAGAAAACGAAAGCCAACGAAATATAACCGCTAATTTGCTTATATAAATTACCTTGTAAAACTTGGTAAGTTTGGAAAAAATTATCTCTTAAATTTGGTAAATATAAAGGACTAAAAGCAAAAGGTGTTAATAATCCCACTGTAACAAAAGTCAGAATAATTAAACTAGAAAACGTTATTTTGCCAACTTTACTATCAAGTTGTTTCCATAATGTTTTATTTTGTTTTCTAGAAGAAACTTTAACTTGATAAAATAATTCTTTTGCTACAATTCTCTTTTCAAGAAAACCTTTTTCTTCTATGGTTAATAAAAGTTCTTTTGTTTCTTGTTTATTTAAGCCAATATAATCTGATAATTCTACTAATGAAGACTCACCTCTACGTCGTAGCCAATTAATTATCTTTCTTTCTATATCTGGAAGATCGACTATTTTTTGTAAATTTAATTCTGTATTTAATTCATTTGGCTCTGTTTTAGAAGTTTTAGGTTTCTTGCGACTCATAATAATTTAGTTATTAGTTATTTGTTATGGGTTATTTGTTACAAGATGACCAATGCAGGCAAGATGCCTGCTTCATAAGAATAATTTAACTATTGCCTAGAGGAAGGTTAATTACAACACCACCCATGACATCTCCTAACTTAAATTGCTTGTCAGGATAACGCTCCTTATGGATAGGATGAGTATTATGACAAGTAACACAGGCTTCAGCTACGGCTATATCAGGATAAATAGCAGAATAATATTTTTGTCCGGCAATTTCTTGTTCAGCTTTATAAGCTTCACCTGTTTCGACTACTTTTTGCATTCCCTCTTTTTCAAAGTCATTTTTAGGTGCTTGGTTATCATTAATATTCCAAGGAGAAATTAAGCCGATGGTAAAATCACCACTTTCTGAGGCTAATTCCGCACCCATACGAAACATTTGAGCAGGTAAAGGAATGCCGTTTTTCTCCTGCCAAGCTTCGGTGGCTTCAGCACTAACTACTCCTTTATCCTTATCGATTCCTTCTAGTTTCTTGAGACGATTAATAACGTGCTTGGTGTAGGCAGTGCGATCGGATTCTGCTACTTTATGGATATAATCAACTACGATACTAGGGGAAATACCAGCACTAGCCACAGAAGTAGAATTACCTCCTCCTCCGCCTCCAGCACAGGAAACGACTGTAAAACAAATACTAATTGATAAGGCAATTAAAATAATAGCCTTAGATTTTATTTTTCCTAGTGAATTAAAATTAATCATTTTTGTGTTCTCCTTATTAAGTAATTTATGGTTAATTGCTAGACCTTTTTTGTTTTAAAGCATGAGCCATATCTAGGGTTTGTAACTTTAAATTTGGAGGGCGAGCAAAATTTTCTGTTACTAATTCATCATCGAAAATACTGTTATAGGAATATTCCATGCCATGACAGTTCATACAAACATCTTTAACCATGCGATCACGGGGTAGTAAATTATAAGTATTATTATGATTAACGTGAATTGTTCCCTCAAATTCCATGCGAGGTAAATGACAAGTTGCACAGGTAACTGAATTATTTGAAGGTCTAGGTAAATTACCTTCTGCTAAGAATAATTCCGAATGTTTAGACTTAGTATAATTTAAAGAATGGCTATCATTATGACAACTTAAACATGAATCAACAGCAGCTTCAACGGTATTAACTGAATGAACATTATGACAAGCATTACAGTTCATTTGTTTGTTAAAAGCTTCTTTTTTCATGGGCAAACTTGCCATTTTAGGAGTTAAAGGACTCAATTCTTCTTGAATACGAACGCCATGTTTACCTGATAAAAATGTTTCCACTGCTACCTTATGACAACTTTGGCAACTTTCTTGATTGGGGTAAATAACTAACTTTTTTGTTTCAGAATTTTGATGACAGCTAGAACAATTTATATCTGCTAAAGCATGGGGGCTTTGCTTCCATAATTCATTGATTTCATCTAATTTATTTTTAGTAATTTCTTGGCCATAAACTGTAGGAGAAAATACCAAATAGAAACTAATAATTAAAACACAAAATATAAGCTGCCAAAATTTTTGTATTTTCATTATTTTCCTCCCAAAAATTCTTGACCTAAATCTGGTTGAGGAGGAGTTTTTAACTGAGCAGTTACTACCCTCTCTGGCAAGGCAGGTTTAGGCAACATGGGAGGTTGATCCAGATTATCAACTAAAAATCCTGTAGAAATGGAACGATGATCGTGATAATTATGACAACCCGCAGTCCAACAACCATCAGGGGCAAAACCATTATGGCTTTGCATTTCCCCCTCAATAATCCCTTGATGACAATTCATACAAAGGTCAGGTTGAAGATGAACTCCTCGTCCATACATATGGATGTGTTCTTCATGGCAAGCAGTACAAGTTAAAACATCAAGGTTTTCCAATAATCCAGCCCAACGAGGATCTCGAAATTTCTTTTTTCCGTGCATATCAGTGGCCATTTCTGCTTGGTGACAACGCATACAAGTTTCGTTGCTAACAGGTTTAAAACCTTCATGACAAGAGCTACAAGATGCTTCCACTAAAACGTGGCCATCTGAAGTCTTTCCCGGCAGAAAGATACTCCTTTGATCTAAAACAAATGCAGCAGTTACCCAAATAATCAGAAGTACAACGACACCTATCACCACTGTTTTGAACTGAAAAACCTTAATAGACTTAAAAAACTCCCTAATTTTACTTGCCATGTTGCTCCCGTTAGAGAAGAAATAGCAGGATACCAATTACAAGTCCTGAGCCAGCAAAAATCCCTCCTAAAATAGGCCATTTCATCTTGCTTTCGGCAAGCTTTTCTTCTTCAACAGTTGTAGCTGCTGATTCTAAAGCAACTTCTTCTGTGGAATAATCGGCTCCATCTAACATAATCTCGGTAATTGCCCCATAAGCATCTACCCAAGCTTGCTTAACTTCCGATGTCCAATTTGATTTTAAAAACTGTTCAAAGGTAGTTAACAAAGCATTACCCACTAAAGGATAATGCTCTGGTAATGCTCCATATTTGACATGACGTGCCCCTAATCCCCTTAAAGTATTACTGAGAACATCAGGCATTCTTAAGTTTTCTACCACTAATACCAAGGAGCTAAGTAATTTCTTTTTCTGGGATGCCATGTCTGTATGCTCAAAGAGAGGTTTGGCATCAGGATACATAGTAAACAGATTATTATAAAAAGCATTTACAAATTCATTCGCAACTGGTTTGATTTGATTAAATGAATTTTCAATTAGTTCTACTTTTAAACCACTTTCTTCGTCTGGCTCAACAGTTGTAGGTGCGGATTCTAAAGCGACTTCTTCTGTGGAATAATCTGCACCATCTAACATAATCTCAGTAATTGCCCCATAAGCATCTATCCAGGCTTGTTTGACTGGCTCTGTCCAATCTGAATCTAAAAATTGTTCAAAGGTAGTTAACAAAGCGTTACCCACTAAAGGATAATGTTCTGGCAATGCTCCATATTTGACATGACGTGCCCCTAATCCTCTTAAAGAGCTACTTAAAACATCGGGATTTTTTAAATTTTCTACCACTAATACCAAGGAGCTAAGTAACTTCTTTTTCTGGGATGCCATATCTGTATTGGCAAACAAAGGTTGAGCATCGGGATACATGGTAAACAGATTGTTATAGAAACTATCTGCAAATTCATCGGCAACGGGTTTTACTTTCTCAAAGGATTCTTCTAGTAATTCTACTTTTAAAGACATGATGATTATATTAACCTCAAATAATTATGTAATTAATATTTTGATAGCTATAAATTTTGTTATATCTATCACAATTAAGTATTAAATCTACA
>CAYPSO010000040.1:0-7225 GCA_964413275.1 uncultured bacterium | reverse complement strand
ATTTTGATAGCTATAAATTTTGTTATATCTATCACAATTAAGTATTAAATCTACACACAAAAACAATTTACATACTTCTAACTATCTCGTAACTAAAGATAATCTTCTCAAGAAATCAGTTTGTAACGAAATTTACAAAATATTCTTAATTTAGCAGTTTTTATGCAAAAATCGCATAATTATGATGCAGTTGTAAGGATAGAAATAGTGATATTTTTTTATTGATAGAAAGTATCAGAATATACTTTTTGAAACAAAAAATATGATAATCATGGAATTCAGTGACCTCTATGAGATAAACAAAAGTTATTTCGATGTAAATCTGTTTTAGGAGTTTAAGAGTAAGAATTGAAAAAAGTTTTTTAGTAACCAAATTAAGTAATTTATAATCTACATACTTTATCTATCTAAATTTATTTATAGACTTCTATAACTTTGTAAAATTTTTACATCGAACTCAGATAAAAGTTAGTAACCTTTCATGAATTAAAAAACTTTAATGTACAACCATATTTTGCGTTTTATTGGCTCAATTAAATTTGCTGTTCCTTTACTAATAATTATTGTTTCAGTTTTAATTGGAGCTACTTTTTATGAAGCACAAGTTGGCTCGCCTACGGTACAACAAATGATTTATAAAAGTCCTTGGTTTGGAGGATTAATGTTTTTATTGGCAGTCAATTTAGGAGTTTCTGCTTTTAGTCGTTATCCTTGGCGTGGTTCTAGAAAAATCGGTTTTGCTTGTACTCATTTAGGTTTAATTTTAATTATTGCAGGCTCTGCTGCTGTTATTCATTTAGGTACAGAAGGATTGATTTTATTACGCACAGATCGAGATTTTGATAATCAAATTAGAGTCGAAGGAGAATTATTAGAAGTAATAAATAAAGATGGTAAGTTAGAGCAGACCGATCTATTAATTACCCCAAATGGTTCAATTAATCGCCAAAAGTTTGCCGGACTTTCTTTATTAGATTATGCAGAAAATACGATTAAAACTGTCAATTTTGTGGAAGGAGGAACAGTTGATAATATAGCAGTGAAATTAAATTTAACCAGTCAACGCATGGGACAAACCTTAGAGCGTTGGTTAGCAGTAGCACCTGTTGCCTATAGTAAAGTTACTGTGGGTATTGCTGAGTTAGAAATTATTGAAGCGAGTAACGAGCAAGAATTTAAAAATTTACTTTCTGTTGGAGAAAATCAAACAGAAAATCCTTGGGGAATTTTAGATATAAATTCTCGTCAACTTGACGTTAAAAATAATATATCTAAGACCCTTCAGTTAAAAGATAATATTAAGGTTAAAGTTGTTGATTTTTGGAATGATTTTGGCTTAGGTGAAAATAATACACCGATTAATCGTTCTTCAAAATTTAATAATCCAGTAGTGCAGTTGGAAGTGTCTTCACAAGAAGGTGTTGAGCGTTGGTTTATTTTTAGTAAAAGTGCTTTTCAACCTGTGCGAACTATTATCTCAGGAAATCGGATTCAAGGCCTAGAAATTAGTTATCAAATATCGGAACAATTACCTCAAGATTTTTTTCACATTATAACCACTAAAGAAGGAAAATTATATTATCGAGCTAATTCTTCTAAAGGTTTTAAATCCGGTGAATTAGAAATAGGAAAAGCTATCGAGCCGGGGTGGGCAGATTTTAAAATTACTGTCGAAAAAATAGTTACTAATGCTCAAGTTAATCATGAAACTATCCCTGTCTCCAATCCAAAGATAGAAAGTTCTCCTGCTTTACTCGTAGCAACAAAAACAGGAATAAAACAATGGTTAACTTGGGGAGAGCCAACCACAATTAAAAATGCCAATGGTGAAGAAATATTAGCTGCGTTTACACCAAAATTATTGGATTTACCCTTTAATATTGCCCTTGAAGATTTCATTGTTGAGCGCAATGAAGGAAGCGCATCAGTGGCTATGTGGACAAGTAAAATTAGTCTCAAAGATACAGATAATAATGATATTATTCACCGTCAAGTCTGGATGAATCACCCTACTTGTTATCATGGCTGGAAAATTGCTCAGGCTTCATGGAATCCGGGGGATTTAAAACAATCAACTTTACAAATTAAAAGAGAACCTGTTTGGGTAACAGCTTTAACTTGGATGGGTTCATTAGTAGTTGTATTAGGGATTTTAATTATGTTTTATGGTTCGGCAATTGTACAAAAATTTAACCTTAAATCTTCTCCTAATAAATCATCAGAAAAAACAATAAATTCTGAGAATGAAGAATTAGTAACTATTCCTTAAATTTAATTAATAAAAATATAAAATATCAGGTCATGAAAATCTTAAAACTCGTTTTTGGAATCATTTTAGGAATAATGATTTTAGTTATTCCCTTTAGTCAATTTTACGCTTCACCTTTAGATTCTTTACAAACACTAACTGTCCAATTAGATGGACGCAAAAAACCTTTAGATACAGTGGCAAGGGAAACTGTGGCTAAAATACATGGAAAAAATAACTATACTGCTATTAATGGAGAAAAACTTAATTATTTAGATACCTATTTATCTCTATGGTTTAATAATCGAGATTGGAATCAAGAACCATTTATTCTGTTTAATTATCGTCCTCTGAAACAAGAAATTGGACTAGACTTAGAAAAAAAATATTTTAGTTTTCAAGAAATAATTAATTCTGATTTAGATTTAATTCTTAAACAAGCAGCCCAAAAACAAGCTGAGGATGTTGATTTAAACAGAGATGAAAAAGAAGCCTTAAACATAGAAGATAGATTAGCTTTAATGATTAGTACCGTAGGGCAAGATAGTTTACCTTTAATTCCCCATCCTACTGATATTAAAGGTAAATGGTTAAGTATTAATGAAGCAGAAAAATATTATGCCACCGAAAAACTTACACCTATTTTAGAAACCTATGACAATCTCAAACAAACTTATCAATCCAATGAAAAATTAGGAGAAATTACTCAAAATTTTTATCAACAAATAGCTAGTCTTAGCCCTCAAGTTTATCCTCAAAATTCGGTAATGAAAAGAGAAGTAAAGTTTTATCAGTTACATCTTTTCGGTAAAGCTTGGCAATTATATAGTTTGGCTTTTTTAATTGTAATTTTGAGTATAATTTTTAATAATTCAAAATTAAAAGAATTATATGAAACAGGCTTAGGAATTTTTATTGTAGGTATTACTATCCAAGCCTATGGTTTTATTGAAAGAATGCAAATTGCTGGCCGCCCACCTGTTACTAATATGTATGAATCTGTAATTTGGGTAGGTTTTGGTTTAGCCTTATTTGCCTTAATTTTTGAGTTAATTTATCAGGCTAAATATTATCTTTTAGCTGCCGCACCCTTAGCAATTATTTGTTTGATTTTGGCTGATAGTTTGCCTACAGTTCTTGATGCGAGTATTCAACCTTTAGTACCTGTCTTAAGAGATAATTTCTGGTTAAGTATCCATGTTCCTACTATCACTTTGAGTTATGCAAGTTTTGCTTTAGCTATGGGATTAGGTCATATTATTTTAGGTTATTATCTCTTTAGACCAAAGGCAATTACTAATATTACCTATCTCTCTAAATTGAATTACCGCGTGATTCAAGTAGGGGTACTTTTATTAACAACAGGAATTATTTTAGGTGGAATTTGGGCTCATTTTTCTTGGGGCAGATTTTGGGGTTGGGATCCAAAAGAAACATGGGCTTTAATTGCCTTAATGTGTTATCTAGTGCCACTGCATGGGCGTTTAGTGGGATGGTTAAATAATTTTGGCATGGCTGTCATTAGTGTTGTATGTTTCAATGCTGTTTTAATGGCATGGTATGGAGTAAACTTCGTTTTAGGTACAGGATTACATAGTTACGGTTTTACCACCGGAGGTTCTGAATTAATTGTCGCTGCTATTGTTGGTTGCGATCTATTATTTGTGTTAATAACTGTCATATTCCATCAAGATTGGTTATCTTTAAATAAATTGAAAACAAATAAATCTCCATCAGAATTAGAAAAGTTATCCTTAAAAGAGTCATCATAGGAGGCAAAAAATGGATCGTCGTAAATTTTTAACTTGGGTAGGAATTGGCGGTATTGCTAGTTATTTACCTGTTGCCATCGCCGCTTGTTCATCTGAGGACAAAGCTTCAGTTTCTGCTGATGATTCAACTCAAGAACAAACAACTGCTCAAACGGATAATACTCCAAGAGCAGATGGATTTATGGTAATCGGTACAGTTGCCGAATTAGACCAAAGTGGCTCAGTTAGTAGTAAAAAAGCTGAAACTATCGTAATTCGTGATCCTAGCACATCTCAACTTATTGCTTTAAACTCTTTATGTCCTCATCAGGGTTGCACTGTTAAATTAGATGCAGAAACTAAAAATCTAGCTTGTCCTTGTCATGGTTCGAGTTTTGGTAAAGATGGCAAAGTTTTAAAAGGCCCTGCCAAGACACCTTTAGCTATTTATGAAGTTAAAGAAGAAAACGGTACAATTTTGGTAAAAACCAGTTAGGTAAAGAATATTACTAATTGATGTTAGGAAAAATCGGCTCTCGGGTACTTACGGTGATAATAAAATCTTATATATCGGCGTAGGGTGGGTTAGGCGGGGATAAGAATGGAAAAAAATCCAAAATTGAAAGAGAGCCGTAACCCACCACAAGAGTTATTGTAATTAAACTAATACCTAACACCTTTCGCATAACGTTAATTACTAATTAATCAGAAATAGGATGTCAGTTTTAACTCCCGAACAGGTAATTTTTACCATTAAACAAGGTAAGTCTCTTGCTAAAGCAGAACTAAGTCATATTAATTTAAAACAAAAAAACTTAGATTGTGGAATTTTCCAAGGGGCTTATCTTAAGGGGGCAAATTTAGAAAATGCCTCTTGTCAAAATACAGATTTTTCCCAAGCAGAACTTATGTTTGCTATTATGAATGATGGCTTATTTATTGGAGCAAATTTTACTCAAGCTAAATTAAATAATGCCAAACTTAATAATGCTAATTTACAAGAAGTTAATGCTATTTATGCTAATTTTTATGAAGCTGTTTTAAATGAATTAAACGGAGAATCAGGTAAATTTAATGAGACAAATTGGCATAAAGCCCAAGGAGAAAAAGTTAATTTTAGCCATGCCAATTTACAGAAAGCCAAGTTAACTAGCGCAGATTTTTCTCAGACCAATTTTTCTTTTGCTCAATTAGATCGTGCTATTTTATCTGGTAGTATTTTGAGTGATACATTATGGCAAAAAGCTAATTTAACCCAAGCTAATTTAGATGGTGTATTTTTATTAAATGCTGATTTCAACCAAGCAATTATTATGGGAGCTAGTCTAAAAGAGACTGATTTAACTAAGGCTAATTTTAACCAAGCAGACTTAACCGAAGCCAATTTAGAATATGTATTATTAGAACAAGTTAATCTATCTGATGCTTCTTTGTTTGATGCTAATTTACAAGGTGCGACATTTAAAGAAGCTATTCTTAATAATACTGATTTAAGGGAAGCAAACTTAGAAAATACGGTCTGGCATAAAACAGATTTGATCAACTGTAAAGTTCATAATGCTATTTTTACAGATGCCCAAGGATTAACCAGTGAACAAAAACAATGGTTAAAAAATAATGGGGCTTTAAATATTAATTAATATAAGTTTTAAGTTAATAGGAGTAAATGCTCGATTTGTTTCTAAAATTAATAAAAATATTCTTAATATTAAAGGATATTTGATGAGTAAAATTGTTACCTATAGTCCTGCTTATACTTTAGTTCCTACCTATGAATGTTTTAATCGCTGTAGCTATTGTAATTTTCGTGTCAATCCGGGTAAAGATTCTTGGTTAACGCTTATAGAAGCAGAAAGTAAATTAAAACAATTAAAAAATCAAGATATTTCTGAAATTCTTATTTTAAGTGGCGAAGTACATCCACAATCTAAACGAAGAAAGGCTTGGTTTCAGTTAATTTATGATTTGTGTGAATTAGCCTTATCTATGGGTTTTTTTCCCCATAGTAATGTTGGGCCTTTAAGTTGGGAAGAAATGTCTTATCTCAAACAAGTCAATGTATCTATGGGCTTAATGTTAGAACAATTGACTCCTACTTTACAAACAACTGTTCATCGCTATGCGCCCAGTAAAATAATTGATTTAAGATTGCAACAATTAGAATGGGCTGGAAAACTAAAAATTCCTTTTACCACTGGATTATTATTAGGTATTGGCGAAACTCAACAAGATTGGTGGGATAGTTTAAACACAATAGCCTCTATACAAAATAAATTCGGTCATATTCAAGAAGTTATCCTTCAGCCCTATAGTTTAGGCCAACAACAAACTTTACAAACTGCTTCTTTCAATATTTGGCAATTACCAGACATTATTGCCAAAGCTCGTCAGATACTTCCAAATAATATTACTATTCAAATTCCACCAAATTTAATTCCTAAACCTGAACTTCTCCTAAATTGCCTTGCAGCAGGTGCTAGAGATTTAGGTGGCATTGTACCCAAAGATGAAGTTAACCCTGATTATCATCATCTTAGTTTGGATCGCTTGAAATTAATTCTTGAATCAGCAGGATACCAATTAAATAGACGTTTACCAGTTTATCCCCAATATTCTCATTGGTTATCCCCTAACATTAAAAAATATATAAGTAAAAATTATATTTAATATAATTAATTGTGATATAATAAAACGTTATCAAAATAACAATATACACTAATATGTAGGCATACATATTAGAACCTTGATAATTTAATCGCAATTATTATGACCACAACACTACAACAACGCGAAAGCGGCTCCCTATGGGAACGGTTTTGTCAGTGGATCACCAGCACCGAAAATCGCCTTTATGTAGGCTGGTTTGGTGTATTAATGATCCCTACCCTTTTGACCGCAACTATTTGCTTCATTATTGCTTTTGTAGCAGCACCTCCGGTGGACATTGATGGTATCCGTGAGCCTGTAGCTGGTTCTCTGTTATATGGAAACAACATCATCTCTGGTGCTGTTGTACCTAGCTCCAATGCTATTGGTCTTCACTTTTACCCCATCTGGGAAGCAGCTTCCTTAGATGAATGGTTGTACAATGGTGGCCCTTACCAGCTCGTAATTTTCCACTTCTTCATCGGCGTTTGTTGCTGGATGGGTCGTGAGTGGGAATTATCCTTCCGTTTAGGAATGCGTCCTTGGATTTGTGTAGCTTACTCTGCGCCAGTGGCAGCAG
>CAYPSO010000039.1:0-39746 GCA_964413275.1 uncultured bacterium | reverse complement strand
TACCTCTTACCTCTTACCTCTTACCTCTTACCTCTTACCTCTTACCTCTTACCTATTACCTCTTACCTATCAGTTACTTATTTCTCTTGGTTTTGAATTATAATTGGCGTACCATCAATTAAATTTAAGATACCAGAAATTATTAATTGTTCTCCTATTTTTAATCCTTCTAAAACTTGATAGTTATTATTTTGGATATTTCCTAATTTAACTGCTTTTTGTTTAGCAATTAATTGAGGCTCTGAGCTATTAGAATCATTTTGCTTTTCTACGACAAAAACAAAAGTTTCTCGACCAATTCTAGAAATAGAAGTAACAGGAATAGCAATGCCTAAACCTTGTTCCCAAATTAATTGAGCCTTTACTAATTGTCCAGTAAATAATTGTTTATTTTCATTAGGAAATCTAGCTTTAGCTAACAAAGTTTGGGATTGAAAATCAACCTCTGGCCCGATAAAACTTACTTGTCCTTGACCAATAATTTTTCGGGTACGATAGTCAATTAGTTCAATGGGTAATTCTAACCGCAGTTGCGGAGCTTGTTCAATGGGGACAAAAAAGTTTAAATTTAGATTTTGATTATCAGTAATAACCGTTAACTCGTCTCCTTGTTCGACATAATCGCCTTTTTTAACTGCCAAATCGCCAACAATTCCTGTAATGGGAGATTTAATTTGAGTATCCTGTAATTGTTCCCAAGATAAATTAGCGGAAGCTTGAGCTTGAGCAAGAATAGCTTGATTTTGCTTAATTGTTGCCATATTACCCTGGATTTGTTCTTCAATCGAAACTAAACGCGCTTGAGCAACCTTTAAATCACGCTCTGCTGTATCTAAATCTCGCTTAGGTAAAGCTCCTTCTTTCACTAAAGAAGATATGCGCTTCATTTCCCTTGTTTGTAAATCTAATTCGGCTTCTAATTCTCTTTTTTCTGCATTTAAAGCATTGTATTGAGCTTCGGCATTATTTTTAGCAGCTTGGGCAGCATTAACATTGGCCAAGGCACTATCTAAACTCGCTTGTCCTTTTTCAGCTTTTAAGGCGAGAATAGGTGTACCTACTTCAACAGAATTTCCTTCGTCAACAAAAATCTCAGAGACTGTGCCATCAATTTCAGGTTTTAGGGTAACTATTTGATTTGCTTCTAAAGTGCCGACATATTCTGAACGAGTTTCAACAGTTGTTGATTCGATGGTTTGGGTTTTTACTAAGACTCCAGCAGGTTGTTGTTGAGCAGGGGTTTTTCCTCCAGAGCCGCAACTTTGAAGGGAAAATGATAATGACAAGCTCAGACAAAGCCCTATTATATTTGCGAATCGACTAATTGGTGGATTCATCATTTTTTTACTTTTCTTAAAAAGGGCGAGATGAACTAAGCCAGAAAAAAATCGATCGCCTCGATTTTCTTTTTCAAAATAAATAGGTTTTTGGATTTTTTAATCATAACAAATTTATTTATTTGTCGAGGTAGTTTGAGTGTGAATCCAGCTTAAAAAATCTTGATGACCTTCAATAATGGGCAAAGCTACGATACAAGGACATTCATAGCTATATCTAGGGAATAATATTGACACAGGCAGCCAATTTTTCTTCTACCAGTATTTTGCCAATTTTACGAGCTTCTTCCATCGAGTTAATAGTGCAATAAACCCATAAATAATCAGATTGAAAATCCATAATAATGTAGTTATAAGAGAGGGTTTAGGAAAAAAATACAATCATTTTATTCAGGCAATTATCTCATTTCAGAAATAGCACTTTTTGCCATACCTGCGATCGCTTGATCTGTGGCTTTGGGTAACTGATAATACTTACCTCCCGCAACTTTAGCCAACTCTTTACCAAAACCTGTGGAAACAAATTTTTTCTCAGTATCAATTACTAACAATTTGATGCCTAAAGACCGAATTTTTGCGGCTATTTCCAATAATTCTGCTTTTATATCTGGTTTTTCTCCCTCTGGAATAATATCGCCTAAAGACTTAGCCAAAGGAATATTACCTCGCCCATCAGTAATCGCAACTATGACCACTTCCCCAATATCTCCCGACATTTTCGCATTCATACCCACATGAACAGCTTGAGTTAAACCGTGAGATAAGGGCGAGCCTCCTCCACAGGGCAAAGTTTCAAGGCGTTTTTTGGCTAAAGCAATAGAACGAGTTGGCGGTAATAACACATCTGCTCGCTCGCCCCGAAATGGAATTAATGTCACCTGATCTCGATTTTCGTAAGCTTCGGTCAAAAGACGCATTACCGCGCCCTTCGCCGCTTGCATCCGATTCAAAGCCATCGAACCCGAAGCATCCACGACAAAGGCGATTAAAGCCCCTGCTTTACGGACAAGGCGTTTTGACCTCAAATCTCCCTGTTCGACGATAACATGGCGATCTGGATGACGCTGACGACGACTTTTTTGGTAGGGTGCAGCCGCTCTTAAAGTTGCGTCAACGGCAATACGACGGATTTTTCCTTTAGGTATCATGGGTTTAACATATCTTCCCCTATCATCAGAAAAAATCATATTACGACTACCTGACTTACCTTGACGTTGCGCCATTTGAGCAAAATACAAGACGCTAGGATCTAAAATTACTCCTTCCACATCAAAAACAAATTCTTCAGGTATGCCCGGAGGCTCTTGTTGTTGATCTTCTTCGTCTTCTTTATCCTCTTCTTCCTCCTGTTGATCTTCCTCTGATTCATCTTGAGGCTGCTCTGGGGGTGGTGGAGGTGGTGGAGGTGGTTGCATTTGATCTTCTGGAGGCACTTCTACAGTGGTGGCACGGGGTATGATAACAAGTTCAACCGCACGACGTAAATCCTCAGCCGTAACTACATTACGTCCTTCTAGGGCTGCTGCGGCTTTGGCTACCCTAACGGCAAATAATTCGGCTCGATGTCCTTCTACTGAACCTCTGATAGCTTCTTGGACTAAATATTTAATTTGATCTTGGGTTATTTTGACTTCTTTAAGCCATTCTCTGGCAAGGATTATATCGGTTTTGAGACTATCAATGTCTTCTTCATATTGGGCAATGAATTGTTGAGGAGAAGCACTATAGGCGATCGCTTGTTCTACGGCGGATACTCGTTGATCTAAGGCTAAAACTCCATCGGCGGATAGGGTAATGGCTATTCTATCTAATAAATGTTCTCGTAATGAGCCTTCGTCGGGGTTATAGGTAGCTATTAAAAGAGGTTTACAAGGATGTTGAAAACTTATTCCTTCCCGTTCGATTTGGTTTCGTCCTTCGCTTAAAACTGTTAAGAGTTGATTGGAAATTTGGTCGTCAAGGAGATTAAGTTCATCTACATATAAGACTCCTCGGTGGGCTTGGGCTAAAAGTCCGGGTTGAAAAACAGGTTCACCTTTTTTAACTGATTCTTCCACATCTACTGAGCCTAAGAGTCTATCTTCGGTGACTCCTAAAGGTATTTGGACAAAAGGTGCGGGAATTACTTCTGTAGGCAGATTTTCAGTATTTTTATATAAATTTTGGGTAATATCATCCCATTCTCCCGGAGTTGCAGGATCGCATTTAAAAATATTATCTTTAATAATTTCAATGGGAGGTATAAGGTTATGGATAGCTCTGGCCATTACTGATTTAGCCGTACCACGTCGCCCTGCGATCACAACTCCTCCTAAACCCGGATCGACTGCAGCGAGTAATAAAGCTAATTTGATGGCTTCTTGGCCCACGACTGCGGTTAAAGGAAAAGATATATTTTTTATACTAGATGTTAAATTGGTCACTTGAATTAAATATGCGTTATTTTAAAAGCAACTTAACATCTTACCAAGAAATCAGCTTATAACGATTAGCTTTTAGACTGTGAATTAGACAATTTCACAAAGAAGAGAGTTTTTCAGTTTCCTAGGCGACAGCAAAACCTGTTTCTTTTCTGATTTCTGGTTCATAAAACGCTAATACTATTTGCTCTTTGGGTATTCCGGCTTTAACTAATTCTTGAGCTATTCCTGTTTCTGTACCATCTCTTTGTATCCAGATTTTATTATTAATAATATCAACATGAATTAAACAGCCGTGAACTCGTTTAGTTGCAGAAGATTTATAGTTAATTTTTTCTCTACCAACAATCATTAATAAATATCTATCTTGCTGTTGATCGAAGATAGTTTCTAACTTTATACTTTCATCATCATAAGGAATTTTACTGTAATCATTAATTACATCTTGAATTAATTTCCGATAGGTTGATAAGGTATCCATTCTGTAATTTCCTCCAATGTGACATCAAAAATAAGTAACATAAGTTGATAGTCTTCCCTAATAAGTTGACCTAATGGTTCTTCAAATATATCTAAATAAACAGTATTAGGAATTGCTAAGTATAAAATCCTATCTGGTTCTGTTTTATTAATAACTGAACGATATAAAAGATATTGTCCTAAAGCGTTTTCAATTGCATTTATTTCAGACGGAGCAGTAAATGTTTTTATCTCAACAGCTATTTTAACATTATTTTTCTCAGCTATAAATACTTTTTCTGCACCTAAATCTACATACATATCTTTTATGCCCCATCGTAAACGTAAAGGGTCTTTTGTAATAGTCCAACCATCTTTTATTAATGCTTGTTTTACACAATCATGATAAATATCTTTAGCGGGCATAACTTAATTACAAAATTTTTCCACACAACGAACAAACATTTCTACTCCTATAGGTAAAGCAGATTCATCAAAATTAAAACGGGGATGATGATGGGGATAATCTAAACCTTTCTCTGGATTAGCAGAGCCTAAAAAGAAATAACAACCCGGTACTTCTTGTAAGAAAAATGACATATCTTCTCCTCCCATAGTTTGACATTCCGGAACAATTCCAATGGGAGTTTCTACTACATCTTTAGCAACTGATTTTACTAATTCAGCTATATTTGAATCATTAATTACAGGAGGATATAAATGAGTATATTCCAACTCAAATTTAGCCCCATGACTCTGACAAATACCGCCAATAATTTCCCGCATTCTTTGGGGAAAATAATCCCGTAAATTAGGATTAAAATAACGCACTGTGCCAGTCATTTTTGCAGTATCGGCAATAATATTTAAGGCTGTACCGGCGTGTAATTCTCCCACTGTTACCACCGCAGATTCTAGGGGATTAATATTACGACTCACAATGGTTTGTAAAGCACTAACAATTTGCGCGCTAACTATCACAGAATCAATAGTTTGCTGAGGTATAGCTCCATGGCCACCTTTACCAAAAATACTACATTTAAAAGTTTCCACTGCTGCCATTAGCGCACCGCTACGAACTCCTAAAACGCCTAAAGGCAAGTTATTCCAAAGATGTAAGCCAATAATTGCCTCAACTTTAGGATTATCTAAAACTCCAGCTTCAATCATCGGTTTTGCCCCGCCTGGCCCTTCTTCGGCGGGCTGAAAAATAATTTTTACAGTACCTTTAAAATCTTTTCTGTGTTGAGACAGATAATAAGCTGTACCTAATGCGATCGCAGTATGCCCATCATGGCCGCAAGCGTGCATAATACCCGGATGACGAGAGCAATAGGAAACCTCATTTTCTTCTTGAATGGGTAAAGCATCCATATCTGCTCTAATTCCTAAAACGGGGCCTGGATTTTCGCTTTTAATAATGGCAACTATGCCAGTTTTTGCAATATTACTCTGATATTCTATACCCCATTCTTGCAATTTACTTAAGATAAAATCAGCAGTTAATAATTCTTTAAAAGCTAATTCTGGATACTGATGTAATTGTCTGCGCCAATTAGTTAATTGCGTTTGTAATGCTAAGATTTCATGGCGAATATTTTTTTTTTCTAAAATTTGTTTAGTTAATCCTGTTACCATTATTAGTAGTTATATAAGCATATAAAATTAATTATAAAAAATCTAGCACAAAACAGTAAGAAAGTCAATAAAATTATTGATTTTAGAACACTAAAATAAACACAAACATCTCTAGAAATATTGTCAAAAATTAAATTAATGTCTAAACAAAAATTCTTTCATTTCCCAAAATTCGATCCTGAAATTTGGATTCTTTCTTTTGGTAGATTATTATCTCAAATTGGCTCTGGATTTACTCTTTTTTATGCTCCGATTTTTTTCGTTAATCAAGTAGGATTATCTGCAACTTTAGTAGGTATTGCTTTAGGTAGTGCCTCGATTTCTGGAGTAGTAGGCCGATTTTTTGCTGGTTCTTTGGCAGATTCACCGAATTGGGGCAGGAAACGAACTATTTTAGTTTCTGCTGCTATTTCTGCTTTGGCAGATGTTTTTTTAGCCTTAACATATAACTTTCCCACTTTGGTTATAGGTAATTTATTAATGGGATTAGGTATTGGTTTTTATTGGCCTGCAACTGAGGCTATGGTGGCTGATTTAACTACAGACTCACAAAGAAATGAAGCTTTTGCCATCGCCCGTTTAGCTGATAGCTTGGGTTTAGGTATTGGAGTAGTTTTAGGTGGTGCTTTAATTGCTAGTTCTGCTAATTATCGCTCTTTATTTATCATTGATGGTATTTCTTTTATCTTATTTTTTATAGTTATTTATTTTGCAATTAAAGAAACTTTTAAACCAGAAAAACATCATCACAAATCCTACCAAGGTTGGTTAATTGCTTTTAAGGATAAACGTTTAATGATTTATGTGATGGGCAATATTTTCTTTACTACTTATCTGGCTCAAATTCAAAGCACTATGCCTTTATATTTTAAAAACTTTGTCGGCGAAAATGGCTTTTCTCCTACTATGATTAGTGCTATTTTTACTTGGCATATTGCGTTTGCGGCGGTATGTCAATTACCTATTTCTCGTTGGCTTAATCGCTTTACTCGCATTAAAGCTTTAACTTTATCTTTGTTATGTTGGGGTGTTGGTTTTATCTGTGTTTGGATAAGTGGATTTTTCAATTTTATTCCTTTAGTTTGGGCAATAATTGCTTTAAGTATTTTAGCTTTAGCTATGGTATCCTACACTCCTTCTGCTTCATCTTTAGTAGTAGATTTAGCACCTCCTTCCCTAAGAGGAATTTATCTTTCTATTAATTCCCAATGTTGGGCTATTGGTTATTTAATTGGGCCTCCTTTAGGGGGTTGGGCATTAGACCAATCTGTTAATTTTGCCCATAGTTTTTGGCTATTTTGTGCTTTAAGTATTGTTCTGGGGATTATTATTTTCCAATATCTTAATAGTTTAATTAAAAATCATTAATTATTAGAGTTTGGTAGTGGATTGTTTCAGCTAAAATGAGGCAATAGAATTTTGATTTTCTTTATGATTTGGTGGGCATTGCCCACCCTACTAATGCACACTTTTAACTGAAACAGTCCAGTAGTGTGATTAAAGAATTCAAAAAGCTTTTATCTAACCATATAATTATATTATGAGAATATCCATCAATCTAACTAAATCAAGAAGGTGGGCAAATATTTTTAAATACCTGATTACAATAATTATGGTTAATAATTTGCCCACTCTACCATTTTTTCTTTTTTGAGTTGAGTATTTAAAAATTAAATTAATTTAAAATCCTAATAAGTATCGAAAAACAAGCAAATATAAAATTACATTAGGAGTAAGAAGGTGTCTGGAGAAAAGTATAGTAATGGAGAACGGATCAGATGTCTAGTTCATGGACATAGTCGGCGACTTTCTTTATCTGACATTGGAGAAATTCGTCGTGCAATTGACATTGCAAATTCTCAAGCACGGAGAAAAGGCCTTAGACCAAAAGGAGCAAAAATTACTATGTTTAGTTGCATTTGTAATTGCTTTCATATAGATGTCAAGTAGTTAGTTACATTAGCCCTACTCTACTTGGATCCACAACAGAATTCAAGCTTAAGTTGTAATCAATGAGTTAGAATAACTTGGATAACTGTTTAAAACCTAAAAACTAATGAGTACAACTGCAACTAAGCTAAAATATGAAATTAAAGATATAAACCTCGCACCAAAAGGTAAGCAGAGAATAGAATGGGCAGGCAGAGAAATGCCTGTTTTAAAACAAATTCAAGAGCGATTTGCCCAAGAAAAACCCTTAGCAGGTATTCGTTTGATTGCTTGTTGTCACGTAACTACAGAAACTGCTCACTTGGCCATCGCTATTAAAAATGCTGGTGCTGATGCTATTTTAATTGCTAGTAATCCCCTCTCAACTCAAGATGACGTTGCTGCTTGTTTGGTAGCTGATTATGGTATTCCAGTTTTTGCCATTAAAGGCGAAGATAACGAAACCTATCACCGTCATCTAGAATTAGCTTTAGATCATAGACCAAATATTATCATTGACGACGGCGGAGATGTTACCGCAACCTTAGTTAAAGAAAGAAAAGACCAACTACCTGAAGTTATTGGTACTACTGAAGAAACCACCACTGGCATTATCCGTTTACAAGCGATGTTTAAAGATGGTGTTTTAAGTTTCCCTGCCATGAATGTTAATGACGCAGAAACTAAACATTTCTTTGATAATCGCTATGGTACAGGACAATCTACCTTAGATGGTATCATTCGTGCTACTAATGTTCTTCTTGCTGGTAAAACCCTTGTGGTTGCTGGTTATGGCTGGTGTGGTAAAGGTGTTGCCATGCGTGCTAAAGGCTTAGGTGCTGATGTGGTTGTCACGGAAATAAATCCTGTCAGAGCTATTGAAGCAGCTATGGATGGTTTCCGAGTTATGCCTATGGAAAAAGCAGCTATTGAAGGTGATATTTTTGTTACGGTAACAGGCAATAAGCACGTGATTCGTGGCGAGCATTTCCAAGCTATGAAGGATGGAGCTATTGTTTGTAATTCTGGCCACTTTGATATTGAAATCGATCTTAAAACTTTAGAAGCTGAATCTACAGAAGTTAAGGAAGTACGTAACTTTACCCAACAGTATAAGCTTAAAAATGGTAAATCTGTAATTGTATTGGGAGAAGGGCGTTTAGTAAACTTAGCTGCCGCAGAAGGCCATCCTAGTGCAGTTATGGATATGAGTTTTGCTAACCAAGCTTTAGCCTGTGAATATTTAGTAAAAAATAAAGAAACATTAGAAGCTGGATTACATTCTATTCCTGAAGAATTAGATCGAGAAATTGCTCGCTTAAAATTACAAGCAATGGGTATTAATCTTGATACTTTAACTTCAGAACAAATTGAGTATATCAATTCTTGGACTTCTGGAACATAAACTTTAAAAAGCGACGGAGAAATTTTCTTTTAGTATTATCTGAAATTTGTATTTCCGTCGCTTTGTTATTGGTCATTGGTCATTAGTTATTTGTTATTAGAGAAAATATTAACTATTAACTATTCACCATTAACTATTAGCCCCGAACTACGAACTAAATTTATGGTTGAATGGATTACAAATACTGTTGATTCTTTGGGTTACTGGGGAATTGCCTTGTTAATGTTTTTAGAAAATATTTTTCCTCCTATTCCTTCAGAGTTAATTATGCCTTTAGCCGGGTTTACAGTAGCCCAAGGAAAAATGGCTTTTATTCCCGTAGTTTTAGCGGGAACAATTGGCACTATAGTTGGGGCTTTACCTTGGTATTATATCGGTAAATTTTTTAGTGAGAAACGTTTAAAAAACCTAACAGATAAATATGGAAAATGGTTAACAATTTCTTCTAAAGATATTAAAAAGGCTAATTATTGGTTTAACAAACAGGGATATAAAGCTGTATTTTTTTGTCGTTTAGTCCCCGGAGTTAGAACTTTAATTTCTTTGCCCGCAGGAATGAATAATATGCCAATGATTGCCTTTGTAATTTACTCAACTTTAGGTACAGTTTTATGGGTAAGTTTATTAACGGCGTTTGGCTACATCTTAGGAGAGCGATATTATTTAGTAGAAGAATATCTAGCTCCTGTATCTAAAATTGTCCTTGTGAGTATTATAATTTGGTTTATAATTTGGTGGGCAAAAAAAAAATTAGCTATCACTATTAGATAACATTTAATAAGTAAATAATTAAAAATTTAGTAAGGATTTATAAGAATTATTAATGGCTAAACTTTCACAGGAATTACATCGTTATTTTTTTGAAGAAGAAAGAACAGAAACAGTAACTTTAAATAATATTTTAGCTTTAGCAGGAGAAAGGATTTTTGGTTTTTTATTAATTATTTTATCTTTGCCTTCTGCTTTACCTATTCCTGCTCCGGGTTACTCCATACCTTTTGGCTTTTTAATGATTATACTGGGTATTCAGCTTATTTCTGGTGCGAAAAGACCTTGGTTTCCTACACGAATGCTCAAGAAATCCCTTAAATTAGAAACTGCTCAAAAAGTAGTTAAAGCTGGTATTCCTTGGTTACAAAAAATAGAGGCAATCTCTAAACCTCGTCTAACTTATATTTGTACGAGTTTAACTGGTAGAGTTATTATCGGTGTTTTTGTTTCTCTAATGTCTATTTCTATGATGATACCTGTTCCGGGTACTAATACTATACCAGCTATGGGAATTTTTATTACAGCTTTTGGACTGCAAGAAGATGATGGTTTGATTAGTTTAGCGGGCTTATTAGTATGTATTATTGGCGGTACAATTTCAGTGGGGATTCTGTTTATTGGAGTAAATATTTTAGATAATGTAAAGGATTTTATTTTAAATTTATTTTAAATTTATTTTAAATTTATTCGTGAACTACCTACACTGACCTGAAGCTAAAGTGTAGGCTTCCTGCCCAACAGAAAGCTCAGTAGTGGATTTCTTACGTCCTCCCTTACTCCGACTTACATCCAGGGCGTTTTCATTCTAATTTTTTGGCAAGGAATATTTGAGCTGTTTCTGATCAGCTACTAAATATAATAAGAAACTTGCTCGTATTTTTTATTATCTCTAATTCCCTTTATTTCAACTTTAATCAAACTTTTGATGTTATACCATTTTGTCTCCCTATCTTCTGGATTATTAAATATTGAGCAAAATCCCCGATAGCTCTATAACCAACATAACCAGCCATTATTCCTAATATTATTACTAATAACACTACCCATAATTCCTGTCTTTTTCCTTTTGGAGAACGATAATCATTGACAAGTTTTAAGTTTTCTATTAGTTTATTCATTATCTTTTTTATTAAGAAAAAATTGGCGATCGCTTCCTCATTTAAGAAGATGCGATCGCGAAGCACCTCGTTTGACGAGATCGCTGAATTGATTTTTTGTTAAAAAGATAAAACTCTCAAATCTCGAAGTTTCTTCTGATGATCGTTACTTTTTATTGCTGCTAAATTGGGCATTTCTTGTCGGCAACTAGGACAATACCAATAATCTTTATGGTGACTAAAGTGATGTAACAAACGATCGGAACAACAAGGACAAGTACAAATAATATTCATGGTTTTTTAAACTCAATTTGATTAAACAGAAAACAAAATTTATATTTTAAAATTATTGACCAACAATTTCTGAATTTCCTAGCTTCAAATATAAGAATTTCTAGGAAATATTTATATAATCTTGACCTTGACTTCTATGTTAATCTTTAAACTTGAGGATTTTGTGAGGAAGACATAAATAATTAGACTAAAAGTTATCTCAATTCCAATTTAATTTTTTCTTGATTTTTTCGACTAAAGTAATTGCATCAAAAGGTTTAGTAACAGCGAAAAGAACTTGTAAACTTTTATACAATTTACGATCCCTTTGTAGCATTCTTTCAGTAAGCAACACTATTGGTATGTTTTTAGTAGCTGGATCATTTTGAATTTTTCTCAGTATTGCTAATTCATCCATGTTTGGTAATACTGTATCCAGTAAAATTAAATCTGGTTTAAGAGTTTTAACCATCTCCAAATCTTCTGTATCTAAATTCATCAGACAAACTTGCCATCCTACAATCTCGGCTAGGCTGAGTTGTACTATTTTTCCTAAATCTTCTGTATCAGTAAAAAATATGAGGCAGGGATGTTTACGGCACATAATTGTCAAGACAAAGTTGAATCTAAATTATTTAGGGATTAATTATTATGAATCAACAATTGAAGTGCCTAAAACTTCAAATAATTTGATTTTCAATCTTATATACCCCTTAAAAAACTCATTAAGAAATAAGCTCACAGATTATTATTGTGAGTTTCGATCTTAAGGTTGAATCAGAGTCTAAAAATAAAAAATGAGGAAGTTGTGAGAGATAAAATTTACCATTCTAGGAAACCAGCAATTTGACTGGTTAAATTGAGAGAATCAAATGGTTTAGTAATAACCCCTTTAGCTCCTGCGGCATAAAAACGTTTGCGATCGCTTGCTTGGACTTTAGCAGTGATGAAAATTGTCGGAATATGCTTAGTTTTAGGGTTATTTTGCAATTTTTCTAGAGTTTGCATTCCATCTAAATCGGGCATCATCACATCTAACAAAATAGCATCTGGTTGTTCGGTTTCGGCAATTGCAATACCCTCTTTCCCTGAAGAAGCACTGAGTAAAGTCCAATTAGTTTCTAACTCAAAACAAAAACCTGCTATGGTCTTAATATCTTCCTCGTCATCAATAAATAGAATGCGTTTATTCCTCATATAAAATAAATTAATTTAAAAAAGTTTTTATTAAAAATAGTATATTCTGATTTTTGATTTTAATTTGATTCACCTTTTAATGTTCGAGCTACACTGTAATGTAAAGCTTTTGCACATAAATCTATGAGAATTTTGTTGATAGATGATGACGAGCAGTTAATGGAAGTTTTAGCAGAAAGTTTAATTCAACAGCATTATGCAGTTGACATTGCCACTGATGGCGAGATGGGTTGGGAATTCATCACCTTATTTAATTATGATTTAGTGGTATTAGACTGGATGTTACCAAAAATAGATGGGCTTACATTGTGTCAGCAATTAAGAACAGAACATTACACCATGCCAATTATGTTGTTAACGGCTCGTGATTGTGATAGGGATAAAGTCAAAGGATTAGATGCTGGTGCAGACGATTATGTAGTTAAACCTTTTAATTTTGACGAACTCACAGCGAGAATCCGTGCTTTGTTGAGACGGGAAATTAAGGTGAGCTCACCCATATTAGAATGGTCAGGTTTAAGTCTCGATCCTAAAACCCATGAAGTAAAATATCAGGAACAACTTTTACCTCTGACTCCTAAAGAGTATAGCCTTTTAGAATTATTTTTGCGTCATCCTCAACAAGTTTTTAGCCCTGGGGCTATTATAGATAATTTATGGGCAGGAGAAGATCCACCGGGGGAAGAAGCAGTCAGAACACATATTAAGGGATTACGTCAAAAACTCTCTCAAGTTAACATTCCTAAAGACAGTATTAAAACAGTTTATGGTATTGGTTATCGTCTCAAAAATCCTAATCCTCAAAAACCTACACTTGAATCAGAAAAAATTCATCATTCAGATTATGCCCAGAGAATTGCTCATGCTTGGTCAACATTTAAAAATGCCACCCTTGAAAGACTAACTCTTTTAGAAAATTTGAATACAGATATTGCGGAAAATATTACTAATTCAGCTTTATATGAGCAAGCCCAAAGTTTTGCCCATAAATTAGCTGGCTCATTGGGTATTTTTGGTTTTACTGAAGGTTCTAAAATAGCTAAACAAATCGAAAACTTATTAGCCAAAGATATTAATAATCAAACCGAGCTTCAGCAACTACATTTATTAATTGAACATCTTAGCCAAACGATGCAAGAAGGGCTTTTTGCCGATAGTTTGAAGTCAAAAGCAGGTAAACATATTTCTTTGTTAATTATTGATAGAGATATAGCTTTCACGGCTCAACTAGCCATAGAAGCTCAAAAATCTGCGATGGAAACTATCATTGCCCATAATATTAATCAAGCAAAACAAATAATTGATGAAAACTCCTCTGATGTAGTTTTAATTAAAATATATTTTTCTCAACCAGAAACTGTAGAATTTATTGCTGAATTACATTATCAAAAACCATCTATTCCTATAATCACCATTATGGAAGCAGGGAAATTTGAAAATCGCTTAGAATTAGTCCGTCAGGGAGCAAACTTAGTATTACAACAACCAATTACTCCTCAAGAAACAATTGCTTCTGTTACTGAATTAGTTAAAGATTTGGGCACAGAAACCAAAATCATGATTTTAGATGACGATCAACAAGTTTTAATATCTCTAGAATTAGGCCTTTATCCTTGGGGTTTTCAACTCACTACTCTTAATAATCCGCAACAATTTTGGAATGTTTTAGAAACAATAAATCCAGATTTCTTAGTATTAGATGTGGAAATGCCTGAAATAAATGGGATTGAGTTATGTCAGGTTTTAAGAAGCGATCCTCGTTGGCAACATTTACCCGTATTATTTTTAACAGCCCATCAAGATGAAAAAACTCAACATCAAGCCTTTGCTATTGGTGCAGACGATTATATCAGCAAACCTATAGTAGCCTCTGAGTTAGCTAACCGTATTCTCAATCGTTTACACAGAAGTCGAATTAATTAATTTTTGGGATTTAATTATTTTAGAAATTAACTGATGTTACGCACTCTTGGTCTGAAACCCTTGAGATTTGGTTCTAAACCAGTTGCTGAAACTCTTGAAATCTCGTTAAGCTGCGTAACATCAGAAATTAAGATGAAATTCAGAAAAGATTTTACCAGATTTCATAATGGTAGGGTGTCGTTAGCCCCAGCGTAACTCACCTTTACTGAAGTCTGCTGGGATATTTATTTCGAGAAATCACTAAGATAAAGCAGGACGAAAATTTAGAGAAAGAGGATGTAATTAATTATGAACTTATCAGCAAAACAAAAGGAAATTAAGATAAAATATAAGTGACTCCTAATATTTCTAAACTTCTACAATTCAATAACTTATTAGATATTAAAGTAGCTTAACCAGATATTTGAGCCAAAAGTCTTGGTACTCCATAATTCTAATCGATCCCCGACTTTAGAAGAATAGGGAATTTGCACAGCATTCTGTTAAAATAACAAAAAACTTGTAATATCGAACAATATGCCCCAAGCCTATATTATTGGATTAGGAAGATCAGGAATAGCAGCAGCAAAATTATTAAAAAATAATAATTGGGAAGTAATTTTAAGCGATCGCAATATATCCTCTAGTTTAGAAGTTTCCCAACAAAAGCTAGAACAAGAGGGAATTAATGTGAAATTGGGTTATACTCCCACCCTTACCCCTGATAATTTACCTAATCTAATAGTATGTAGTCCGGGAGTACCTTGGGACATACCCCTGTTAACTGAAGCAAGAAAACTGGGCGTTGACACCATTGGCGAATTAGAACTAGCTTGGCGTTATTTGCAAAAAACCCCTTGGGTAGGAATTACTGGGACAAACGGTAAAACTACGACAACGGCTTTAATTGGTGCTATTTTTCAAGCTGCGGGGTTAAATGCTCCTACCTGTGGCAATATTGGTTATGCAGCCTGTGAATTGGCACAGCAACCAGATAAATTTGATTGGATTATTGCTGAAATTAGTAGTTATCAAATTGAATCTTCCCAAGAATTAGCTCCGAAAATTGGTGTTTGGACGACTTTCACTCCAGATCATCTCAATCGTCACAAGACTTTAGATCATTATTATCAAATCAAGGCTTCTTTGTTGCATCGTTCCCACGAACAAGTATTAAATGGAGATGATCCCTTTTTGCGACAAAGTAACATTGAATCTTGGAGCAACTCATCCTGGACAAGTGTTAAAGGTAAAAGATATTTACCCTGCGATGCTAGTCGGGGAGTATATATTGAAGATGGTTGGGTAAGTGCTTTTGGTGAGTTAATTTTACCTATATCTTTATTTAAAATGGTAGGCCGTCATAATCAGCAAAATTTGTTAATGGCAGTTGCCGTCGCCAAGTTAGCAGGTATTGATAAAGGAGCGATAGCCTCAGCTATTACTAACTTTTCTGGTGTACCCCATCGTTTGGAATATGTTTGTAGCTATTTGGGAGTAGATTTCATTAACGATAGCAAAGCTACAAATTATGATGCAGCCGAAGTGGGTTTAAATGCGGTAAAAGCACCTGTGATTTTGATTGCTGGTGGAGAAGCCAAGGAGGGAGATGATAGTGCTTGGATTGAGAAAATAAAAGATAAAACCGCAGCAGTATTATTAATCGGTGAGGCTGCACCAACTTTTGGCAAACGCCTACAAGAATGCGGTTATGAAGCCTATGAAATTGTAGAAACAATGTCTAAGGCGGTTAAAAGAGCAGCACAAATGTGTCAACAATTACCCGTGAAAGTTGTGTTGTTATCTCCTGCTTGTGCTAGTTTCGATCAATATCAAAGTTTTGAACACCGAGGAGCAGATTTTAAACAATTATCTTTAAATCTTTTATCTTAAAGACTTTCTCCTGATACCAATTCCCAATGATGTTGCATCAAATCAGTTAACTGATTGCTTTGATTTCTCATGTTCATTTAGTGCAGGCTCTATGAGAATTAGTATGACTACTGACTAGTGAATACTGAATACTGACTACTTAGCCCTAACTAAAAAAACCCCTATTTAGGTACATCAAAACTTATTTTAACTAAATTTTCAATATTTTTAATATTAGTATCTCCTGCTAAATAACCAATGCCTCGATGCAAATGTAAGCGAAATTGCTCGGCTAATATTTTGTCATCTAATTCTAAACCGTCATTATGACATCTTTGTTTTAAGGCAATTAATAACAAATCAGACATTCCTCCGGCAAATACCCCCCAGGCAATTTCTAGATTACTGTCTGTAGGAATGGTTACAGGTGAAGGAATACTCGCTTCTGCTAAGGAGCGGCAAAATCCCCATCGACATAATATATTCCACTGATCTATTTTTGTATGTCTTTTTAATTTTATTAGTTGATCTTTTGCGGTTTGAGATAATTTAATTCTTTCTATTGGTGCGTCCATATTTTTTTACCAAAAATAACCTAAATCTATAGAAGTATGACCTTTTTCTGAGTCGTATTTTAAAAGATATTCACGGGCAATTGCATCTTGTTGTCGTAATTTATTTATTTCAGTTTCACCTATTTCTGTATCGGTTGATAATAAAATAACTTGATGGGATGCTGTGGGAAAATACCTTTCTACTAAATTATTACGGTGGGATGAATCAAGTCTGCCTAAAGGCGTATCTATGGCAATGGGTAAATTTCTTCCAGAAACCCTAGCTAAACCCCATAAAAAGGCGATTGCTAAAAGTTGTTTTTCCCCGGCAGAAAGGCGATGTTTTGGTAACATCTGACCATTAAGATCGTAAATAGATAAACTAAAATCTGACACATTTATGACTACTCGATGGGCTAAATTTGATTTATGTAATAAATAACGAAAACACTCTGAAACTTCTGTTTCTAATTTATTAAGTTTAAGCAAAGTTAGTTTTTCTTTAAAATTTGCTAGGGTATCTTTTACTTTACTAATAGAGTTGAGAATGTGATGAGTATTTTGTTGAGCAATTATTTTTTCACTATATTTTTCCAATTCTTTCTTGAGTTGAGTTATTTGTTTTTCTTTTCTTTCATTATTTTGTTTACAAGCATTATATTCTATTTGAGTTTTACGCAATTTTTGCTCTGTTTCTTCTAGATTTTTAGATAATTTTTCATATTCTTCTGGTGCTGCTGCTACAATTAATTGTCTTTCGTTTGCCTCTATTTTTTCTTCTACAGTAGATAATTTAGTTATAATTTCTTCAGCATTTTGTAATTGTGTTGGTAAGATGATTTTTAAAAAACTATCTATTTTTTGTAATTCATCGTTATTAATTTTGAGCCAAGGTTCTCCATCTAGGTTTATCTGTTTCTTTAAAGTTTGATTTTCTTGGGTTAAAAAACTATTTATTTCCTGAAAATTAGGGGATTTTATTGATAACAAATAATTTAATAAACGTTTATCTCTTTCCTCTAAAATCTCTAAAGATATTTGCGCTTTTTCAGATTGTAACTCTTGTTCAGCTTGAATTTTAGCTTGATTAAGTAAGGGCAAAATTAAACCTAAAGGTGACATATCACCGGATAATTTTCGTAATGATTCTCTGTATTGTTCTGCGTCTGCTTTGAGATGTTCTATGGTAGTTTGTAGCCTACTTTTTTCTGCGGCAATTTTACCTCCTTCTAGTTTAAATTTATTAGCAGCTTCTTTTTGTTTTTTTTCTGCTTTTTTTTTCTCTAAATTTAAAACTTCTTCTTCTTTTTTTCCGATTTCACAATCATGTTTTAATTGATTTAATTTGCGATCGATTTCTTCTAAATCTGCTAACTGAGTACCTAGGGCTAAAGCTTTTCTTTTTCTGTTAGCTAAAATATCTAAATCAACTGCTAATTTTTCCGCTAATTCTAAGCCTAGTAAGGATTTAATTGCTTCAATTACTCCTTGAGGTGGTTGTTCTTGTTCAGCTAATTCTTTAACCTGTTCTCCATCAAATAAAAATAAGTTAGAAATACCTAAAGGTAATAAAGTTTCTATATATTCATCCCAAGTATTAGTTAAGGCAATATCAGGCCATTGATCTTCTAAAATTCCTAAAGTTTCTTTGCAATCTTTAGAATTTATTGTCCAAGACCTAACAATTTTTAACTCTTTCCAACGGTCGCCATGAAAATGTTCAAAAGATAATTCTATTCTAGTTTGATTATCCACATAAGTATTTAATTCTTTTTTTATTTCATTATTAGTACATTGATTTAAAAAATCTGAATAACTTAAATTATTCCTATTAGAACACTTGGCCCTTGCTCCATATAGAGCAAGACGTATAGCATCCATAATAGTAGTTTTGCCTCCTCCATTCATTCCTCCAAATAGAATAATTGGGGAAGACTTATCTTGCATATCTGTACGTAAATTAATTATATGTTTGCCATAATAAGGTCCAAAATTTTGCAAGACAAGTTCGGTAAAAATCATACTATTTTTAAATAGATATTAACCAGTTTATAATAACAATTATTGAGATAGTTTCATAAATAAATTAAGATGAAGGATCGGTTATTTTATTGGCCTTATAAGTTACTTCTTGTACTTGACCTCGTTGACCTAAATGTTTCGCTTCTTCTTCGTTAAAAGAAACTAAAACTCCCCCGGCATTACCGGCACGAATGGTTAATTGTTGGTTAGCAACCCAGGTTTTTTGAGTGCCTTTGCTGACAATACCTTCAAATTCTGTTTTGCCATCCACAACTACTCTAATCCAAGATTGATCTTCAATTTTAACCTCCACAGTAACGGATTTAGGTTTTTCAGCAGGAGGTTTTTGAGTCACTGCTGTGGGAGGAGGATTAGTCTGGGTAGTAGGTTTAGAATTATCTGTTACTTGAGGCGGAGTTGGTTTATTTGTTTCACTATCTGGTTTAGAGTCAGTTTCAATCTGAATTACCTGCAAATTATTAGTTGGTTGAATTATTTGAGCAATACTTCTCACAGAAACCAAAACTAATAAAATGTATAAAAAATATAAATGAATAGGACGTAATTGCAAAGAAGGTAATTTAATCCAGAAATATCTTTTGGTTGAGCGTAAAGAACTATAAACAGGAAATTCCCTCCCTAATTCGTCACCCTTTAAACCTAGATAATCGGCAAATTCTTTAATAAAAGCCCGAATATAAACATCTTCTGGTAAACTATCAAGATCGCCGTTTTCAATGGCTTTGAGTAAACGCAGAGGAATACGGGTTTCTTGGGCAATTCTTTCCAAAGATAAACTTTTTTTTATTCGTGTTTCTTGGAGAATCAAACCAATTTCTGTGAGTTTTTCTCCTTTTTCTATTTTGGGATCAATTTTATTAGTGTTTTTCATGAATTTGTTTGACGTTTTAAAGAAGTAATTTCAGTATCAGTAAGATAACGATATTTACCTAATGGTAAATTTTTAAGTTGGATAGAACCTATGGCAATACGATGTAAAGATAGTACGGGAAAACCTAACTCTTCGGCTACTCGACGAATTTGACGTTTTTTTCCTTCTGTCAAGACTATTTTTAGGAGAGTATTTCCTTGATTCGTTTTAATCTCATCAACTTTAGCTGGTAAAGTTTTTTGATTATCTAAAATTACCCCGTTACGCCAACGGTCTATAATAGATTGAGACGGATAACCTTTAACCCAAACGTGATAAGTCTTTGGTAAATGATAACGAGGATGAGTTAAAGCATTGGTTAAATTGCCATCATTAGTGAGTAATAACGCACCTGTCGAATTAACATCAAGTCGCCCTACAGGGTGAATACCTTGTCCTTGTTTCAATTCCCAAGGAAGTAACTCAATCACAGTGAGACGTTTTTGGGGATCATAACAAGTAGAAACCACTGCTTGAGGCTTATTCACAAGAAGATAAACATAATCAGGGCGGGAATGGGGTTTAATTTTAACTCCATCAACTTCTAAAATGTCAGTGTCTAAATCAGCTTTTGTCCCCAAAGTAATTAAATTACCATTGAGCTTGACTCGACCAGCAACAATCAACTTCTCCGCTTGGCGACGGGAAGCAATACCCCACTGAGATAGAATTTTGTTTACCCTTTGTGTCATAAAATCTTAGGTCAAATCAATATGATTTAGATTAGAGTAATCACTTAAATTATCTAAGTGAAATATTACATAAATTTAAGTAATTATTGAGAAAATGATCGAAAAAACGGGTACTGATATTATCAGTAAAATCATATCCCCTGCCCTCCGTCTCTGGTTAAAATCGCAGGTAGAAGAAATTGAAACCCTCGAGTTAAAAATTACAGTTGACGATGGCCAAATTCTAAAAGGATATATTCCCCAAGTTTATCTTGCCACGAACCGCGCTATTTATCAGGGATTGCATCTGAGGGAAATAGAACTAAAAGCAGAAAATATAAAAATTAACCTTGGTCAAATTATCCGAGGAAAAGCCTTGCGCCTTTTAGAGCCAGTACCAGTTTTTGGTCAACTCCTCTTAAATGCGACAGATTTACAAGCCTCTTTGATTTCTCCTTTACTATCAAGTGGTTTAACAGATTTACTCTGTTCACTTTTAGAAAAATCAGGAATACAGGAAGCTTATTCTTTGCTTCGATTATACCAAATTTCTTGGCAAAATATTACAATTGACCAAGAAAAATTTACTATTAATGGTACTTTCAAAAAATCCGATCACTATACTTATTTCATCAATATTCGTAGTGGTTTATCTTTATCTAGCCCACAAAAATTAAATCTTAATCCTATTTATATAGAAGGTTTACCAGAAGATTTAACCATTGATAGGAATCAAATAGAAATAGATTTAGGAGATTTAGTGGAAATATCCCAATTAAGTCTGGGCAAAGGGGAATTATCCTGTATCGGTCAACTCATAGTAAAATCATAAGTTAAGGATGAAGCGATTTTAGATAACATGACCAAAAGAATATCCCAACCTCAACCAAGCTTACCTCCAACACAAGAAATACAGAAACATTACTCACAAGCCAGCACAGAACAATGGTTTGAATACCCAGTCACGGCTTATCCCCATCACACTGACTATTCGGGTGTAGTGTGGCACGGTGCTTATGCGACTTGGTTAGAATCTGCCAGAATTGAATGTTTACGTTCTAGTGGCATAGAATACGCTGACCTTGTAAACTTAGGATATGAACTTCCGGTAATTGAACTATCAATTCGCTATCATCAACCCATGCGTTTGGGTATGAGCGGAGTTCTAAAAATTCGCATGACGGAAATGGAAGGAGTACGTATCCACTGGGATACAAAGATTCAATCCCTTGACGGTCAAACTCTTTTTGCCACTGCTAGAGTTACTTTAGTGGCAATTGACAGCAAAAAGGGCAAAATAATGCGTCAATTACCACCAACGGTGAAGGAGGCTCTTGTCAAGCTTTCTCGCTAACTTTTTTTTCTGTGTTTGATTAATTGTGAACCAATCTACCATCGATTTTAGTTTAGATATTAGCAAAATTTTCCCCTTTGCTTTAGATGACTTTCAAATTAAAGCAATTAAAGCTTTAAATCAGGGAAAATCAGTAGTTGTATGCGCTCCCACTGGTTCAGGTAAAACTTTAATTGGAGAATATGCTATTTATCGAGCTTTGGCTCGTAATAAAAGGGTTTTTTATACTACACCTTTAAAAGCTTTATCCAATCAAAAATTTCGGGACTTTCAGCAACAATTTGGTAAGGATAAGGTGGGTTTAGTTACTGGAGATGAGTTGGAAAATTCCAATGCTGATGTAGTGGTGATGACAACGGAAATTTTCCGTAATATGCTCTACGAAACTCCCATTGGCTATGTAGGAACATCTTTAGTTAATGTAGAAGCAGTGGTTTTAGATGAATGCCATTATATCAGCGATCGCGGCCGTGGTACAGTCTGGGAGGAATCAATTATTTACTGTCCTCCTAATGTGCAATTAGTAGGACTTTCGGCAACTATTGGTAATCCTCAAGATTTAACTGACTGGATTAATAAATCAAGAATTGCAGCCTGCGAAAAATTGGACATTAAGCCTTCAAGTTGTGAGTTAATTAATTCTGATTTTCGTCCTGTTCCTTTGCGCTACTATTTTAGTAATAGAGAGGGATTGTTTCCCCTATTAAATAATAAACAAACTAGACTTAACTCTCTTCTTAAACCAAAAACTCGCCAAGGAAATCAGGCTAAAGGTAACAGAAAAGATATTCCTACCCTATTAACTACCATAGAGCAGTTACGAGAAAAGGAGATGTTACCTGCAATTTATGTCATTTTTAGTCGTCGTGGTTGCGATCAAGCCGTAGAAAATCTAGATTCTCTGCAATTAGTTACTGATGAAGAAGCCGAACAAATACGTTTGAAATTATTAGAATTTTTCTTAGTAGATAACCTAGATTTACAACAAAAATTAATTAGTTTTTTTGCAGATTATCCTCATTTGCAACAACTACTTTTAGACTTTATTGCAGTTAATGAAAATGCAGCTGGGAATTTATCTCAATTTCTGACCGAAAATCCTCCTTTTGCGATCGATTTATTTATTTTCTTAAGCGGTAATTCCAATCGCTCTCGCGTTGGTCAAGTTGAACCATTATTGCGAGGAATTGCAGCCCATCATGCCGGGATTTTACCAGCTTGGAAACAATTAGTTGAAAAACTATTTGAATTAGGGTTAGTTAAAATTGTCTTTGCTACAGCTACTTTGGCCGCAGGGATCAATATGCCCGCTCGAACTACGGTAATTTCAGCTTTATCTAAACGCAGTGATGATGGGCATAGATTGTTAACTCCAGCCGAATTTTTTCAAATTGCAGGCAGAGCAGGGCGTAGGGGCATGGATACGGTGGGTAATGTAGTTTTGCTCCAAACCCGTTTTGAAGGTGCGACGGAAGCCGCTTATCTAGCTACAGCAGACATTGAGCCATTGCGTAGTTGGTTTACTCCCAGTTATGGCATGGTTTTAAATTTATTACAAAAACACAGCATTGAGGAAATTAAAGAACTATTAAAACGCAGTTTTGCTGAATATTTAGCAGAATTAAAATTAGTTCCTGAAGAACAGTTAATCGCTAAAACAAGTACCAAATTAGCTAAGATAGATGTTGAATTGGCAGGTATTGATGTCAAAGATTTTATTAGCTATGAAAAATTATGGGAACGTCTTAAGGAAGAACACCGCCTGTTAGAAATTTTACAGCAACAAGCTGAATCAAAACGAAAACGAGAAATTGCTCATTTTCTTCCTGAATTACAAGAAGGACAAATTATTGCCCTTAAAGGTAAACATATTCGAGTTAGCACTCCCATAATCGCTGTTATTTATAGCAAAATTCCTAGTTCGGGACAAGCTCCTAACTTATTGTGTTTTGGTGTGGATAATCGTTGGTATATTGCCACTAACGCCGATATTGTTGATGTTAATGGTGGTTCTCTTCCTTCATCAGCCTTAGCTCAATTAACTTTACCAGAAGCAAATAATTTGAAGTTGGGTAAATGGCGCAAAGGCGATAGTAACTGTCTGGCCATTAGCAAGATTATTATGGATCATGCCAAAGCAGTTAAAATTCCTCCAGAAATTATTGAACAACAAGAAAGAGTAGATGTAGTAAAAGGGATGCTGGATAATCATCCTTTACAACAACAAAAAAACCCTAACCATCTAATTAAACTCCATAAACAGCGCTTACAGTTAGAAGAACAATTGCATATAAGTCAGGGAAAATATCGACAACATCAACAAACTAAATCCTATTATTGGCAAGATTTTCTCAATTTAATTGAAGTTTTGCGTTATTTTGGTGCTTTGGAAGGATATAAACCAACTCTTTTAGGAGAAGCAGCCTCAACTATTCGTGGTGAAAATGAATTATGGTTAGGTTTAGCTCTGATGTCTGGAGATTTAGAAGATTTAGAAAGTAGGCATTTAGCCGCAGTAATTAGTGCTTTAATTACAGAAACACCTCGCCCAGATAGTTGGACTGAATATCCAAGATCTCCAGAAGTTCTGCAAATTTTGGCAAAATTACAAAAAACTAAACAAGAACTTATCAAAGTACAACGTAGCCATGAAATAGCTCTTCCTGCTTGGTTAGAAAGAGACTTTGTGGGCTTAGTCGAAACCTGGGCTTTAGGTGAAGAATTTGGAGTAGAATGGGGAGAATTATGCGACAATACAAGTCTAGATGAAGGCGATATTGTCAGAATGTTGCGCCGCACTATTGATGTACTTTGGCAAATTCCCCAAGTTCCGGGCTTATCAGATACTTTGAAAGTAAAAGCAAGAGAAGCGATAGCCTTAATGAAACGTTTTCCAATTTAATAATTGGGGAGAAGGGTGAATTATGAAGGATGAATTATGAAAGTAATAGTAATAAAGCTAATCGCTAATTGCTAACCGCTAATAACAAATAACCAATAACAAAATTATGAAACTTCCTATAGTAGCTATTATTGGCCGTCCTAATGTCGGCAAATCAACCTTAGTTAATCGTTTAGCAGGGGATCAACAAGCTATCGTTCACGATCAACCCGGTATAACTAGAGATAGAACTTATCGTGATGCTTTTTGGCTTAATCGAGATTTTCAGGTGGTTGATACCGGAGGCTTAGTTTTTGACGATGATACCGAATTTTTACCAATGATTCGGGAACAAGCACTGATGGCTTTATCTGAATCAAGTGTAGCAATATTTGTAGTAGATGGTCAATCAGGCCCTACTTCCGCAGATCGAGAAATTGCCGATTGGTTACGTCAACAAACAGTGCCTGTTGTGCTTGCTGTCAACAAATGCGAATCCGTAGAAGAAGGCTTAATTCAGTCGGCTCAATTTTGGGAATTGGGTATCGGCGAGCCTTATCCTATTTCTGCCATTCATGGTAATGGTACAGGGGATTTATTAGATCAATTAATTACTTATTTGCCTTCTATGGATGAGCTTCCTGAAGAAGAGGAAGAAATTAAAGTCGCAATTGTGGGCAGGCCGAATGTGGGCAAATCTAGCTTATTGAATGCTTTAACAGGAGAAAAAAGAGCAATTGTTAGCCCTATTTCTGGTACTACTAGAGATGCCATTGATACCATAATTAAGCGCAATGATACTACTTATCGCTTAATTGATACAGCAGGTATTAGACGTAAAAAGAATGTGGAATATGGGGCAGAATTTTTTGGGATTAATCGGGCTTTTAAAGCGATAAAAAGGTCTGACGTTGTTCTGTTTGTAATTGATGTTATAGATGGGGTAACAGAACAGGATTTAAAATTAGCAGGTCGTATTATTGAAGAAGGTAGAGCTGCAATTATTGTAGCTAATAAATGGGATGCAGTCGAAAAGGATTCCTATACTATTTATGAATATGAAAAATTGTTAGAAGCTCGTTTATTTTTTATGGATTGGGCTGAAACTATTTTTGTAAGTGCCATGACTGGACAAAGAATTGAGAAAATCCTAGATTTAATTGATGAGGCCGCTACTGGACATCGTCGAAGAGTAACAACTTCAATTATTAATCAGGTATTACAGGATGCTGTTAATTGGCATAATCCACCCACCAGTCGCCAAGGAAAACAAGGGAAGATTTATTATGGTACTCAAATCAGAAGTCAACCGCCAACTATTACAATTTTTGTTAACGATCCCCAAAGGTTTAATGATAATTATAAACGCTACATTGAAAAACAATTTCGAGAACAGTTAGGCTTTAAAGGAACTCCTATTCGATTAATTTGGCGAGGTAAAAAGACTCGTGAAGTTGAGCGAAGTGCAAATAGAGCAACGAAAGTTTAATTAATAATTTTTCAGTTAAGGAAAAAGCCAAAAAATGGGTTTAGTTATGGCTAAAATTTTACTCAAAAATCCTGTTAAAAGCGATCTAGAATCTCTAGAAGTTGAAGCTTTAGCTGATTTTGGGGCAATACATTTATGTATTCCAGAACATATTAAAATTCAATTACAATTAGAAGAAGTAGATCGCAAAGAAGTTATTTTAGCCGATGGAACTCGTCAATTAATTTCTTATGTTGGCCCTGTTCAAATTGGTTTTAAAAATAGAATTAGTTTTACTGGTGCTTTAGTGATGGGGGATCAAGTTTTATTAGGTGCAATTCCTATGGAAGATATGGATTTAGTGATTATTCCTAGTAACCGCACCTTGACTGTAAATCCTAATAGTCCTAATATTGCCACTTCAATTGTTAAATAAGCAATAATAATTAATAATGAGTTAATAACTAAAGCTCGATAAAAAAGAACAAATAACTAAAAATGGATTTACTGCGATCGCTCCCCATTGGATTATATTTAGAACAACCTATTACTTGGCTACATAAACTCGATCCCAGAGTAAAATTAGCTTGGTTAATGAGTTTTTTGGCTGCTCCTTTACTCGCTACTTCTGTTTGGCGTATTGCTTTAGTTGTTATTTTAATTTTACTTACTTTTTGTGCCACAATACCTTTTCGAGTTTGGCAAAAACAAATGGGCTGGTTAATAGCTTTTTGTGGTTTATTACTTGTTATTACTGCTGTTGCACCGGATGGATTATCAATCGGTTATCAGCCAAGATTACCTGAAAGTGAGCTAGAATTTGTTGCTGGTACTGATTACAAATATGTTTTAATTTCTGAGTCTTGGATAACAATTACTAGGCGATCTCTTGATTTGGCAGTGAGAATTAGTAGCCTATTTTTCACCTTAATTTATAGCACTAATATTTATTTATTAACCACTGCTCCTGAAGAAATTACCGCAGGTTTAGAAGAATTATCTCAACCGTTAAGAAAATGGGGAGTACCAATAACAGAAATCATGTTAACTTTAACCCTTTCTTTGCGTTTTATTCCCTTAGTATTAGAAGAAATACAAAATTTAGCAAGATCGATTCGTACTAGAGGAATTGATTGGAAAAAATTAGGATTTAAAAACAGCTTTAAAATTTGGTTAATGGTATCAGAAAGAGTTTTAGAAAATTTGCTTCTAAGAGCAGAACAAATATCCGTAGCTATGGAAATTAGAGGTTTTACTACTCCTAATCAACATAAGGTTGAATGGCATCAATTAAAGTTAAAAAATTATGACTGGATCGCTCTTTTTAGTTTATGTTTATTCTGGTGGGCTAGAGTAGCATTAGGTTGAGCATAATTTAGCGATTAGCTGTTAGCGATTAGCTGTTAGCTGTTAGCGATTAGCTGTTAGCGAATAACTACTAACTACCAACTACCAACTACTAACTACTAACTACCAACTACTAACTACTAACTACTAACCACCAACTACGAACTACGAACTATTCCCTAAAATGAGATATTGGCGATCGCATCCTTTAAAAAAACATACTGGATCGGAAATTTTTGCAAGATTATTTCAGTCTGATAATATTTCTACTCTTTTAGAAAGCCCTTTTCCTACTCCAAAGGATCAACCTCAATTATCCCGTTATTCTATTTGTGCTGGTAGTCCTAAAATTATTAATAATCAACTTCAATTATGGACACCAAAAATAGGAAAAATTTTACCTTTTTTAAATAAACTCTTATCAGAAAATATTGAAGATATTAATGCTCCCCAACATTTACCATTTACAGGAGGTTGGTTAGGTTGGTTAGGCTATGATTTAGCTTGGGAAATCGAAAAATTACCTCGCTTTCATCAAGATAATTTACCTTTTCCTGTAGCTTATTGGTATGAGCCAGATTGTTTTGCTATTTTAGATCATCAAGAACAATTAATTTGGTTAGCTGCACCTGAAAAAAGGAAATTAGAACACTTAGAAAACCTTTTAAACTATCAAGAAATTGATCAGATAATTACACCAATCAAACATCAATCAGAAATTAGTTATTTTACTTCTCAAATTGACTATGAAAACTCAGTAAAACAAGCTAAAAAATATATTAAAGCTGGGGATATTTTTCAAGCTAATTTGTCTTTAAGATTTCAAGTTACAACTACTGTATCTAGTTGGTTGATTTATCAGAATTTACATCAAATTAATCCGTCTCCTTTTGCTAGTTATTGGCAAACTCCCTGGGGTGCTGTTATTAGTTGTTCCCCAGAAAGATTGGTTAAATTAAAACAAAATCAAGCAGAAACTAGACCAATTGCCGGTACTAGAGCGAGGGGGAAAACTCCAGAATTAGATCGACAATTAGCTCAAGAATTAAAAAATAATCTTAAAGAAATAGCCGAACATATCATGCTAGTGGATTTAGAACGTAATGATTTAGGAAAAGTTTGTCAATGGGGATCGGTAAAAGTTGATGAACTCCTGACAATTGAACGCTATAGTCATGTCATGCACTTAGTTAGTAATATTACAGGTACTTTATCACCAGAATATAATGCGATCGATCTGATTCGTAGTTTTTTCCCCGGAGGTACAATTACTGGATGTCCAAAAGTAAGATGTATGGAAATTATTGAGGAGCTTGAACCAGTAAGTCGGAGTTTATTCTACGGTTCTTGCGGTTATTTAGACCAAAGAGGTTATTTAGACTTAAATATTCTTATCCGCACCCTATTATATAGTAGCAAATCACCTCAAAAAAATTTAGTTTGGGGACAAGTCGGAGCGGGAATAGTTGCAGATAGCGATCCTGAAAAGGAATGGTATGAATCGTTACAAAAAGCTAAAGCTCAGTTAACAGCTTTAAAATTATTCTAAAATCTGTTCACTACATTGTAAAATGGAATTCAGGATTAGTAAGATAAACCAATTTCTTGTATTATTTTTTCTGCAAAAATCTATTACTACCGTCTCAATAATTAATGAATAACGAAACATATATAAATCACCCAACTTTCGGACTGTTATATAGAGTGTGTAAACTCGAAAATAATAAGGAATTATTTACTACCCTTTATGCTCAACGTTTATTTTTTGTTGTGGTAGTTACTAAAAATGACGTGGCTTTTGAACCCGTTACTCGCTCAGACGCACGTTTAATAGTTGAAGGTTGTTTGCGAAAATTACGCCACTATGGGCCACTTACTGAGTACGAACAACTCAACTCTGTTTATAAAGGTACTTTCTGATGACAAGTATTGGTCAGCGTATTTTTGAAATTCGTCAACAATTACCAAATAAAGTACGTTTGATTGCTGTTAGCAAAACTGTTTCGCCCCAATTAATGCGGGAAGCCTATGCAGCAGGAATTCGAGATTTTGCAGAAAGTCGCCTACAGGAAGCTTTGGAAAAACAAGAACAACTTCAAGATTTATCTGATATTTGTTGGCATTTTATTGGTCATTTACAAACAAATAAAGCAAGAAAAGCTCTTTTATCTTTTCAATGGTTGCATTCTGTTGATAGTTTAAAATTAGCTCAACATCTCAATAAAGTAGCTAAAGAAATCAATTGTTATCCCCAAGTATTTCTGCAAGTAAAATTATTACCAGATAAAAATAAATATGGTTGGCATCAAGGAGAATTATTGAATGATTTATCTACATTAAATCAATGCGAACATCTAAAAATTCAAGGTTTAATGACAATTTTACCTTTAGGTTTATCAGAATCAGAACGATTGCAAACCTTTCAAGCCACCCAAAAACTAGCATTAAAAATCAAACAACAAAAATGGTCGCATATCAATATGAATGAATTATCAATGGGTATGTCAGGGGATTACCTACTGGCCATCAAAGCGGGAGCAACGATGGTACGTTTAGGTACTATAATATTTGGTAGTAGAAATTAAGAATAAAAAGTCTATATTTATAATTAATTAAACCTTATTTAAAATAGGTAAAATAAGAAAAAATGATTAATAAATAAATTTTCTGCGATCGTTGAATTTATTTATTAATTGGAGTAAATTATAGTAGATTATAGACCAAGTAAAGTTTAAATTAAATTGTAGCGAATTCGTAGAGGAAAGTAACTGTGAACTTTTTCGATAAAATCAAAGATATGGTTGGTCTGAATGAGGCCCAAGAGTATGAAGAATACTATGAAGATGATGAGGAGGATTATGATAACTCCTATCAACAACAAGATACACAAACAATAACTAATGAAAATCGCCAAAATCATTCTCGTAGTAAAATCAGAAATAATATGACAACAGAATCAATTATGGATGGCAGAACTAAAAATAATGTAATTGGAATGCCTGGTTTAAATAATGGCGTTACAGAAGTGGTAGTTTTTGAACCACATTCTTTTGATGAAATGCCACAGGTAATCGAAGCTTTAAGACAAAGACGCTCAGTGGTTTTAAATCTAAATATTATGGAACCCGAAGAAGCACAAAGGGCTGTAGATTTTGTTGCTGGTGGTACATATTCTATTGATGGTCATCAAGAGCGTATTGGCGAAAGTATCTTTTTATTCACTCCTAGTTGTGTTCAAGTAAGTACACCTTCTGGAGTAGTTCATGAAGCTAATCAACCGAATCAGGTTATAACTCGTCCTTCAACATCAAGCCCTGCTTGGTCTGCAGAAACCAGTCGTATCGCTCAGTAAAGTAGATGATTTAAGTAGAGGTCATGGATAGATCGATTAACCTCGACTATATTTTTATAATTGTTTAAGGTGGTTAAAAACTGCCTCAACATGACCTTTAACTTTCACTTTTGGCCAAATATGGGCGATATTACCTTCAGGATTTATTAAGAAAGTCGATCGCACTACTCCCATATATTCTTTACCCATAAACTTTTTTAATTGCCAAACGCCATAATTTGAGGCAATTTCATGTTCTGCATCGCTTAATAAGGTTATGGTTAATTGGTGTTTGTTACAAAATTTCTGATGAGATTGACTAGAATCTGGACTAATACCAATAATTTTTACACCTAATTCCCTAAATTCTTGTTCATAAGCCGTAAAATCTTTAGCTTCTGTGGTACATCCGGGAGTATTATCTTTAGGATAAAAATAGACTATTACCCATTGATTTAAAAAATCTTCTAAACTAACTAAATCATTATTTTGGTTTACAGCTTGAAAAATAGGTGCTTTTTCGCCGATATTAATTATTTCACTCATTTTTAAACTAATTTTTAATTTTTATTCGTTATTTATTATTTTACTATTAAATCTGTTTTTTAAAAATTCAGTAAATAACTTTACTTTTGTAGAAAGATGACGATTTACTGGATAAATAATTGACAAATAAAGCTCAGGAGCAGAATATTTTGGTAAAGTAATTTCTAATTCTTTGCGTCTTAAAGATTCAGAAATAATAAAGGTTGGTAATAAAGCAATTCCTAATCCCTTCTTTGCCGCTTCAGCTAAAACTTCGCCATTATTACAACATAATTTACTTTTGATATTCACTAAATATTCTTGATCATTGTCTTTAAGTTTCCATTGATTTCCTGATGCTAAATAACCATAATGTAAACAAAAATGCTGGTTTAAATCTTGAGGAGAGTTAGGAAAACCATATTTTTTTAAATAACTTGAACTAGCACATAAGACATTCTTAATTGTGGTTAATTTATGCACAATTAAACTAGCAGATTCAAAAGGCTCAGAAATACGAATTACTAAATCGTATCCTTCCTCAATGGGATTAACAAATCTATCTTCTAATACTAATTGTACTTGCAATTGAGGATATTGTGCCATGAAATCTGCGATCGCCTCTGCTAAGTATAATTTACCAAAAGACATGGGAGCATTTATTTTAAAAATGCCCCTTGGCTCTTCATTAAGTCTTGAAACTGCTAATTCTGCCTCTTCTATATCAGCCAAAATTCTTAAACAATGCTCATAAAAAGCCTTTCCTGTTTCGGTTATGGTTACTTTTCTAGTCGTGCGATGTAATAATTGCACTCCTAATTGAGTTTCTAAATCAATCACCATTTTATTAACAGCCGAGCGAGATAACTGCATTTCCCTAGCAGCAGCAGCAAAACTTCCAGCTATAATCACTTTAGTAAAAGCCCGCATACTTTCTAATTTATCCATTATTGTCAACTATATAAAGACAAAGTGTATATAAAATAGTATATTGTCTTTTAACACAAAACAATGTATCTTATAAATAAGCCAATAAAAAAACTAACAGCTAATTGGAGGAAATGATTATGATTAATATTCGTCATTCCCAAGAAAGAGGAGCAGCTAATTTTGGTTGGTTAGATACTCGCTATAGTTTTTCCTTTAGTAATTATTTCGACCCAAAATATATGGGTTTTCGGAGTTTACGAGTTATTAACGAAGATAAGGTAAATCCAGGTGCGGGTTTTCCGACTCATGGACATAAAGACATGGAAATAATTACCTATGTACTCGAAGGTGCATTAGAACATAAAGATAGCATAGGTAATGGTTCAATCATTCGTCCGGGAGAAATTCAGCGTATGAGTGCAGGTACAGGAATTCGCCATAGTGAATTTAATTCCTCACAGGAAGAATCCGTACATTTATTGCAAATTTGGATATTACCAGAGAAAACAGATTTAAAACCAAGTTACGAGCAAAAAAACTTTACTGAAGCCGAAAAAAGCGGTCAATTGCGCTTAATTGGTTCTCAAGATGGCCGTGATAATTCAGTAACTATTCATCAGGATGTTAACTTATATGCTGCATCTTTGCAAAGAGATGAAACAGTTACTTATAAAACTTCTCCAGAAAGAGGGATTTGGGTACAAATAGTTAAAGGTGCCATTACCTTAAATAATGAAATTCTCTATGCTGGAGATGGTGCAGCTATTACCGAAGAAACAAGTTTAATTCTAACGGGTAATGCCAATCAGTCGGAAATATTACTATTTGATTTGGTTTGACCATAAATATGGTTTATGCAACTTTTTCTGCTCCAGTAAATGCTCCTTTAGAAGTATTGTGAAAGTTATTAATTGACAAAATTGAAAATCCACAAAAATATGTACCCGGAGTTTCTCAAGTCAATATTTTAGCGAAAGATAACGACCATGTACTAAGGGAAATGACCATTCCTACAGGGATTCTCAAAGAAAAAATAACTTATAATGTTAATACCAAGGAAGTAGTTTTTACCTTAGTAGATAATCCAATTTTTTCGGGTACAGTAATTAACAAAATACATATTTCTGAGGTAGAAAATGAATCTATAACCTTAGAATTTGCCCTTAATTGGCAACTAATTATTTCCGATTCCTTAACTCCAGAAGGTGATATATCGGAAACAATTAAACAAGCAGTATTGCATACTAAACAATTAGCTGAACAACAAGTAAATGAATAATATTTAAGGAGAAAACACAATGACTGAGCCAACTATTTTTGATAAAAAACCCGTAGTTTTAGAATTAGAATCTGGTGATTATTTTTGGTGTAGTTGTGGCAAATCTGGCAATCAACCTTTTTGTGATGGTAGTCATAAAGGAACAGATTTTACCCCTGTTAAATTCACCATAGAAGAAAAGAAAAAAGTAGCTTTATGTTTGTGTAAGCATACTAAAAATCAACCTTTCTGTGATGGAACTCATAGTAAATTATAGTTTAGTTAGAGTTTCCTGAATAAGTTTTTTGGTAAGGATAGTTATCTATCCTCCATTTTATGTACGACGGCTCATATGTTTGAGTCGAATGGTACGCCGAACTTATTAAGGAAAGGAGATTCAGATGGGGAGTAGAAAAGAGTTGACATTTATCCATGATTTGCGGTAATATTACGCTATAATGGGTATTATACCGCAACTGCGGTACAATTATAAGTTAGCTGGCTTCGTTTAGTCGTGCTGGCTGTAGTCTGAAGGTGATCTGTGGGGCAAATAAGATTCAGCTTCGTTGAGTAAGAATTGCGTGCTGTAGCCGTATTTCAGCTAATCGTTCCGCCTGGTCGCTTCGTGCCCCGATCGTAAACTCGCCAACAAGCGCGTAGTAAGCCATTCGGGCGCGTACCAGTGCCTCAAACGGTGCAAAGCCAACCTGTAAAAATAAGTCTTTTGTGTAGTCCAAACGGCGTTGATCAACTTCGGCAAGAACAGTAGTAATTCTGGAATCGTTCGTTGCCCAAGCCCGAATTGCATTCTCGACTCGACCATCATCCTGAACCGCTAATTCAAATAGGTAGAGCAGTTTCGTCATTGCATCGCCTCCCATTGTCTCAACTCGTTCAATGATACTATTAGTCTGAAGTTTGACCCATTCTTGCAGAACCGCTTCTAACAGATCTTCTCTATTTTTGAAGTGCCAGTAAAAACTTCCCTTAGTCACACCCATGAGTTTGGCAAGTGGCTCGACTCGGACTGTTTCAACCCCTGTTTCTGCCAATATCTTGAGTCCCTGAGCGATCCAATCTTGCCGGGTCAAATTCGGGAGTTCAGTTTTCTTATCCATACGGTAGCGTATTGACATTTGTGCGATACCACATTAATCTATATCCATACGGTAGCGTATTGAAAGGAGAATTATGGCTACTTCAATCGAACAAAACAAAGCGATCGCTCTCCGCTTTGCCCAAGATGGCTGGGGTACAAACTCGAATTGGAAAACGACCTGGGACGAGTTGATGAGTACGGATGTAGTTCATCATTTCAACAGTGCGGCAGAACCCATTGTTGGATTGGAAGCTAACAAAACGTTTAACGAGAGCCTATTCCAAGGATTTCCAGACATTCATCACACGATGGAAGATGTCATTGCTGAGGGAGACAAAGTTGTGTATCGCACAACAATCCAAGGAACCCACACAGGCGAGTTTTTAGGAGCTTCACCGACAGGTAAAGCGGTCAAAGTTAACGATTTCACTTTGCTTCGGATTGCTAACGGGAAGATTGTGGAGTGGTGGTATGAATGCAATTTGTTGGAAGTGATGCAGCAGCTTGGGTTGGTTTCAGCCTAGATTGTGGTAGTTGACAGCCAGCTAACCATCGCGTTGCAGCGGACAGTTGAGAGATTCTTCATCTATCGGTTAAGTTCTTTCGCTGCCGCTGAACGCAATCGTTGTGCTGCTTCGTTTCTAGGTGGTGGAAGCAATTTGAGATTTCTCTGTTGATGTGCTAAGTCAAGTTCTTGTCAGAGTACACATTTTTGTAAACACCTCTTTTTGGGTTGCCATAAACTCGACAAAGGATCGAATTCGCGGCGCGACAAAGCGACGATCAAGATAACAAGCCCATACCGGAACTTCTGGCGGTCGGTAAAGATTGAGGACTTCCACTAAATTACCAGTTGAAATTGCTTCCGCTGCCAAGAATGCGGGCATCTGGCTTAACCCTAATCCAGCGATCGCAGATCGCACAATCGCATCAGCATTGTCAAACACAATCGAACCACTCACGGCATATCGTTCTACCTTGCCATCAACCGCAAAAGACCAGGGATAGAAGCGCCCAGTCGCTCGATTGCGAAAGTTCAAACAGGAATATTGCTGAAGCTCCTCTGGATGCTGGGGTTGCCCATATTGCTCAAAATAGATGGGTGAGCCACAAACCACCACAGGGTAAGTGATCAGTTGGCGAACAATCAGGTTTGCACTGTCACTCAGTTGTCCTGTGCGAATCGCCACATCAATTCCCTGTTCAGCTAGATCGACAGTGCGATCGTCCATTGAGATGTCTAAAACAATCTCAGGAAAAGCCTGAGTAAATGACTTGAGAATGGGCACTAGGCAAACTCGTCCAAATGCCGCCGGAACGCTGACGGTCAAGCGCCCTATGGGAGTTGCACGGCTCCCTTGGATTTCTGCTTCTAGTGCTTCTAGCTCTCCCAGTAATTGCTGACATCCTTCATAAAAGCGAACTCCATCCGCAGTTAGGCTAATGCTGCGAGTCGTGCGATGAAGAAGTTTGATGCCTAAGTCTGCTTCTAGGCGAGCGACTGCCTTGCTCACCGCAGAGGTAGACAATCCCAGCACATTCGATGCCTGAACAAAGCTTTGAACCTCTGCAACTCGCACAAATGCCAGCATATTCGACAAGCTCTTCATAACGATTATCAACAAAAGGTGGATAAAGAAGTGAAATTTAGCCTCTTCCTAGAAGATTGTAAATAAAATATATTGTAAATCAAGGAGAGCGGCGAAAATAAAAGCAGCCTCCCAACCAACCATCTTTCTGAGGAAACAATCATGACGATTCAATATCCCTTTGTCCGCGAACTCTACGAAGCATTTCAAAACAGTGAACTCGATCGCTGGGATGCCCTAGTTGCAGAAGATGTCTTAGTCAATTCCACGATGGGGCGAGGCATTCAAGGACGAGAAGCCCTGAAAGGATGGGCAGGACAATTTGTGAATGCCTTACAAGCGCGGGTCGATCTCGTGGATGAATTTGAAGCGATCGATGCAGCAGGAAATGGTCGCGCCTTCTTTACGGTGTGCTTGGATTGGAAACATGCTGAAGTCTTTATGGGGATGCAACCCACTGGGCGAGAAGGTACTTCAATCGAAACGATGCTACTGACCATCAAGGATGGCAAGGTTGTCCGGTGGGATGTTGCGGATAACACCGTTGAGATCAATATCTATTTCTGGGAACGCGGCTGGGCAATTCCTCACAATGTGCATCCAGAAATTTTGGCAAAGGGCATCGATCGCCGTCCGAGCGCGGTTTAACTTCTACCCACCATCAACGGTCTTCATTCACAACATCACTAGGATAAATTCAATCATGGAACTTAATTTGCAAGGCAAACGAGCATTGGTAACAGGCAGCAGCAGCGGGATTGGGGAGGCGATCGCCAAAACGCTGGCCAAAGAAGGGGTGCTTGTCGTTATTCATGGTCGTGACGAGCAACGCGCGCGTCAAGTCGCGGATGAGATTGCCCAAAATGGCGGGCAGGCATCGGTTGCGATCGGCGATCTTTCACAGGATGCATCGGCGGAGCAAGTTGCCAATACTGCCATTCAAGCCTTTGGTGGAATTGACATCTTGATTAACAATGCCGGTGGGGGTGGTTCGTCCAGTTGGTTTGATGCGTCTGCTCAGGCTTGGGCAAGCGTGTATGAACAAAATGTAGTGTCTGGTGTTCGATTGATTCAACGACTTGCACCCCTGATGAAAGTTGTTGGCTGGGGACGAATTATTAATATTTCGAGTGGCGTGGCGACCCAACCCACAGCGGCGATCGCCGACTATGGAGCAGCGAAAGCAGCGATTGTTAACCTAACGGTCAGTTTGGCGAAAGAACTGGCCTACACGGGCGTTACAGTCAATACCATTTCTCCTGGCAGTATTTTGACACCTGGTCTGGAGAAGGCAGTGCGTGGGATTGCGGCAGAAAACGGTTGGAATACTGATGACTGGGCGGAACTCGAAAAGCGGACAGCCCGTGAAATCTGGCCAAATCCCTCAGGGCGAATCGGGCGAGTTGAGGATGTCGCGAATCTTGCAGCATATCTAGCTAGCCCGATCGCTGATTTTATGAACGGGACTAACTATCGAGTCGATGGTGGATATGTGACCGCAATTAACTAATTAACTAATTCAACCAATAACAATATCAAAAGGATCATCATGAAACTAGTAATTTTAGGAGCCGGAAGCGTCGGCACTACACTCGGTAGAGCATGGGCAAAGCAGGGACACAAAATAATTTTCGGAGTGCGGGATGTAAATGCCCCCAAAGTGCAAACATTCCTCACAGAAATTGGAGAAAACGCTCAAGCCGCAACGCTGGCTGAGGCAGCAACTCAAGCGGAAACTATCGTACTCACCGTAACTTGGGACGCGATGACTGATGTGGTTGAGGCGATCGACAATCTAGATGGTAAAATTTTGCTTGATTGCACGAACCCACTGGTTGCAAATCAACTAGATGCTTCATTGAATTTGGCTCAGTCCGGTGGGGAACAGGTTGCAGCTTGGTTCCCAGGTGCAAAGGTGGTCAAAGTTCTCAACCAAGTGGGTTGGGAGACAATGGCAGACCCGCAGTATGGGACGGAAGTTGCCACAATGTTCTATGCCGGGGATGATGCGGAGGCTAAACAAATTGTCGCTCAACTCTTAACTGAGCTTGGATTTGAGGCGATCGATGCTGGCACACTGCAAGCCTCCAAATTTCTAGAATCCCTCGCAGTCTTCTGGGGGCAGTTAGCGTACGGGCAAGGAATGGGACGGAACATTGCATGGCGATTACTTCAACGATAGCAATCTACGGAGAATATTGACATGAGTACCAATGTGCAAGCGATCTTTGAAGACATCAAACATCTCGTATCACAAGGAAAAAATATGGAGGTGTTTGAGAAATACTACAGCGATGATGTCGTGATGCGAGATAATGAGAATTCTCCAATGGTCGGGAAAGAGGCAAACCGTCAGCGACATCTTGCATTCTTGGAAAATCTGATTGAACTACACCGTGCTGAAGTTAAAATAGTTGCTTTTGGTGACGATCTCATTATGTCGGAATGGTTTACCGATCTAACGCACCAAGAGTTGGGTCGAATCACGCGCCATCATGTTTCAGTTCAGCATTGGCAGGATGGCAAAGTCATTGACGAACGTTACTACTACGGAATTTAGAATTTTCATTCCATTGAGAGAACGTTATGAATATTGGAATTATTGGCTCCGGTAATGTGGGCAGTACGATAGGTGAGCTTTGGACGAAAGCTGGACATCAAGTGATGTTCAGCTTCTCACGCTCCCCAGAACGGTTACAGACACTGGCTGCCCAGATTGGTGTTAATGCAACGAGTGGCACACCCGCAGAAGCCGCAAATTTTGCAGATGTCGTGTTGTTCGCTCCGAATTTTTGGCTTGTGCATGAAGCGATCGCTCAAGCTGGTTCTCTTGCAGGCAAAATTGTCATCGACGCGACAAACCCTTACCGTTGGGCTGAGAGCGGTGGCATCGTTAGAATGGTTGGCGAGAATGTTTCTGGTGCAGAGACAATCCAAAAACTATTACCAGGAGCTAGATTGGTTAAAGCCTACAGCAGCTTTCAACCCACTGCTTTGCGACGATGGGCAGAGCGTCCTTTAGATCAGCAATTGGCAGTTGCGATCACATCTGACGATGAAGCTGCGAAAGCAATTGTGGCTCAACTAATAGAAGACAGTGGCGGTCGCCCGTTCGATCTTGGTACACTGCAAAACGCTAGGTTGATGGAAATTCCTGGCTCCTTTTCTTCCAGTGATAATCTCACCTTAGAAGCTGCATTCAAGCAACGGTTGCAAGTCCTTGGTTACTAGCGCCAGCAGCACAACAACGCCCATGCACACCGACCGCCGAGAGTTGATCGGTTATGATGCAAAGGCTATCTGCGGCGGGTGATGGGCAACGTTACAAGGAAAAGTGAATAAACATTTGGCGTATCGTCTTGGGTCAGTTATCCTTAAGATAGTTGTCTAGTTAGCTTAAGGTTTATTTGAATGCTATGTGCTTTAAACCCTTATAGAACCCATTTGAGATCTTTTTAGGCGATGCCGAAGGCACGCTGCGCGCCC
>CAYPSO010000038.1:0-40214 GCA_964413275.1 uncultured bacterium | reverse complement strand
ACTTGTTGGGTATGTTCAGAGAAATTATTACCCAAAGTATTAATTAATTGTTGTGCATCGATTAATTCATTCTGATTCTTATCTAGCTCAAGACGACCATTTGCGATCGCAGTTGTAAAACTTAATCTTCTGAGCATCCCATCAGGATTTAACCATGCTTGTTGAGTATTTTTATAACCATCGGGAGTAGGACAATCGTAAACCATCATATTTAATTGTTTCAACATTCCTTGAATCCTTTTAAGATTAGGATTTTTGACCCCTGTGGCTCGCACTGTTGAAATAACGAATTGATATGGAGTTTTGAACTTTTGTTCGTAATACTGACTATCTAAAAATTCCGAACTATTAAATAAAGTTGTTAAAACCGAACGAATATCACCATCGGTACTTATATAACTTTCACTAAGTTTAGTAATTAAACTCTGAGGAGGCTCATCTGCCACAAAATATTGAGCCAATTTATAACCAATATGATTAGCTGTAGCCGGATGCTTGGCTAAAATATCTAAAGCTTGTTCCACTTCAGCTATGCCACTACCTTTAATCGACACACCTAAAAACACCTTGTCACTATAATCATGACGTTTTTCATCAAAATAAAACTCACCATTACCACTAGGAGAAATCCCCCAACCTGTAAGAATACGAGCGAGAGTAACCACATCTTCTTGGCTATAACCAGCATCAACTCCCAAAGTATGTAACTCCATTATTTCCCTAGCATAATTTTCATTTAAACCCCTGAATGCTCCTCTTTTTGATGCTTTTTCGGGTGCAGTGTTACGCCAATTATCCAGATAATATAACATTGCTGGATGAGTTGCCGTAGCTTCTAATAAATCTCGAAAATTGCCAAAAACATGGGGACGAATAGCCGTATTTTCATAATCACCTACCCAAAGGAACATAGGTCGTCCTTTTCTGAGATAGACATTAAAGTGATTAAACCAAAAATTAACCATTACCTCTTCTAACTGTTTAGAACTATAAATCGACCTTAATAAATGAGCTTCAATTGCCTGTTGAGGAACTTTTCGCAGCTTTTGAAATTCCCTCATTCTTTCTTCTTGGGATAATTGACGTCTTTGTTGTCCCTTTGAAGTTGCATATTCATTAAACAGTTGTACTCTATCTAAATTTAAAGTTTCTAACTGGTTCAATTGTTCGGTTAAATATCTTGATTCTGAGATATTTTCAGGAGACAACTGTTCCTTAATATAGGATTCTATTCCTTGAGCTTGAACCCTAGTTAAATCTCCTGGTGCTGCTCCAAAACTTAATCTTTCTATGACGTGCTGTACTTTAGCGTCAGATACTACACTGGTTGCTTGTTGATTAGTAAACAGACCTATTCCCAGTATTACCGTTAAAGTTAATAGGATTATCCAATATCTTAATTTTAATTTCATATTATTAGATTAATTTTTATAATTTTTCTTTTATATTATGTCTTAGGAGAAGATAAACCTGTGAAAAGTAATTTTCATTTTAGTAATATGTTCAATGTAAACAATATTCTCAAAAATAGGTTTAATAGTATAAAGATAACTATTATCTTTTCTCAACTAAATCAATTAATTTACTACTAAATATTTTATATTAATTTCATGACAAATAACAAAAAAAAACGTATTGGTATTTTAACCAGTGGTGGAGATTGTCCCGGACTAAATGCTGTTATTAGGGCAGTAGTTAAAGCCGCAACTCTTAAGGGTTGGGAAATTTATGGTATTCCCTATGGAACAGATGGCTTTATCAGACTTGTTCAAGGATACTCTCAACCAGAAGATTTTAAATTAAAAGATCATGGTTATGACATTCCGGGGCTACTTCAAGGATTAGATGTTTTACAATTTTTAAGTGGTAGTGTTTTAGGTTCTTTAAGTAAGGGAAATCCTCACGATCCAGAAATAGCAAATAAAATTATTGAAGGTTATCAACTGCTTAATTTAGATGCCTTAATTGCCATTGGTGGTGATGGCAGTTTAGAAATAATTTATGATTTAGCTAAACAAGCAGGATGGAACTTAATTGCTATTCCTAAAACTATTGATAATGATGTTCCTTTTACAGAAAGATCGGTAGGTTTTGATACTGCCATTAATATTGTTACTAATGCTCTTTACGATCTAACTTTTACTGCTGCTAGTCACGAACGAGTTATGGTAGTTCAAGTAATGGGAAGAGATGCCGGCCATTTAGCTTTAAATGCAGGGATTGCTGGGGGTGCTGATATTATTTTAATACCGGAAATTGTGCCAAATTTAACAGAAAATTTAATCGAAAATATTTGTAAACTCCTAGCAAAATTAAGAAATGAAGGACGTAAATTTGCTTTAATTGTTATTTCTGAAGGGATAAAAAATTCTCAAGGTAATAAAGAAAAATATATAGGAGATACTTTAGCAAATGTAATTCAAGAATACAGCGATAAGCTTTGTCAAAATGGAGATCAAGAATTATGTAATCTCGAAGGAGTAGATTGTCGATCTACTAATTTAGGTCATTTACAAAGAAGTGGTATTCCTTCTTCTAACGATCGCCTTTTAGCTACTCTTTTTGGGATTAAAGCTGTTACTTTAATCGAGCAAGAACAATTTAATCATCTGGTTATTTTAGAAAATGGTAAAGTAGAAAGCAAATCTCTAGATAAAGTTATGCCCATGATTAAATGGTGTCACCAAGAAGATCGTTGTGCAGATGCAGTCGATCCCAATGGTTTTATGATTCAAACTGCTAGAGCTTTAGGAATTTATATGGGGCATTAATAATTGGTAATTAATGAAAAATATTATATTTTGTGACTTTGATGGAACTATCACGGCCGTTGAAACTTTTGCGGGAATGTTAAAGGAATTTGCCCCAGATTTATCATCGCTAATTATGCCCAAACTATATGAAAAAAAAATAACTTTAAGGGAAGGAGTAAGAACAATTTTAGAGTCAATTCCTTCTCAAATTTATGGCGATATTCTTGAATATGCAGCAAGTAAACCAGTTCGTGAAGGTTTACCAGAATTACTTGATTTTCTCGATCGCCATAATATTCCTTTTGTAATCATTTCTGGTGGGCTTCAGGACATGGTAGAAAAAGTAATTGCTAGGGAAAATTTGTTACATCGGGTAAAGGCGATCGCAGCAGTTAAAATTGATACTAGCAGTGAGTATTTACAAGTTAATTCCGATTACGAAGCAGACACAGAATTAGTCGCTAAAGTAAAAGTAATGGCACAATTTCCGGCCGAAAAAACTATTGCCATTGGTGACTCTTTAACAGATATTAATATGGCTTTAAAAGCAGATTTAGTTTTTGCTAGAGATAAATTAATTGAGTATTTAGAAGAAGAAAATAAACCTTATATTCCTTGGAATAATTTTCATGATGTTGGTGAATATTTACAACAGCAAAACATTGAACATTGACGAGCGAACCCGGTGAGGTTGTCTTGAAGGACGTTCTCTTGGTGAGCCTGCTCATGGCGGGGCGTATAAACTTCGGAGGAAACCTCGCCGAGCTCTCACCGCTCCCTTGCTAAGTCGGCGTCGAGCCGAGATACGCGCGAAATGGGACATTCGTGTTAAGAAATATTAAGCACCCATGTATATACTAGCTCCTTCCATGTATATACTAGAGGGAGAGAACTCAAAGTAGAACATGAACCAATACTCAGGTACAAAACAAAAATCCCCCAGAAGAGTCCATGCAGAAGATGGTAAATTTGTCCCTGACTATGCAGGAGAAACTAAACGCTTAAGAAGCATGAGATTAACAGATACCGCCTGGAAAATCTTGGCAGAAATAGCACAGAAGAATCACATTACTCGTACTGAAGTAATTGAAATCTTTGCCAGAGGCGGTGATTTATATTAATGAATCAAAGAGATAAAAGCATATTTTCATCTAAACTAGGCGGAATTTGGCTAAAATCTACTAGATAATCCCCAAACCTTTAGATCTGACTGGTTAGATAGGGACTTAAGGCAGCCAAATCATCTTTATCTAATAAGTAACCCTCTCTTTTTAATTGCTTTCACGAGTAATGAGTAGTGAGTAATGAGTAATGAGTAATACCTCTGCCTGAAGTCAGAGGATTCAATTATTGAATTATATTTTTAGCTTTTTCCTCATGAATGAGGAGGCTTTAGACCAAACTTCGGGCTTTCACTCATTACTTATTACTTATTACTCATTACTTCAGCCCGAAGGGCTTGGTAAAATATTAGTTAAATCAACCACATTGTGAAAGATTACTGCATTAGCAACTAAATCATTATACTTAATTCTTTTTTCCATCTCTTCTCTATCATTAGTAGTAATTATACTATCACCCCCAAAAAAGAACCATTTGGCAAACCCTTGATAAGCTTCAACTTTATTAGTAGCCGCCGTGATTTGTCGCCTCAATTTGGGGTCTTGAATATACTCTAAAAGAAAGATAGTTCTGATTACTCTACCTAACTCGCGAAAAGCTTTATATAAGCGATTTTTACGACTATAATTACCTAATTTTCGCAACAAAGTAGCCGAAGATATTTTACCCGTATAAATTGATAAAACTACCTGCATTAAATCTTGCCAATGAGTTCTAATTAGTTCCCAATTAATCGTATCTTTCACGAGTAATGAGTAGTGAGTAATGAGTAATGAGTAATACCTCTGCCTGAAGTCAGAGGATTCAATTATTGAATTATATTTTTAGCTTTTTCCTCATGAATGAGGAGGCTTTAGACCAAACTTCGGGCTTTCACTCATTACTTATTACTTATTACTCATTACTTCAGCCCGAAGGGCTTGGTAAAAGTAGTTAATAAATAACGTTCAGTGGGATTTTCTATTTTGGGGTCACTACCGCTAACTGGCCCAAAATGTCTGGTAAAATTAGTCCAGTAATCCACATTCCTGAGAATATCAATTAAATTTCGATTGGGCATTCTCTCGGCGAGCTGAGCTTCTAAATTTTTTAAAGTAGGACTAGTTTGGCTTTTGGGTAATTTTTTTAAGACAGGTTCGCCATCGTCATTAATAATTAGTTGCTCATTTTGAGGGTAAGTTGAATCAACTTTGGCTGCCGTATCTGTCAACCAGGATTTCAAGTAAGAAACCAAACTATCGGCATCCTTTGGTAACTCTAAATCTTCACAATATTTATCAATAAGTTTTTCACATTCATCCCAACTCAATAACTGTTTTCGCCAATCAGCATATTCAGAACTTCCTTGCACGCAAAGATCTCCCGATTTTAATTCCGCAGCTAAGTAAGAAAACACGCAAACTTCAAAGTGACGGCGGACTATTTTTGTTTGTTTTCCCCTCCTATCAACAACCCAAGAAAGCCACTGAGCTGAAACAAAAGAAAGATCGATTTCTCCCTTTAACCATTCTCCTCTTCGATGTGCATTGGCTAACAAAAACTTGACCGCATCCATTAATCGACAATCATTAGTAGTCGATTGTAACTCTAAAGCATTGATTAAGCGAAAAAATGCACTGCGATGACTTTTATAAAAACGCCAAATAAGCGGTAAATAATTATTTCCCTTGTAGGCATTAACTGCTTCACATTCGGAAACCAGTTGGTCAATCCCACCATAGGGACTTAAGAGAGAATAGACTTGATTTAAGATAGATTTTTCGGACTTTTCTTCTTCTTCTTCTGGTGATAAAACCATCAGCACTCCCCCAAAAGCTGAAACTAATTTTTCGACAGTTTCTTGTTGCTTTTGCCGCTGTATCTTTAACTCATCCTCAGCTAATTGATGAATTTTGCTCATTCTCTTCAGAAACATTTCGACTAAATTATCCCAAGTTTTAACTTGTTCTGAATAAATTAAACATAATAAGAGTGTCAGTCTTTTAGCTTCAGTAATATCTTTCAATTCTGCTGCATCTAAACAAGAAGCAAATAGGGCAAAGTCTTCAATCAAAGAATGACTTATCCCGGTCAAAAAATGACTAACATCGCCATAAGTCTCCAGCCACTTTTGGTGTACTAATAATTCATTCAGATGATTTCTCGTAGCACTTTGGGGTAATTTTTTTAGTTGATTATAGGGAGTTCTTTGCTCAACTGGATGACGAGTTAATAAACTATTGAGTCTCTCAATATCTGAAGGAGATAGTTGACTAGTAACTTGATGGTAAACTACTTGATGAACCTGATTTCTGATTCTGGCTACTTCTCTATCTAAGAAGCGAAAAGAAGGTAATTCAGACCTTTGCTTGACTAATTTTTCAATAGCTACATTAATTAAGTCAGCAGGATTGCTCATAAAATAGGCTTTTTCTGTGACAATTTTAACCAAATAGCTTTTTCCTTTTTGGTTAAATTGATTTACCTTCATCTGCTCCAAAATTAAATACCGATGGCGATGATGATTCTTTCTATTTTCATACCCAATTGTTAAGTCGAATGGTAAAGATAATTCTTTTTTAAGATGATTAACTATTGCAGGAGGAATAGTTCTCAGTTTAGGAAAATAGCCTAATCTTTGAAAGGTTTTTAATAAGAGTAAAAAATTCAAATAGTTACTAGAATTATTGGTATGTTTACCAGCTAAGAGTTTTTCTTCTGTCGTAGGGGTATAAATACTTTTAAGTTCTTCTGCTGTGTAGTAACTTTTAAATCTAGGGTAAGCCGTCCTTTCAATTGATGTCACTTTGATTAATTACTTTTTTGCTTTAAGTACCTCCCTAGTATATACATGGAAGGAGCTAGTATATACATGGGTGCTTAATATTTCTTAACACGAATGTCCCATTTCGCGCGTATCTCGGCTCGACGCCAAGTCGGCTTGCGAATGCGCCCACAGGTGGCGCTTCGTTCCGACTTCTCATGGCGGCGCGGGCTTCCTTCGCTTCCTCACCTTGGGAACGCGCGAGTTAAACATTGATAAATGATAAATCGTAAATGATATCACCCACCTTACATCAATTTTTTTCAATAATTCCCCCCAGTAAAACTACATCACCATCATAAAAAACCGCCGCTTGTCCGGGAGTAATACTAAATTGAGGTTCATCAAAAACTAATTTCAATTTATCTTCCATAGGAATCACGGTAACGCCCACGGGGCGAGAGCGATAGCGTACTTGTACTTGAGAGCGAATAGGAGTAGAAATGCCAGATAAAGAAACCCAATTTATTCGACTGACATAACATTCATCCCTCACCGCATTAGCTCGATTGGCTACTACTACTCGATTCATTACTGTATCTAATTTCACCACATATAAAGGTTCAGCCGCAGCAACACCTAAGCCTTTTCTTTGACCTATAGTATAGTGATGTACTCCTTGATGATGTCCTAAAACTTCCCCATCTAAATTAACTATTTCTCCCTCTTTTTGAGAGATATATTTATCCAAAAAACCTTGCATTGAACCATGAGATTCAATTAAACAGAGGTCTTGACTTTCAGGTTTATCCGCAGTTGAAAGGTTTAATTGTGCTGCAATTTTTCTAGTTTCTTCTTTAGTTTGTTCCCCTAAAGGAAATAAAGAGCCAGCTAACATTTCTTGGGTTAAATCATATAAAAAGTAAGACTGATCTTTTTTAGGATCGACTGCCCTTAATAACTGATACCTACCGCTATTTTCATCATATTTAATTCGAGCATAATGTCCAGTGGCAATATGGCTAATTCCTAATTCTTCTTTGGCATAGCGTAACATTGGGCCAAACTTAACCAAACGATTACATTGAGAACAAGGTAAAGGTGTTACCCCAGCTTGATAACCCGATACCAAATAATCAATAATATGCTCAGAAAAAACTTCCCGACTATCAACAATTTGATGAGTAATACCTAATTGTTCGCAAACTTTAGCAGCATCAACCATGCCTTCAGAACAACATTGACCTTTACCTTTCATCAGCCATAAAGTCAGCCCAATAACTTCATATCCTTGATTATAGAGGGCAGCAGCAGTAACAGAACTATCTACTCCTCCTGACATTCCCACAACAACTTTATTCATAACTAGAAAAATTTGAAATATTAATAAAAATAATTAACTACAATTTTAACTTGAATTTAGGATTAGCAATTAGCGATTAGCTGTTAGCTCTTAAGCAGTAAGCAAAAATAAGTTATACAGTAAATCATGTTTTTGCCTTACATATATTTGGATAAACAAGCTTATGTGTACAGGTTTATTTATTCTCAATGCCTTAGCTTCAATCTTTCCCCAATTCTTGGGAACGTTGATAAGCAACTTTCACTGCTTCAATAACTGCCGAGCGAAAACCAGCTTTTTCTAAAGCTGCTACACCTGCAATGGTTGTGCCACCGGGGCTTGTTACCCTATCTTTTAGTTCAGCAGGATGTAAACCCGATTGTTGCACTAATTGGGCTGTGCCTAAAACCGTTTGTACCGCTAACACAGAAGCAATCGCCCTTGGTAAACCCGCAGCTACACCACCGTCAGATAAAGCTTCAATCATCAAAGCCACAAAAGCAGGCCCAGAGCCAGAAAGCCCAGTAACCGCATCCATCATAGATTCTGGCACTTCTACTACTTCACCCACTGCCCCAAAAATAGATTTAGCCAGAGTAACATGAGAAGTATTTGTCAACTTTCCAGATGCGATCGCAGTCATTCCTGCTCCTACGGTAGCAGGGGTATTAGGCATAACCCGAATTACCGGGCGATTTGGAAAAGCCTTTTCTAAACGAGCTAAAGTTACGCCAGCTAAAATAGAAATTAATGCTATCTCAGTATTGCTATTGAAATCACCTAAATCTGCTACAACTCGATCTAAAATTTGAGGTTTAATGGCTAATAAGATAACTTCCGAAGCTTGTTTAGTTTCCTGATTATCAGCAGTCACTTTTACTTGATAGGTTTGCTCTAAAAAATCCCGTCTAGCCGCCACAGGATCGCTAATTAATACTGTTTCAGGATGATAAACTTCTTGACTAAGAAGACGAGAAAGAATGGCCTCTGCCATCACTCCACCGCCAATTATTGCTAATTTAATTGACATTTTCTTTGTTTCCTCTCTCTCCTCTTCTGTGTTTTTTGACTATAAACCTAACTTTTCCTGCAAAATCTCCATCAATTCAGGTATGGACTGAGCATCTGGTAAGGTTAGGGTTTTGATTTTGGTCATTTTTTCCACCAACTGCACCCCGGCAGTGGTATCAGTCACTATACCACTAATAATATCTGGAGTCAGACCAAAACTTTGAATAACACCCATGACTGAATAAGGATCAGATGCACACATCACAGTACAACAAATGCGATCCTTAATTTCCTCTAAGACGATTGAACCATTATAAGGCTCAAAAGGTGATGCACCTGCCTCTGCAACCACCACGTCTGGCTGCTCTAGAGCAATCATTGACAATAATTGACGCAGACTTAAACGATACTCTTCTGGATCGCAAATAGACGAAGGCATTCCCACATTCACAAAATCAAAAATAGCGTCAGCCCCCGCATCTTGCATGGAGAGAATATCATGATATTGTCCTGCACCTGCAAATTTAGCCCCAACAATTTTTAAACCTAATTTTTTCAATTCATGGATAATTACCCTAGCTGTAGTAGTTTTACCCGATGACATGGAAGTACCAATCATCATAATTGTTGGGCAGTTATAGTTAACCACCGGTATATCAAGAACAAAATCCTTCATGCAGACTTTTTCATCATTACGCATAATATGACCTTGATAAACCATCGCAGGTAAATTATCCACAATAAAGGAAACCGAAGTAGCCTTAGCAAATAAACCACCTTCGGTTAAGGCTTCCATGCGCCCATCTTCACCAATATCCTCCCAATTTCCCACTGCTTCTAAGGTGGCTTGACGAATACCAAAAGCACCCACAATTAAATCTCCTTCCATTACCTCCATCATCCTGCCATTGGGTAATTCAATAATTGGGTGTTTTCCGGTGGGCGAGGTAATTTGCCCGACTACATAGTCTCCTGTTTGCCATTGGGATTTAGGAAGTGGTTTAACTTGAAAGGGTTTTGCTTCTAAATCAGAAATTCTGGTCATAGAAGTGTAAAAATATTTCATAATTTATTCTCCAATTGATATTAAATTTTTAGTAAAAATTCATTAATTCTTGTAATTCCAGATTGCGAAAATTAGCGATGCTGTTCTGGTTTTTTATGAAAAAGGTGAAAAAGTTTATAATATTTGCTATGTAACAAGTGTAACATTTTTTAACCTGTAACTAACTCAGTTTCGATGTCGTTGGCTTTATATTATTGCGATCGCATTTACTATTATTAATATAAAACTAACAGTAATTTCTAAATTATAATTGTTATGACCATAACGCCTATTGAAACCCTAAGTCTCAAAGAATTTCTGGAACATTCTTATATTGAAGATTCTCCAGCTTATGAATATATTAACAATAAAATAGTCCAGAAACCAATGCCCCAAGGACAACATAGCAAACTGCAATTTACTCTTTGTGAAACTATTAACCAAGTTGCTGAAATTGCTTATGCTTTACCCGAATTGCGTAATACTTTTGGGACTCGTTCAATTGTACCAGATATTTCTGTCTTTTATTGGGAGAGAATTCCGACTACAACTGAAGGAGATATTGCTAATGAATTTAATTCTTTTCCTAATTGGACAATTGAAATTCTTTCTCCCAATCAAAAATCAACCAAGGTAATTGATAATATTTTATATTGTTTAGAATATGGTAGCCAATTAGGATGGTTAATTGACCCTGAAGAAAGAGCAATTTTGGTGTTTCAACCTCAGCAAATACCAATAATATACCGTAATCAACAAAAATTACCTATATTAAAAAAAATCGATCTTGAATTAACTCCCGAAAAAATATTTTCTAGTTTAAAAATGAAACGATAATCTCTAATTGAACTAAAAAGTAGGAACAGAGCAATCTCGTAGGTTGGGTTGAAGAATGAAACCCAACGAATCCCAAAAGTGAAAAGTTGCTAAAAAGTGGGAACAGAGTTCAAATGTGGTAGTAAAAGTAAATTTGACAACAAAGCCACTCGGTCAACTAATCTATCTAAATAAACAAACTCCCCCGGAGCATGGGCTAGATCACCAACTGCTCCTAAACCATCTAAAGTAGGAGTATAGATATTAGTTAGGTTTCCATCTGAGCCTCCCCCTGCGGTTGCTTCTGCTATGTTCAAACCTAAATCTAAAGCAGTTTTGACCGCATATTGCCAAAGTCTTTCATTTTGAGGCGTTTTTTCCATAGGAGGTCTTTCTAATCCCCCCTCAACCATAATTTGTACACCCGGAATGGTTGGTTCTATATTTCTAATCGCTGTTTCCACCCTTTGGGCATCTTCTAAATGTAAAACTCTCACATCTACTACCGCTTTACTTTCCGGTGCAACTACATTGGGACGAATACCGCCGTCAATAGTACCTACATTAACAGTTACACCTCGCTCTGGATCGTTGAGAGCAAATAATTTTTGAATAACGAAAGAAAGTTCTAAAATTGCGCTAATTCCTTGTTCTGGAGCTAATCCTGCATGGGAAGCTTTACCAATAATGGTAATGGTAAATTCTGCTACTCCTTTACGCCTAGTTTTTAGTTTACCATCAGGCCCTAGAGAAGGTTCTAAAACAAAAGCTCGATCTGCTATTTTTGCTAAACGTAAAATATGATTTCTTGAATCATAACTACCAATTTCTTCATCGGAATTAATAAAAATTACAGGAGCAATTTTGGGTTCAATTTCTAATGCTTGTAAAGCTTCTAGTGCAAATACCATAAATACTAAACCCGCTTTCATATCATAACTTCCAGGCCCATATAGCTTGCCATTACGACGATAAAGGGGCATTTTTTCTAATGTACCTAAAGGCCAAACAGTATCAGCATGACCAATTAAAAGTTGAATATTTTGTTGAAAATTACGCTTTTTTGGTATTGCTAAGAGATTACCACCACTATTACGCCCCGTAATTAATTTTACTCGATAATTTCTTTTTAATAGTTCATGTTTCAACAAATGAAATACTGGTTTTTGGGTTTCAGCAAGAGAGGAAGGAGATTCTATGTTTACTAAGGTTTCTAGTAAATCAATCATTTCTCCTTGTTTATAATGTAAGTAATCCAGTATTTTTATTGCTTGAGAAGAAGCCATTTTTAATTAGTTCGTGGTTGGTAGTTCGTAGTTTTTAGCGGTTAGCTCTTAGCTTCATAATTCATAATTCATAATTCATAATTCATAATTCATAATTCATAATTCATAATTCATTCCTATTAATTACTAAATCCACGATGAAAAGGAAATGAATTACTATGGTCAATTGTGGCATAACGTCCGGGAGATAGGTAGGCTAAAAGAGGGTTTTTTAGTAATAAATCTTGATCGTCTAATCCTGAAACACGCAAAGCTTGCTCTTGTACAGATGCAGCGACTATTTGCCCAGCAATCAAACTATTTTCGCCAAAACCATCAATAATGCGCTCTAACTTGCATTCTAAATATAAATAAGCATCTTTTAATAAAATTCCATCAATTACACTGGCAGGAAACGTAGGTAAAGTTGCTAAACTGGGCTTAGAATTATCATCACAGCGAGGGGCAGCCGATAAACTGGTTAAAATTATTTGTTCTGGATTAGGGAAACTAACTGTAAAAGCTTTTTCTCGCTGAATATTCTGGTAAGTGTTGTGACGTGGTGTACAAACGAAACCAAAATAATTTCCCCATCCCAAAGGTGTACATCTATGTTTTGGTGCTAAATCATAACTACCATCAATTTCCTTTGTACCAACAATAATCAAAGGAGCTACAGTAAAAAAACGCTCCCATAATGATTGATTTAGATCTAAACTAATTAATTTAGAATCAAACATAAATTTCCCTTCCCTAAAATTATTAATTTTTCTAATTATCTATAGGGTTTTAAGCTTTTATATTTTCTTTGTGCTTTACTTTATTAATCTTCTTCCCAAGATTCCTGAGCTAATAAATCAATGATATGATCCCTGAGTAAATAACCATTTCTTTCTAATTCGCACTCAACCATCGGCCATTCCCTAGGAGGAATATATTTACATAATGTGTATATAGGTTGTTGACGATGGAGAGAACCTTGATAGACAAGTTGATGAGCTTCGTGTTTAATAATCTCTATGGAATAGGTAATTGTTTTTAACATTGCACTCCCCTCCCGGTGTGAGTAGGACTTATTTAATCAAACTTACTAGATTTCTCGAACTTAGAATCTTAAAAACCCTTATTAACTAAAGGGTAATTTCCCTACACTTTAATTATCTATCACTAGAGGGCTTTATTCTAAACAGCTTTGACATTTGTAACAATTGCCCCTAGATTAAATAATCTACTACCACAAATGTAAAGTTTTTTGAGTTATCAGAAGGGAAATTATGTTATATGAACCTAAAAATTATTAGAATAGATACCCGAAGACATGATTAATAACCAATAAATTGTAGGAAAATAGGAAAAAAATATAATGTTGGCCACTCCCATGAAAGTAAAATTACTCTCAGATACCCGAATTGAATCTTCAGAAGTATTGCTAACTCCACGACAAATACAAGAAAAATTGCCCATAACAGATCGAGAAGCAGAAACAGTATTTCAAGGAAGAAGAGATATTGAAAATATTATTGACGGTAAAGATCGAAGAAAATTTATTGTAGTTGGCCCTTGTTCTATTCATGATATTAATTTGGCAATTGAATATGCTAAAAAATTAAAATCTCTTTCGGATATTGTCAGAGATAAAATATTATTAGTAATGAGGGTTTATTTTGAAAAACCAAGAACAACTGTAGGCTGGAAAGGTTTAATTAATGACCCAAATATTGACGGTTCTTTTCAAATCGAAAAAGGTTTATTAACTGCCCGTCAATTATTATTAAAAATAGCCCAAATTGGATTACCAGCAGGTACAGAAGCTTTAGATCCAGTTACTCCTCAATACCTTTCAGATTTAATCTCATGGTCTGCTATTGGTGCGAGAACAATTGAGTCTCAAACTCACAGAGAAATGGCAAGTGGCTTGTCTATGCCTTTAGGTTGTAAAAATGGTACTGATGGTAATATTGAAGTAGCTTTAAATGCCATGGAAGCTGCTAGAACTCCCCATAGTTTTTTAGGGATGAATGATACGGGAGAAATCAGTATTTTAACTACTAAAGGTAACGAATATGGTCAAATAATTTTAAGAGGTGGTGGTGGCAAAACTAACTACGATCGCAATACAGTTAAACAAGTAGAAGAAAAACTAAAGGAAAGAGGATTACCTCAAGAAATTGTTATTGATTGTAGTCATGGTAATTCTAGTAAAGATCACCGCAAACAAAAAGAAGTATTTGCTAATGTAATTGACCAAATAATAAGTGGAGATTCAGCAATTGTTGGTATGATGTTAGAATCCAATATTAATGAAGGTAATCAACCAATTCCTCCAGATATAAAAGATTTAAAATACGGAGTTTCTATTACTGATAAATGTATTAGTTGGCAGGAAACAGAGGAGATTATTTTGCAAGCTTATGATAAATTATAATCTAAGGAGTATCCTTCCATGTCCGAAGGTAATAACAGTATTAAATTGCTGCAAAATACCATTAGTCAATTAACAATAATTGCTAAACAATTAGAGGGAAAATCAGTAACTAATTCTCAAGTATTAGCTGATGTAAAAACTTTGGCTAATACTACCAAAAAGTTAGTAGCAGATTTACAAAATATTGCAACTACTGAGGAATTAGATACAACTGTTGAACCAGAAACAATAACTGAAAAAAAAGAAATATTAAAACAAAAAAAAGTCAATTTTTCCCGTTTTTTAATTCCGGGGATTATTGGTTTAGTTTTAGTTGTAGGAATTTGTATTTGGCTATTTGTTTTACCTCAGCAACCTCAAGTTGAAATAGTAGAAAAATCGCCACCAACTGAACAAATAGAACCCATTGAAGAACCCGGAATACCTGCTGAATTGATTACCCCTGAATTACCTCAAAAAGTAAAAACTATTACTCCTGAATTAGAATTAACACCAGAGCAGGGATTAATTGCAGCAATAAAAAATCAAATCACAACTATCAAAAATCGTTATGCTGAGGGATTAGTTATTTCCATTGAACCTAATTTTTTAGCTAGTTCTTTAAAGGTAAAAGTTAGTGATCGTTGGTATGAATTAGGAGATTTTGATCGAGATTCCATTGCTAATGATATTTTCAAAGAAGTACAAAAACTTGACTTTAAAAAGTTAGAGATAGATAACATTCAAGGAAAAATTGTCGCTCGGAGTCCAGTGGTAGGTGATAATATGATTATTCTCCAAACTAATAGACTTCTTGAATTCGTCAGGCAACAGGCAACAGGCAATAGTTTGTAGCTGTAGGGTGGGTTAGGCAAGAATAAGAATTTAGACTTAGCTAGAATTTAAAAATATGCCGTAACCCACCGTTTAGAGTTTGATAAATAAATATGCAATTTATAAAGCGAGTAAATATAGTTTATATATTAAATTAAATAAAAAATATTCTTAATTTAACCATAATTATTATGCAAGATTTTAACTGGAAAAAACTCCAAAATGGTTCAGATATTCGTGGTGTCGCCTTAGAAGGAATTCCTGATGAAAAAGTTAATTTAACTCCAGAAATTGTCAAAAAAATAGGTAAAGCATTTGTAACTTGGCTAACAGAAAAAACAGAGAAAATTAGTTCAGAATTAACTATTTCTGTGGGAAGAGATAGCCGTTTATCAGGAGCTATTTTAAGTCAAGCAGTTATGGAAGCAATGACAGAATTAGGTTGTCAGGTTTATGATGTAGAAATTGCTTCAACTCCTGCAATGTTTATGAGTACAGTTACTCCAGAATTAAACTGTGATGCTGCAATTATGTTAACCGCAAGTCATTTACCATTTAATCGTAATGGCTTAAAGTTTTTTACCCCTAAAGGCGGTTTAGATAAACAGGATATTACAGATATTCTAATCCTTGCTGAAGAAAATCAATTTCCTGTAACCGAGCAATTGGGAAAAATACAAAAATATGATTTTATCTCAATTTATGCCGATATTTTAGTTAAAAAAGTAAGAGAAGGTGTTAAGCATCAAGATAATTTTGACCAACCTTTACAGGGATTTAAAATAATACTAGATGCTGGCAATGGAGCAGGGGGATTTTATGCAGAAAAAGTTCTAAAACCATTAGGAGCAGATACTACAGGTAGCCAATTTCTTGAACCTGATGGCACATTTCCTAACCATATTCCGAACCCAGAAAATGAGGAAGCAATGGCTTCAATTTGCCAAGCTGTAATCGCAAATAAAGCAGATTTTGGCATAATTTTTGATACGGATGTTGATAGGGGAGCGGCAGTAGATAGTTTAGGTAATGAACTTAATCGTAACCGTTTAATTGCCTTAATTTCTGCCATTGTTTTAAGGGAACATCAGGGTTCAACAATTGTTACTGATTCGATTACTTCTGATGGTTTAACTGAATTTATTGAAGGAGAATTAAAGGGTAAACACCATCGTTTTAAACGGGGTTATAAAAATGTTATTAATGAAGCGATTAAATTAAATCAAGAAGGTGAAGAATCTTGGTTAGCCATCGAAACTTCTGGTCATGGTGCAATGAAAGAAAATTACTTTCTTGATGATGGAGCTTATTTGGTTACTAAATTATTAATTGAATTGGCAAGATTGAGATTAGAAGGGAAATCTTTACCAGATTTAATTGCTAATTTAAAAGAGCCTGTGAAAAGTTCAGAATTTCGCTTAAAAATTGGGGTTGAAGATTTTAAAGGTTATGGAAATCAAGTAATAGAAAAACTCAGAGAATTTGCCTCAAGTCAAGAAGATTGGCAAATTGTACCTAATAATTATGAGGGAGTTCGTATTTCTTGTCAATCTCCCGAAGAACAAGGCTGGTTTTTATTGCGTTTATCCCTTCACGATCCTGTAATTCCTCTTAATATAGAATCTAATGTTAGTGGTGGCATGGAAAAAATTTCTCAAAGATTATTAGAATTTTTTGAATCTTTTAAAGAACTTGATTTGTCAGTATTTTAAAACAGTTTTTGATTTTGATTAGTAAGTAACAATACTTACAGTTATAAGCTTTAATAAATAAAATTAATTAAAAATACTATTTACACAGATAAACTTATTATTTTTATTTAAGCCATGAAAAAACAACAAATATTTATTAGTTTTATCGCTTTTAGTTCTAGCTTGATTTTACCAATCCAAGCACAGGAAATTACTCCAGCCAATGATCCTCTTAATACTGTAGTAAATCAAAATGGTAATCAATATGATATTACTGGCGGCAAGCTATCAGGAAATGGTGCTAATTTATTCCATAGTTTTCAAAAATTTGGCTTAAGTTCGGGAGATATTGCCAACTTTATGTCTAATCCGAATATCCAAAATATTTTAGGGCGAGTAGTCGGTGGAGATGCCTCAGTAATTAATGGTTTAATACAGGTAATTGGCGGTAATTCTAATCTTTATTTAATGAATCCGGCGGGAATAATTTTTGGTGCAGATGTTCAACTAAATGTACCTGCTGATTTTTTTGCAACTACTGCGACAGGTATAGGTTTTGGTGATAATAACTGGTTTAATGCCTTTGGAGAAAGTAATTTTGATTTTCTCAATGGACAACCTTTAGAATTTAAGTTTGATGCTTCCCAATCTCAATTTATTGTTAATAATGGAATCTTGAATGTTGCCGAAAGCAATACTTTAGCTTTATCGGGTAAAACGGTAATTAGTAATGGAGATTTAAGCGGTGGAAATATTAGTATTACCGCAGTGGCAGGAACAAATAAAGTTTTATTATCTCAACAAGGCCATGTTTTAAATTTAGAAATTGAATTACCCCAAAATGAATCAGGAGAATTGGTTTCATTTAAGCCTTTAGATTTACCAGAATTATTAACAGGAAGTGAAGAAATAAAATCAGGAGATATAGTAGCCAAAAATATTAACGGAGAAAATATAGATTTACAAGCGAGTAATAATTTAATTTTAAAAGAAAGTAATTTACAAGCCACAGAAAATATAAATTTACAAGCTGATAATACCCTATTAATTAGAGACAGTATAAAAAACAATTTTACTGCCCATGCAGTAAACAATATAAATATTGAAGGCAAAGAAAAAGTAGATATTTTTGCCTTAAACCATCCAGAAACGCCCTTTATCAGTGGTGGAGATTTAACTTTAAAAAGTGAGGGAGTCGTATCAGGAGATGCCCATTTTGCCAGTGCTGGTAAATTTAAAATTGAGGGCGATTTTATTAGTTTAAATGACCCAATTGTTAGCTCAGTTGGTGATGTAGAATTTGGTAATTATATAGGAGTATCTCTTAAAGTAGAATCCCAAGGCAGTATTACTGGTGGTAATATTGTGATAACAGGTGCAGATACAAATTTAACAGGTTCAGATCCAGATATTCCCATATTAACAGGTGGCTCTGCTTTAATTTTGCGTGCAGGTTTAGATAGTTTAGCAAATCCTGAAAATGTTCCTATTTTATTCGTTGATACGGTTTTCACTTCAAGTGGAATAACGGGTGCAGGGGATGTCAGTATTGGCGGTGTTTCTTTACCATCTGGTGGTCAAGTAATAATTGAAGGAATAGGCCAATTTAACTTCGCTTCCGGCACAGGAATTATTGATACTAATGGTGGAGACATTACCATTACCGCAGCTAATATTGATACGAATATCGGTACTTTAGATAGTAGTAATCTTCCTAGTTTGCAATCAGGAGGTGATATTAGCTTAACTGCCGTAGGAAATATTACTACAGGCACAATTAATACAGAAAATGATTTTAATGCTGGGGGTACAGGAGGAGATGTCAATCTTAACAGTGGTGGTATAATTACTCTGAATAATCCTATTACTACTGCTTCTACTTCTTCAGGTGATGGTGGTAATGTTTCAGTAACAGCCACTGGAGATATTATTTTTCCCTCTACTAATACGTCTGAAAGTATTAATTCGTCTTCTGCTGGTGCTGGTAGGGGAGGAAATATTACAGTTAATAGCACTGGAGGAAATATTATTGATGCTACCACAGGTAGTTTTAATTCTTCTTCTGCTACAGGGGATGGGGGAAGCATTTTCTTGACGGCTAACGGATTTAACCTCGAAAATATTACCATTCTGACAAATTCAGGAGGAAATGGTACAGCCGGAAACTTTAACATCCAACAACATAGCGGAATTTTAGCTCTTAATTTCTCTCAACTTAATAGCACATCAACATCTGGTGTAGGTGGTAATATTGGTATAGTTGCCCCCGATGGTATTGAGATTAATACTCCAATTATCCTTGGCTCTCCTAATAGTTTTACTGGTGGTAGTTTGGTTATTGATACTTTAGGGGATGTAGCAATTACCAATAGCATTGATAGTAATGGGGCAAATATTCAAATTGGCTCTGTGGAAGCCTTTATCAAGAACTTAACAGCTACAACAGTTGTAAATCCGCCAAATATCGTGACTGATGGGGGTGATTTATCAATTATAGCTAATGGTGCGATCGCATTTTCAACAGCTTCAAGTACCATTAATACCAGTGGAGTTAACGGTGGAGATGTTACCCTCAGCGCAGGAGGAGCAATTGATGTCACGACAATTAATGCCCAAGGCAGTAACACAGGTATAGGTGGAAATGTCACATTAACAAGTAAAGAATTTATTAGAGCTACAGAAACATTTACAGATAGTCTTGGTAATAATGCTAGTATTTCCACCGCCGGAGGTATAGGTAACGCAAATGTAGTCATAACTCATGGTGGTGGTGCTGCGACACCCTTTATTGTTGGTGATGCCACTAATAACGGCACAACAGGAGTTATATCTACTACAGCTACAGATTCTATTCCTACAATTAATGGTTTTCCCGGTGACTTTACTTCCCCAGAAGGCACAGTAAAAATTCTTTTAGGTAATCCTTTAAGCATCGTAGCCGCTTTTGATGACACTGGTACTTTAGTTAGTTTTGATGATTTAACCTACGAGATTACAGGAGGACAAACATCAGGAGGTAATTTATTCCATAGTTTTGCTCGCTTTGATGTGCCTGATGGACAAATAGCTAACTTTATTGTTTCCTCAACTGTAAATAACCTTTTAGCTAGGGTAGTAAGTGGCGATGCTTCGGTGATTGAAGGCACAGTACAAATAACAGGGGGCAATCTCAACTTATTCTTAATCAATCCAGCAGGTATAGTAATCGGGGCTAATGCTCAACTTAATGTACCGGGTGAATTAACTTTAACCACAGCCAACGGTATTCGTATCGGCAGTAGCTGGTTTAGTGCATCAGGAGATTTTACCGCTACAACTGACGAGCCTACGGATTTAGCCTTTACCGTCGAGAAACCCGGAGCAATTCTTAATGCTGGCGATTTAACAACAAATATTCGTTTAGTAGGCGGTACTTTAGCTAGTACAGGCAGTTTAACAAGTACGGAGGATAAAATTACGATTGTAACTCCTGAAGGTCAAAGTATAATCCAAGCTGATAATATCATAGGTGCGATCGATCTTAATAATAGTCCCAATGATTGGACGGGAAATATCTTATCCTTACAAAGTCTAGTTAACGAAGCAACTACAGACTTGCGTTTAACAGCCGTTTCCGAAAATCAACTACAGCTTACAGATTCAGGAAATTTAGTTAATCCGGGAGATTTGGTAGTTGGAGATATTATTAATCCCGGAGGTGATGTAGAATTATCAAGTGTAGGTACGATCGCAGTTTCTGGATTATTAGATACTCAAAGTACCAATGGTGGAAATGTCACCCTGACTGCTCCAGAAATAGACTTTCTCGGTGGTACAAATTCTGTTAGTAGCGCAACTCTAAATTTACAACCTGTTAGCTCCTTCGGAGATATTCGTATTGGCGGAGCTAGTGGCTCTAATGCTAATACTCTTGACTTAACTGCTACAGATATTGAAGCCGTTAATAGCAATGTCACTACAGTTAACATCGGGCTTGCAGACAGCACGGGTAACGTTACCCTTGTTGATAATATTACAACTCCTATTAATATCCTTGGCGGTGCTAATTTAATCGGTGCAGACATAGACAACACTTGGAATATAACAGATACCAATAGCGGCACAGTTAATAACAATATAAACTTTAATAATATTCCTAATTTAGTAGGCGGAAATGCTGGCGATACCTTTAATCTAAATAACGGCACAGTTAATAATATTTCGGGAGGCGATGGTAATAATACAATGATCACTAATAATAATTCTAATACTATTAATATCAACGGAGAAAATATAGGTAATATCAACTCTAATATAGACTTTAACAATATTCAAAATATTACTACAAATAGTAATAATAATACCTTTAACTTTAATGGTAATAATCCATTTTTAAGCGGAAATATAAATAGTATCGAAGGTAATAATATTCTCGACTACAATAACTATACAGCAGGTGCAATTACTGTTAAATTAGGAACAAATAACCCCGGTACAGCAACATCAGTGGGAGGAACGATTAATCGTGTTATCAGGGTAGTAGGCAATAATAATCCCGATAACATTTTAATAGGAGAAGATACTCCCAATACTTGGAATATTACTGGCAGTGGTGATATTAATGAAGTTTTTACTTTCACAGGAATAGATAATTTAGTGGGTGGAAATGATAACGATATTTTTATAATTAATGGTGGTATTCCTATAAGTATTCATGGTGGTGAAGGTGACAATACTTTAGTGGGAAATAACTTAGTAAATACTTGGCAAATTGTCAATATAAACCAAGGAAATCTTAACGAAAATACTAGCTTTACTAATATTCAAAATTTAATCGGCGGTGAGACAGATGACACTTTTCAATTTATAGGTGCTGAAGCTTTTATTGACGGTAATATTGATGGAATTAATGTTAACGATACCCTAGATTATACTCAATATACAGGAGAAAATATTGAAGTAACATTAGGAGAAAATACTCCGGGGACAGCAACAGGAGTGGGTGGTACAATTTTAAGTATTGAAAGTTTAATAGGAGCAGAAACTACTGAACCTCAAAATAATATAGAAGAAAATATAGTTGATCTTTACAAGATTCCTGAAGTAACAAATAATTTAGAAAACTTAGAAATTCCTGAATTAGTAATAGACCAATTTGTTAGTAATATAGAATCCCATTTTATCAACGAATTTAGTGATTATTTTGGCGAAAAAGACCTAATTTGCTTATCAGGAAATTCATCAGTAAGTAATAATGAAGAAGAAGATAGTGCTACCTCATCAGATAGTAGTATTTGTCAAGCAACTAATCTAAATCAAGCACAACAAACTTTAAAAACTATTCAAAACTCAAGCGGTATTAAGCCAGCCTTAATTTATGTGGTTTTTGCCCCTCAAAATATCTCTGAAACGGACTCATTAAGTAATCTTAATTTTACTCATCGTGATAACGATCAATTACAAATAGTAATGGTAACACCTGAAGCTAAACCAGTTTGGATTAGAACAAATATAACCAGAGATAATGTTTTAAGGATAGCAAATATATTTAGAAATAGTGTTGCAGATCCTAGAAGCAATCAAGAATTTATGGCAGCTAGTCAAAAATTATATCAATTAATAATTAAACCATTACAAGAAACTTTAGAAGCAAATAAAATTGAGAATTTAGTATTTTTAATGGATCAAAATTTGCGCTCAATTCCCATTGCAGCTTTACATGATGGTAATGGTTTTATTGTGGAAAAATATAGTGTAGGTTTGATGCCAAGTTTAAGCCTGACAGATAACCGATATGTTAATATTCAAAACGTAAAAGTATTAGCTATGGGGGCAGACACTTTTACTGACCAAATTCCTTTACCTTCTGTACCCACAGAAATATCCTTAATTAGCTCAAAAATCTGGAATGGTAAATTTTTTTATAATTCTAATTTTACCTTAGAAAATATCCAACGTTCTCGTAAAATTGAACCCTATGGTATTCTTCATTTAGCTACTCACGGAGAATTTCAACCCGGAAAACCAGATAATTCTTATATTCAATTATGGGATAGTAAATTAAGATTGAATCAATTGCGAGATTTAAGGTTAAATAATCCTCCTGTAGAATTGATGGTATTAAGTGCTTGTCGTACTGCCTTAGGCAATGAAGAAGCCGAATTAGGTTTTGCAGGTTTAGCTAACCAAGCAGGAGTTAAAACTGCTGTGGGTAGCCTGTGGTATGTTAGTGATTTAGGTACATTAGCCTTAATGACTAATTTCTACGAACAATTACGCAATACACCCATTAAAGCCGAAGCATTGCGACAAGCACAATTAGCCATGATTCGGGGTGAAGTAAAATTGGAAGATGGTAAAATGGTAAGTAACCGTCGCAGCGTAGATTTACCTCCAGAATTAATGGAGACTAATAATCCTAATTTATCCCATCCCTATTACTGGAGTTCATTTACGATGATTGGCAATCCTTGGTAACTTATAAAAGTTCAATATTTGTTTATTTTGGTAAAAAAACTTTAACCTCTTTCACATTTGGATACAATAATTTACAATTATTAAATATATTGACAAATTTTTGTCAACGGGATTTTGATGCTCAAAACATTATAAATTCTCCAAGTCGGTGCTGGCAACAAAAGCCGCCCAGATTCCCACTGAATCAGACTAAACAATAGAAAACCATATATTGGTTCTAACACTTGAATCTAAGATAGTAAATTATGAAAAAAGACCTCGCTCGATACCGAAATATAGGCATCTTCGCCCACGTAGATGCTGGTAAAACAACTACAACTGAAAGAATCCTAAAACTCACTGGTAAAACCCACAAAATCGGTGAAGTTCATGATGGTCAAGCAACAACTGACTTCATGGATCAGGAGAAAGAGCGAGGAATTACTATTCAATCTGCCGCTACAACTTGCTTCTGGAAAGATTACCAACTTAATATCATTGATACTCCTGGTCACGTTGATTTTACCATTGAAGTTTATCGTTCTTTAAAAGTTCTTGACGGTGGTATTGGCGTATTCTGTGGTTCTGGTGGTGTTGAACCTCAGTCTGAAACAAACTGGCGTTACGCTAACGATTCCAAAGTTGCTCGAATTATTTATGTCAATAAACTCGATCGCACCGGGGCTGATTTTTTTAGTGTAGTTAAGCAAGTTAAAGAAATCCTGGTGGCAACACCTTTAGTCATGGTACTTCCCATCGGTATTGAGACTGAATTTAAAGGTGTAGTCGATCTTTTAACCCGTAAAGCTTGGATTTGGGATGAGTCAGGCGATCCCATGAATTATACCATCGAAGATGTACCCGCTAATATGGTTGATGATGTGGAAAGCTATCGGGAACAGTTGATTGAAACTGCGGTTGAACAAGATGATGAGTTGATGGAAAAATATCTCGAAGGAGAAGAGTTATCCGTCGATGAAATCAAGTATTGTATTCGTAAGGGTACTCGCGAACTCGCCTTCTTCCCTACCTACTGTGGTTCGTCTTTTAAAAATAAAGGCGTGCAGTTAGTTTTGGATGCCGTTATTGATTATTTACCCAATCCTGCTGAAGTTAAACCTCAGCCAGAAGTAGATCTCGAAGGTCACGAAACTGGAAATTATGCCATCGTCGATCCCGACAGGCCTCTGCGTGCTTTAGCGTTCAAAATTATGGACGATAGATATGGTGCTTTAACCTTCACTCGTATCTATTCAGGTACTTTAAGTAAGGGTATGACTGTTCTTAATACCGCCACAGGTAAAACCGATCGCATTGGACGGATTGTAGAAATGCACGCCAATGATAGGGAAGAAATAGATTCAGCCCAAGCCGGAGATATTGTAGCCATTGTTGGGATGAAAAATATCCAAACTGGTCATACCCTCTGCGATCCTAAAGAACCTGCTACCTTAGAACCGATGGTATTCCCCGATCCTGTAATCTCTATTGCCATCGCACCCAAACAAAAAGGTGGTTCTGAAAAAATGGGCATGGCACTGAGTAAAATGGTACAAGAAGACCCTTCATTCTATGTGGAAACCGACCAAGAAAGCGGTGAAACCATTATCAAGGGAATGGGTGAATTACACTTAGATATTAAGGTTGACATCCTGAGACGTACTCATGGGGTGGATGTAGAAGTTGGTAAACCTCAAGTTGCCTATCGTGAGTCTATTACCAAGGTAATTCAAGATAGCTATACCCATAAGAAACAGTCTGGTGGTTCTGGTCAATTTGGTAGAATTGATTATACCATCGAACCCGGAGAACCCGGCAGTGGCTTTGTCTTCCAGTCTAAGGTAACTGGTGGTAATGTTCCTCGTGAATTCTGGCCTGCCGTCCAAAAAGGCTTTGAACAAAGTATTGATAAAGGTGTATTAGCCGGATTCCCCTGTGTGGATTTAACCATTACCTTAACTGATGGTGCTTTTCACCCGGTTGACTCATCTGCCATTGCTTTTGAAATTGCAGCTAGAGCCGGTTATCGTCAATCTATTCCTAAAGCTGGCCCTCAATTATTAGAGCCAATCATGAATGTTGATGTGTTTACCCCTGAAGATCATATTGGGGATGTCATCGGCGATCTTAACCGTCGTCGGGGTATGATTAAATCTCAAAATGCTAATCCTATGGGTGTACGTATCAGAGCAGAAGCTCCTTTAAGTGAAATGTTTGGTTACATTGGAGACTTAAGAACTATGACTTCTGGACGTGGTCAATTCTCTATGGAGTTTTCCCACTATGCACCTTGTCCTAGAAATATTGCTGAAGAAGTAATTAAGGAGACAAAAGAAAGAGAATTAGCTGCAGCTAAGTAAACTTATTAGTTATAGCCTAACTACCTTTAACATTTCTATAATTCACTCATAATAATTGCCCTCGTTTTATATTCTTTTTTTAAGAAGTAAAGGGGGGCTTTTTCGTCTTCAGAATTTGATGAGAAAATTCTCATTTTAATTTCATGTTTAATTTATAAACCAGATAGATACTCAAAATAAGATTGCAACAAGACTTAATGTAATCAATTCCTTATTATTCACTGAAGGGCTAATGTAATTGATGAAACTACTGGTTTACTCCCACGATGCCTTTGGATTAGGAAATATTAGAAGAATGTTAGCTATTTGCCAACATCTACTCCAAACAATTCCTAGTCTTTCCATTCTAGTTCTGTCTGGTTCTCCTGCACTACACAGTTTGCGATTACCTCGTGGGTTGGACTATATTAAGTTGCCCTGTGTAAGTAGATGTAAAGAAGGAAAACTTGGAGTTCGGTTCTTAGATACACCCTTAGAAGACACCATGCAATTGCGATCGCAACTTATCCAAACGGTAATCGCCAATTTTCAGCCGGATTTATTTCTGGTAGATAAAAAACCTGTCGGATTAGAAGGAGAACTAATGCCATCTCTGTACGATCTTAAGGTCAATCATCCAGAATGTAAACTGGTTTTAATGTTGCGAGACATATTAGATACTCCAGAAGAAACAATTGACCAATGGCAAAAAAATAATTATTACAACATCATTGACAAGTATTACGACCAAGTTTGGGTTGCAGGAACTTCTGACATCTTTGATATCCGTCAAGAATACCAGTTTCCCATATCTGTGGCTGAAAAAGTACGTTTCTGCGGTTATATTCGCCGAGGAATCGATCTTATTCCCCAAGCTCAAGTGCGCCAAGATTTAGGTATTTCACCTCACCATAAAATGGTACTAATCACTGCTGGTGGAGGGGGAGATGGAGAGCAGCTATTACACACTTATTTGCAAGGTTTAATTAACAATCAAACTGTAATTCAAGACTTATCTGTGAGGCACGTTATAGTTTGCGGGCCAGAAATGCCCACAGAAAAACGCCAACTACTATATCAAACAGCTAGTTCCTATCCCCAAGTGCAAATGTTAGAGTTTACTCCCAATTTGGATAGTTATATGAATGCTGCGGATGTGGTAGTTTCCATGGGTGGCTATAATACCGTTTGCGAAATTCTCTCTTTAGGAAAACGAGCAATTATAGTTCCCCGTCAGCAACCAGTGCAGGAACAACTCTTACGGGTGGAACGAATGGCAACTCTAAATGTATTCCGTTGGATTCATCCAGATAAATTAACCTCTGAAGATTTAATCCAAGCTCTGGTCGATGAATTAGAGGAAAAAACACCCCATTTAGATCGCTGCCAAAGTGTAGATCTTAATGCACTCCCTCGGATAAGCCAATATTTTCGGCAACTTCTAGATCAAGATCAAGCACAGAAATGGAAAACCAGATTTTCTTGGCGATTATCGACTCTACCTCCTCAATCTTGCGAACAAATGATAGTAGCCTAAACGGTACTTCTTTCATAAAAACTACAAATAAAAATAAGTAAAGTTTCTAACAGGATATTAAATAGATGCAAAAAATAATGTTTTATTGCCAGTATCTAACAGGTATGGGTCATTTAGTCAGAAGTACGGAAATTGCCCGTAATTTAGCCAAGTATTTTCAGGTTTATTTTCTTAACGGAGGCCCAACCATTACTGGATTTGAAATGCCTGCCGAAATAGAATTAATTTCCTTACCAGCACTTTGGTTAGAAGATGGAAAATTCCAAATTCCGGGAGATTGTAGCAGTGTGGAAGCAGTCAAGGAAAGCCGTAAAAATTTACTCATAGAAACCTTTGACAGAATCCAGCCAGATTGCTTAATTACAGAGTTTTTTCCCTTTGGACGACATAAATTATTTTTTGAATTATTACCTTTACTCAAACACATTAAAACAACTGCACCATCCACCAAGATTGCCTGTAGTTTGCGAGATGTAATTGGTAGGGCAACCTTGGCAGAAGAAGCAGATATTATTTGCGAATTAATAAATTCCTATTTCGATCTAATTTTTGTCCATGCAGATTCAGAATTTCAGAGCTTTGGCGAGACTTTCCCCCGCTATCAAGAACTAAATTGTGAGATTAAATATACCGGATTTGTAGCGCAATCGGCTACTGGAGAAAAAACCCAAGAAGATGAGCATTTTCTGGCCAGTATTAATCAAGAAAATCCCCTGATTGTCGTCAGCGTAGGTGGTGGCAGACTTGGTTATGAATTATTACAAGCAGTGATTCTTGCTAGTCCAATCCTAGAGAAGCATATACCCCATTGTTTACAGATTTTTACTGGGCCTTTTCTACCAGAATCACAATTTCAGCAACTGCAACAAATGAGTGCTGAATATAAAAATGTCAATCTGCGTCGGTTTACTTCTTGCTTACCTGAATATATGAAGACAGCAGAGCTTTCCATAAGTCTTACGGGCTATAACACCACCATGAACATTCTTAAAACAGGAGTAAAATCCTTAGTTGTCCCCATTGGTCATTATGACCAAGACAAAGAACAATTGGTACGTACTCGCAAATTAGCACAAATGGGACTAGTCGAAGTTATCACGAGCGAGGAACTAAAACCAAATCTCCTAGCCCAGCGCATTCTCAACAGTCTCAAACAACCGTCAATTGCTAATACCTCTAAACTTTTAAATCTTGAGGGAGCGCAAAAAACAGCTACCGAATTACAAAAGTTTTTATCCAATAAAGTTTTCTCAACTACGAACTAAACATGGGTTATCGCACTAAAGAAAAAGACTTAACAACTGTTTTACCCGGACTATGGAAAATTTTGCTAAAGTTTTCTCCTTATATTGGTCAGCAAAAGTTTCTGATTGCGGGTTCATTTGTCGCCCTATTAGCAGATACCGCTTTTAGATTACTCAAACCTTGGCCGCTGAAATTTATATTCGATCGCATATTAATTAACAATACAGACAATAGCTTTATTCAAATGCAATGGGTACAGGAAATTCCTCCCATGATCCTGTTGAGTTTGCTGGCCTCTTCCATAGTTGCCATCACCGCCTTAAGTGCTTTTGCTGGCTATCTAAGTAAATTAGGAATGGCACTAGCAACAGTAGAGATTTTAGCTCAGGTTCGTTGCCAGCTTTTTAATCATCTGCAAAGACTTTCCCTTTCCTTTCACCATAAGTTTAAAAGCGGTGATTTAATTACCCGTGTAACCGCAGATATTGAAAGACTTCGTAATGTTGTCATCAATGCCATTGTACCATTTTTGACTAATGCTTTATCCTTGATTGGCATGGTTTGGGTTATGTTTTCCCTTAATTGGGAATTAGCTTTGATTGCTATAGGCCTTTTCCCAATTTTTTTATTTTTGGTACGCAATCTAATTACCCGTATTCGCAAAGCGGCTCGTCGTCATCGCCACTCAGAAGGTGTATTAGCTTCAACTGCCAGCGAAACCATCGGAGCGATTAAAGTCATTCAGGCTCTAGCTCTCCACGAAGCCATAGAAAATGTTTTCTGGGCAGAAAATCAGGTCAATCTTCAAGAAAGTACAGAATCATTAAAACTGTCGGCCTTGCTCAATCGTACCATCCAGGTGTTAATTTCCTTTTTGGTTGCCCTTGTGCTTTGGCGGGGCTCCCAACTGGTATTGAACAAGACTCTGACTCCGGGAGACTTACTTATTTTTATTACCTATATTAAAGAATCCTTTGAACCCCCAATGCGTAAGTTTGCCGATCAAGTGGGGCAAATGGCTAAAGCGACAGCTTCAGGGGAGCGGGTGTTAGATATTTTGGAATATCAACCTTGTGTGAAAGATTTACCCAGAGCCAAAAAAGCTCATCCTTTCTTTGGTTCAGTAAGGTTTGAAGATGTATCGTTTAGTTATGAAGCAACATCAACTATTTTGCATGATATTAACCTTGAGATACAACCCGGTCAAAAAATAGCTATTGTTGGCCCTTCTGGAAGTGGTAAATCTACTTTAATTAGCTTACTCCTTCGCCTTTACGATCCAGTAACTGGTCGTATTCTCATCGACGGACAGGATATACGGGAGTACAAGTTAGAGTCCTTACGCGGGCAAATTAGCGTAGTTCTCCAAGATAGTATCCTGTTTGCCTCTACTGTGCGAGAAAACATTGCTTATGGCAAATTAGGCGCAACTGAGGCTGAAATTAAGCGAGCAGCACGCCTGGCCAATGCTCACGATTTTATTATTAGACTCCCCCAAGGCTATAACACTGTCTTAGGGGAAAGAGGAGCAAACCTATCAGGAGGACAAAGACAAAGGATTGCCATCGCCAGAGCAGCTATTCGTCAAGCACCAATCATTATCCTCGATGAGCCAACAACGGGTTTAGATAATGCCAGCGAACAAGCAGTTAATGACGCATTTGAGCGTCTGACTCAAGGAAAGACCACATTTATCATTTCCCATCACCTGCGCTCAGTGGAAAATGCAGACTTAATTCTTTATCTGGAAGAAGGCAGGATTCTTGAACGGGGAACTCATAGTCAATTAATGCAACAAGGCGGACATTACGCCAAGCTCTATCAGATTAGCTCCGAGTTTATAGTTCATAGTTAAAAATTTTAAGGAGGATAAGTAATGGGAACTAGGGTTATACTAATACGTCACGGTCAAAGCACCTATAATGCTTTGGGACTATATCAAGGCTGTTGTGATGAATCTATCTTGACAGAAGCAGGCCATCAAACCGCCAGAGAAACTGGAGCTTTTTTAAGGGAAATTAAGTTTGATGCAGTTTATACCAGTCCTCTGAAACGGGCTCAAGAAACAACTGGTCAAATATTAGAAGCTATGAAGTATGGAGTCAATCCTCAGCAAATTCATGTTGTTCCTTTATTACGAGAAACTGACTTACCCAGTTGGCAAGGAATATCTTTTCAACAGGTGCGTCAACAATTTGCCACAGAGTATCTCCTTTGGAAACAAAAACCTCATCAATTGGCTATGGAGATTGTACGAGAAGGAGTTAAGCAAAACTTCTATCCTGCCCTTGACCTTTATAAGCGTCTGCGACAATTTTGGCAAGAGGTTTTACCTCGCCATAACAACCAAACTTTACTGATAGTAGCTCATGGTGGCACAAATCGGGCTGCCATCGCCACTGCACTGGGAATATCTCCCTATCACTACCATACTATCCAGCAGTCTAACTGTGCTGTCAATATTTTACACTTTCCCAATGGAGAACTAAGTTCGGCTCAATTGGAAGCAGTTAATCTTATTTCTGATGGTAAAGAAATTTTACCTCAACCTCAAGAAGGGGGAAAAGGACTGCGGTTATTGTTGATTCCGAGTCAAGATACTCAACTAAATCAAGATCGCAAACTTACTGCTTTATTAGATGGGGTATCCATTCAATTTAGTCTGAGTAATTATCCCCTGACAAAAATCTTAGAACGGCATCCCGAAACTGTTCAACTTCAGGTGTTGCGTCAAGATTTTACTGAAATTTGGCAACAGACATTACTACAGAAAAGGAATTGCAATGGGCTAACGACGGGTCTAGTTTTAGCTTCTTCAGAGGCGATCGCATCTTTGTTAAGTCAAGTTATAGGCATGGAAAAAAGCCAAAGTTGGCGTTTACAATTGCAACCTGAAACTCTCAGTGTTATTCAATATCCTGCTACGGATCATCCTCCGATTTTACAAGCTATGAATATCTTTAGCCTTAAGCATTTGATCCTCGATAAAAGTTTAAATCAGGTTTTCGCCCCCCAAGCTTCCAGGGGATATGGCGAGGAAACCTCTCTTGGTGAGCATTCCCTCTCGCCCAACTTGGGGGAGAAATAGAATTCATTTGAAAACTAATTAAAATAATTACCCACCAAAAAATATCATGAGAATTGCTTTTATTTTCGGACGATTTCCAGTTATTTCAGAACCATTTATTCTGAATCAAATTTCAGGATTAGTGAAACAAGGGCATGAGGTAGATATTTATGCTGTCCAAGGACCTCCCATCGAGCATACAGATAAAGTTCATCCTGATGTAGAAAAATACCGTCTTTTGGAACGTACTTATTATCCACCGGAACGTCCCCAAGCAAAATGGCTGCGCCCCCTGAAAGCTTGGGCTTTAATCTTGGCTAATTTACACAAAAATTCCCTTGCTTGCCTAAAAATGCGCAATCCTAAGTATGGCAAACCAGCAAAATCTTGGTTACTATTTTTCCGCTCTTTTCCTTTCCTTGGTAAAAAACCCTACGACATGATCCATTGTCAGTTTGGTACTTTTGGGGTTATGGGGATGCAATTCCGGGATGCGGGATTACTTCAAGGTAAGTTGATTACTACTTTTCGGGGCTTTGATGTTAGTCGCTATGTCCAAGAGCATGGTGAAAATATTTATGAGGAACTTTTTGAGCAAGGTGATTTTTTCTTAGCTAATTGTGAGTTTTTCCGACAAAAAGCCATCAATTTAGGCTGTGCTAGTAATAAAATTGTGGTTCATGGTTCTGGTATTGACTGTAGTCGCTTTAACTTTCAACCTCGTTATTTACCTGCTGATGGTCGAATTAGAATTGCTACTACAGGTCGTTTGGTGGAGAAAAAAGGCATTGAATATGTAATTCGAGCCATTCCCCAAATTATTCAAGAGTATCACAACATCGAATATCACATTATCGGTGATGGGCCCCTTAAAGAATCTTTTCAAACCCTAATCCAAGAACTAAAAATTGAGCCTTTTGTAATATTCCACGGTTGGAAGGAACAACAAGAAATTATTAAAATCCTCAATCAATGTCATTTATTTGTTGCTCCTAGTATTACCGCCGCCGATGGTAATCAGGATGCTCCTGTTAATACCCTCAAAGAAGCTATGGCTATGGGTTTACCTGTGGTTAGTACCTATCACGGTGGTATTCCTGAATTGGTAGAAGATGGAGTCTCAGGTTTTCTCGTTCCCGAAAAAAATCCCGATGCGATCGCCGAAAAACTGATTTATTTCCTGAAAAATCCTGAAATTTGGCCAAGCTTTGGGGCGGCGGGAAGACACAAAGTAGAGGAAAAGTACGATATTAATCAGCTTAATGACGAGCTATCTGAACTTTATCAATCTTTAATTCATGATCAACAGCCAATAAAACCTAAAACTTTAGTCACGATTTAATTTATTTTGCAGGAGAATCATTTAACCAATGGAAAGCTTAAATAATCAAGAAAATACCAGCAGTATCAATCCTATTTTTATTGTGGGAGTACCTCGTTCTGGAACTACTTTACTACGTTCAATGTTATCAGTTCATCCCAACATTGTCGTATCCCGTGAGACTCATTTTCTTTCACAATGGTGGAAAACATATCACAATTTAGATTTAAACAAGAGTGAGAATTTTGAAACCTTTTGGCAAGATTTTAGTTCTAGCGATCGCTTTTCTAATATTGTTACCAATCCTATAATGGTGCAAGAAAAAATTTTAGCTTCAAAACAAATAGATCTAAAAACCATATTTACTTGCCTCATGGAAGTTCTGGCTTCTAGTATGAACAAATCCCGTTGGGCAGAAAAAACTCCTCAACATTACCAATATCTAGACATACTATTAGATTGGTATCCTCAAGCCCGAATTATCTGGATGGTACGAGATCCTAGAGCTGTTGTTGTCTCAACTGTTGAGCGTTGGAAAAATCACACCGTCGAAGATTGTGCGATGCAATGGTGCGAAAGTATCCTTAGTTTTCAAGAAAAATGGTGCAAAGATGACAGAGTTCAAATGCTTAAATACGAGGAATTAGTATCAGATACTGAGGTTCAAATGAGAAAACTCTGTGAATTTTTGGCAGAGGAATTTTGTCCTCAGATGATTGGCGATCGCACTCAGATAGCTGAAAAAGTAATTGTTGCCCATCACAATCCCAAAAAAGGCTCTAATCGGCTGGCTAATCAATCACCTACTACTGAGCGAATCGAGCGATGGCGATCGCAACTTTCTACTGTTGAGATAGCCACTGTGGAAAATATTGCCAAAGATGCCATGTTGCGATGGAACTATCAGCTATCAATAGCTCAATAAAAAATTATCAATTGAAAAAAAAATAGGAGAATTAAACATGGAATTATCAGCAAAACAAGAACCCCAAGTTACTATTGTTATCGTTCCCCGGGAACGCTTTAGCTGCACTGAAGCTTCCTTAGAAAGCCTTTACCAATATACGGAATATCCCTTTAAGCTAATCTATGTTGATGGCAATTCACCTGCTAAAGTGAGTCGTTACCTAAAACAGCAAGCCAAAGAAAAGAATTTCCAAATTATCAGAACAAATTATTACCTTTCCCCCAATCAGGCTCGAAATATTGGTTTAAGTCATGTGGATACCAAATATGTTGTTTTCTGTGACAATGATGTGATTTTCACAACAGGCTGGCTAAAAGCTTTAGTTACCTGTGCTGAAGAAACAGGAGGGAGTATTGTTGGCCCACTCATGTGTGAAAAAGAACCAGTACACACTCGCATTCACTTTGCTGGCGGTGAATCTCACATTGTTACTGATATTTATGGTAGGAGGCATTTACGGGAAAAAATGTATCTGCAAGGAAAACAAGTTGTTGATGTTCGTCCTAATCTTCAACGTACTCAAACCGAATTGGCAGAATTCCATTGTGTTTTAGTACGGCGAGAAATTTTTCAGTCCATTGGCGGTAAACTCGACGAAGCCATATTAAATACTAAAGAACATTTAGATTTCTGTATGATGGTAGCTCAAACTGGTGGTAGTATTTATTTTGAGCCTGCTGCACTTGTTACTTATGTTCCCGGGCCTCCTTTAGAATTAAGCGATCTACATTTCTTTATGCTGCGTTGGAGTGATGCTTGGAAAATCGCTAGTTTCAATCGCCTACGAGAAAAATGGGATTTGGCAGAAGATGGTTATTTTAAAGCTAAATATAAAAAACTTAGTGGGCGACGTCAAGGTACAACGGTCAAACCCCTGAGCCGCAGTTTAACCTTTGGGAATGAATATAAGCCATTAACAAAAGTTCTCAAACGTTGGGAGAGAAAACTCAATCACTATCTTACTGAAAGCTATACCAGACAACAAATAACAAATAACAAATAACGAACTATGAAAATTGCTTTCCTTGTTTGGCGGTTTCCGGTTCTCTCGGAAGCCTTTATCCTAAATCAAATTACTGGTTTACTTGATCGCGGCCATGAGGTTTATATTCATGCTCTTAATGGTCATCCCCAAGGTACTGATAAAGTGCATCCAATAGTTGAAGAATATGGTTTACTAGAGAGAACTTACTATACGCCAGAAAGACCAGAAAATCCTTTTTTGTGCACTTTGAAGGGAATTTGGTTATTATTAGCTAACTTACACAAAAATTCCCTATCCTGCTTGCAATTTCTTAATGAAGCTAAATATGGAAAAACTTCTGAACCTTGGAAACGAATTTATCGGGCGATCGCTTTTTTGGATGCTCAACCTTATGATGTGATTCACTGTCAGTTTGGTACTATTGGACCTGCTGCACTTATGTTTCGTCAAGGAGGATTTCTTCAAGGTAAATTAGTCACTATCTTCCGAGGTATTGATATTAGTCGTCATGTACAAGAACAGGGGGAAAATGTTTACGAGCAACTGTTTACTGAAGGTGATTTTTTCCTCGCCAATTGTGAATTTTTCCGTCGTCGAGCAATTAACCTGGGCTGCAATCCTGAAAAAATTGTAGTTCATGGTTCGGGACTAGATTGTCAAAAATTTACCTTTCAACCTCGATATTTTCCCGTTGATAATTTGGTACGAATTGCTACCACTGGGCGTTTAGTGGAAAAAAAAGGAATTGAGTATGCCATTGGAGCAGTTGCACAAGTAGCTCAAGTTTACTCTAATCTTGAATTCTATATTATTGGAGATGGCCCTCTTAAAACTAGCTTGCAAAACTTGATTGATGAATTGGGATTAAGTTCTATTGTCAAGCTAATGGGATGGAAACAACAAGAGGAAATTATCGAAATTCTTGATAGTTGCCATTTATTTGTAGCTCCTAGTGTCACCGCCAGCGATGGTAATCAGGATGCCCCTGTTAATACCTTAAAAGAAGCCATGGCCATGGGATTACCTGTTATTAGTACCTATCATGGCGGTATCCCTGAACTGGTGGAAGATGGAGTATCTGGTTTTCTAGTCCCTGAAAGGGATGCCGATGCGATCGCACAAAAACTCCTGTATTTTATCGAACATCCAGAAATATGGAAAAAGTTTGGGGAAGCTGGTTGCGCCCAAGTAAGAAAAAAATATGATATGAATGGACTTAACGACGATTTAGTGGAAATTTATCAAAAGTTAGTAAGTTCTGAGTTCATTGTTCAGAATCCTGAGTTGGTTGTTAACTAAATCATATGTTTTGCTTCTTGGAAACAAGTTTTTTGATGCAGGAACAAGCCCTAGAGCAAGTCCAACAAAACTTATCAAATTGTTCCTCAACTTCTCAGTTGAACTTGATTACATCTACAACAGAATTTCCTTCAGTTTCTCAACTTGCAGACGTTCAACCTACGGATTGGGCGTTTCAAGCTTTAAAATCTTTAATTGAGCGTTTAGAAGGAATTTCTGGTCATTCTCAGGAAATATTTCGAGGTAATCAATCCATCACTCGCTCTGAATTTGCCCTTGGACTCTATGGAGTTTTAGAGCATCTTGATCAATCAAAAACTGAAAATCTTAGTCCCATAGATGGGGAGACATTACAACGCTTAAAAGCTGATTTTGCCACAGAATTAGCGATTTTAAATAACCGCGGAAGGCGGTCACTCGCAAGCCTCGGCTTTTCAAGCCGAGGAACGAGTGGCCGTATCGAAAAATTAGATACTCAAATACAACAACTAGAAGAGCGACAGTTTTCTCCTACAACTAAACTATCTGGTGAAGTTATTGTTGGTGTCAGTGATGATTTTGGAGATAATACCGATGGTACTCTTACCTTGCAACACCGAGCCAAGTTAAATTTAACCAGTAGTTTTACAGGTAAAGATAAATTAAAAATAGGTCTATCCAATGGAAATTTTGAGGAATTTTCTTTTGTTAGAAAAATTACTAATGAAGGTCGTTTGGGATTTAGTACCAATACAAATAATGATTTTGAATTAAGCAACTTGTCTTATTTATTTCCCATTGGCAAACAAATAAGTATTTTTGTAGCTTCATCTGGAGATGATGTCAATACTATTAATCCCATCTTTAGTAAAACAGGAACAGGAGCAATTTCCCGCTTTGGTCGCAAAAATTCTGTTTATAGATTAATTGAAAGTGGTGGTTTTGGTCTGACATACAAATTTAACGATGAGATTGAATTAGGCTTAGGTTATTATGTTGGGGAACCAGAAAAAAGTAGTGTTGGTGATGGTTTATTTAATGGTGACTATAGTGCTGCGGTTCAGCTAGAAATTGAGCCAAACGATCGCTTTACCTTGGGATTGCTTTATCTCCATTCCTATAATGATTCTAATTTAAGTACAGGAACTGGTAGTTTGCGATCGCAAATCGATCTTAACCGTCCAGTGATAGCTAATTCCTATAGTTTAGAGGCTTCTTGGGAAATAAATTCTAACTTTATTCTTGGTGGTTGGGTTGGCTTTACCGATGCGACTGTCCTGAATCTTGGAAAGGCTGAGGTGTTGAATTATGCTATGACATTAGCCTTTGAGGATTTTGTTCGGGAAGGTGACTTATTAGGTTTCATTATTGGTCAAGAACCTCGGTTAATTGGAACGAGTGGCTTTACCATAGATGGGAGAAGAAACGATCCAGATATTTCTTTACACTTAGAAGCTTTGTATCGCTACCAACTCAACGATAAAATTTCCATTACTCCTGGTTTAATTTGGATTAGTGCTCCCAATCATAACAATAACAATAGGGATATTTTGGTATTGACCATTAGAAGTACATTTAGTTTTTAAGCTCTCACGTATTTAAATTAGTAGGGGCGAACGGCTGTTCGCCCCTACTGAATTATGGTAAATGAACTTTTATCCGCATCAGTAAATCTTGAAGGCGAAAAGGCTTAGTTATATAGTCATCAACTTCAGCTACTTCATTAGTAACATCGAAAGCACTAACAATAATTATAGGTATTTGTTTTCCTTGACTTCGTAAATTTTTTAATACTGTCCAACCATCTTTAATGGGAAGTCCTAAATCGAGGAGAAGAAGATCAAAGTCATCGCTTTGAGCCATCAATAAGGCTTCTTCTCCATCTGAGGCGATCGCAGTTTTAAAACCATTTTTTTCCAGACCTTTTTGGATAAAAGCAGCAATGCGCGATTCGTCTTCAGCAATAAGAATACTGCTCATGAAATTAAAAAGTTATAATTTTTTACTTATATTGTTTATACTATAGCGGTTATCAACCAAGTAAGATACACTTTCATCCATCACTCCCTTTGCAAATCAAGAGTTTACTGTACTTCAGAAGACTGATAACCGCTATACTAATTCTAAATTATTAACATGAATTAATTATGAATTTTTAATGAGATTTTTCTTATAATTTGAATTTATATCCAACACCCCTTAAGGTTTCAATTATACTACTACCTAGTTTTTTGCGTAAATATCCTACATACACATCTACAATATTAGAACCGGGATCGTAATCATAGCCCCAAACGCGATCGAGAAGTTGTTGACGACTCATAACTTGTCCTCGGTGGCGCATCAAAGTTTCTAGAAGTATAAATTCTCGTGTTGATAACTCTACTCGATTTCCATTAATTGTAACTTCATGGGTGCGTAAATTCATGACTAATTCTCCTACTGTAAGTAGCATCTCCTCCTGAAGATTATTTTGTTGATTATTACGCAAACGAAGCTTTATCCTTGCTAATAATTCTTCAAAGCGAAATGGTTTAGTTACATAATCATCCGCACCATTTTCAAGACCTGTGACTTTATGTTCCACTTCATCACGGCCAGTTAAGATAATAATTGGTAATGTTGCCCCTTGACCTCGCAAATCTTGTAAAATAGTAAAACCATCTTTACCCGGAAGTCCCAAGTCTAGTAAGAGAAGATCGAAATTATTACTCAGAGCCATATCCATAGTTTCATCGGAATTAATAGCAATTCCAGTAATAAAGCCATTGGCTCGTAGTCCTTTTTCCAGAAAAGAAGCAATACGGGGTTCATCTTCAACAATTAAAATGCGATTCACGATCAAAATCTCCTTTTTTCAATAGTTTCTAGGGGTAAAACTAAGATAAATGTCGATCCGCTTCCGATTTCACTGATTAATTCTACAGAACCACCATGAGCAGAAGCAATGGCTTGAACAATTGCTAATCCAAGTCCTAAACCTTCAGAACGCTTTTGAGGATTAAGTCTAACAAAGCGTTGAAAAATGCGTTCTCGGTCTTCAATACTTATTCCTTTTCCCTGATCTTGAACCCAAAATCGAATTTTATTTCCTACTTGATTTGAGCCAATGGTAATGGTTTGGGATGAATTAGTATGTTGGATGGCATTTTGGATTAGGTTCATCATTGCTTGAGTTAAACGTTGACGATCTACTAAAATTTTTCCCTTTCCTCGATTAACCAATTGCCAGTCACGGGCAGTAATACCCTTGGCCTTAAGAAAAAATTCTTCAGTTAAAGCTCTAACATCCAAAATTTCTGGTTGTAAAAAGTCAGGACGTTGAGATCTAGCTAAAAGAATTAAGTCGTTAACTAAACGATTCATGCGCTCTAGTTCATCAAAGACAAGGGCAAGAGTTTCATGTTGTTCTTCAGGATCATCTCCCATTAACTCCAAATGTCCTTGAATAATGGTAATAGGAGTTCGCAATTCGTGTCCGACATCGTTGAGAAAATTACGCTGAGTTTCAAAACTATTTTGAAGACGAGTCATCATCTCATTAAATGTTATGGCTAATTCAGCTATTTCTCCCTTTCCCTCCACAGGAATCCTTTCATTAAGATCCGATTGGCTAACATCACGAACAGTCTTAGTTAAGGTTTTCAAAGGAGTTAATATTACTCCCGAAATTATCCAACTAAAAATAATAGCAAGGATCATTCCTCCTGATAATACTTGAAGGGTAACGTGAAAACTAGCTAATGCTTCTTGTTCTTCTCCTGAAGTGATGTGAGCAGCTACAAAGACACCTTGTATTTCTCCTTCTATAAAAATAGGTTTAGCCCTATAAAGAACTGTACCAATTTCAGACTCAAAGCTATTTTCTTCTCCTTGATTTTCTTCATCAATTTTTTTCCACTTTTGCATCAAAATTGAACCGGGTTCTAATAAAGATGGTAAAGCTCTGGGACTAGAATCATGAAATTTATTGTCAACAATTGTAATTAAAAAAGTATCATCTTCAGGAATAGC
>CAYPSO010000037.1:0-40471 GCA_964413275.1 uncultured bacterium | reverse complement strand
GTGGGCATTGCCCACCCTACTAATGCACACTTTTAACTGAAACAGTCCACTACATCTATCTCATTTTCAAATAGGAGTAAGGTGAGTAATATATAATAACCAATAACTACTGTACGGGCGAACGGGCGAACGGGCGAACGACCGTTCGCACCCTACTGGACTGTTTCAACTAAAATAGGGCAGTAGAATTGTGATTGTCTTTATGATTTGGTGGGCATTGCTCACCCTACTAATGCACACTTTTAACTGAAACAGTCCACTACCACGAACTAATTTTATGGAATCTCTACGACGGAAAATTAAGACAGCAAAAAGCCTACAATCTGTTGTTAAGATGATGAAGGTAATGGCGGCGGTGAATATTCATCAATACGAACAAGCAGTTATTTCCCTTGCTGACTATACCAAAACTATTGAACAGGGTTTGCATATTGTCCTAAAAAATAATTCTATTCAACAATATATCCCCGAGCGCAGAAATGACCAAAAAAATAAAAAATGCGGGGCAATTATTTTTGGTTCAGAGCAAGGAATGTGCGGTCAGTTTAACGAACAAATTACCCGTTATGCGCTCGCAGAAATTGAACGAGAAAATATTACTTCCCAAGGATTATCAATTTTTACTGTTGGTAGCAGAATTATTCCAGCTTTAACAACTGCTGGTTATGAAGTTAAGCAAGAGTTTACCATGCCTAGTTCCTTAGCCGGTATCACACCTATGGTACAAGAGATGCTGATTTCCATAGAAGCTTGGCAAAAAGAGCAGAATATAGAGCGTATTCTCCTTTTTTATAATCGTCTTCATGGCAATGCCTTAAGCGAACCATCTAAATTACAATTATTACCCCTCGATCATCAATGGTTACAAACTATCAAACAGCAAACATGGCAATCCCACTCATTACCTATTTTTACTATGGAAAAGGATTTACTTTTTGCCTCACTTCTCCGTCAATATTTTTTTATCTCTATTTATCGCGCTTTTGTAGAATCCCTTGCTAGTGAAAATATTAGTCGTCTCACATCAATGCAAACTGCTCAGAAAAATATTGAAGAACGTATTGCCGAATTTACCGCTCAATATCGACAAGCACGACAAACTGCTATTACAGCAGAGCTTTTAGAGATTGTCGCAGCTTATTAAAAAAGCTAACAAATTGTTACCAAAAAATAAAGATTTTCTGTGAATGGAGACTCTGTTTAAAATTTTCTATTACCTTAGAAAATAGAGGTTTATAAGGAATTAACAAGGGAGTCTGATAATGTCCAACTCTTACTCTTTCGCTAATAATACCAGCGCAAATTTAGAAAAAATAGCAATTGATCGTTATCGTACTCTCATAACCAATATTCCCCAGGAATGTCGGGTATTTCGAGAGCTTTGGGGTAATTCTACGGTTTTATGTCTTGATTTTGTTGAATGTCCCGATCAGTTGGAATCGACTTTAAAACAATCATTGCTGTTATTAGTAGGTTTAGAATATTTAGGTTTAGGTAATGCAATTATTTTTCGCATTAATCAAAAAGTAATTAAATGGGTTAATTTAGGGCGTAGTAACTAATGAAATTTGTCCCTTGTCATTGGTCATTTTATTTTATTAATGACCAATGAACAATGAGAAAAACAAATTTACTTTTTGTCTTATTTAGTTAATAATTGCTCTATTTATAAATTGGTTAACCAATTTAACATTAATTGATTAACTATTTCTGGTTTTTCATCATGGGGACAATGACCAGCATTTTTAATTGGGTAAACTTGTACATTTTTACCTTTTACCGCTAAATCTTGATAAATTTTTGCACCTTTAATGGGAGTCCAAGGATCTTTTTCTCCCCAAAGTACCAATAAAGGATGTTGTAATTGAGATAATAATTCATCGGGAGTTGGCCCTGCTGGTGCTGTTAAAACTGAAGCAAATACCTGCTGTGCGCCTACATCACAGGAAGGTTGATAAAGTATTTCAATTAATTCCTCTGTTACGGCAGTGCGATCGCAATAAACTTGATATAAAGTATTACGAATACGGTATTTTTGGCGAATATTATTAAAAATAAACTTACCTGTCAGGGGAGAACTAACTAATTTAGTAAATGCTCCCATAATTAATCTTAAAGGTAAATTTAACTCATCAGGACGATGATTTAAACCTCCTGCACAATTAATTAAAACCCCACCCTTAGAAGTTTCTGGATAATTAGTAATCATCATCAGAGTTAACAAAGCACCAATGGAATTACCCACAAAAACTGTAGGTTGGTTAATATGCTCTTGCCAAAAATCCTTGATTTGTTCTTGCCATAAATCTAGACTATAGTCTAAATTCGGTTTACCTGAACCGCCAAACCCTAACAAATCAAGGGCAAAAACTTGATAACCTTTGGCTGCTAAAAGAGGAATATTCTTACGCCAATGACCCATAGATGCACCAAAACCATGAATTAATAACAATGGTTCGCCATCTCCCATAACAGTGTATCTCACTTGGTGCCCTTGCCAAGTCCAAGTTAAATTTTCTAGATGTTTGCTTGGTGTTTGAGTAATCACAATTTTTTCTTATTAATTTTAATTTTTGTAAACTATAAAGATCATACAAAATTAATCACCAATGAAGCAATTAAGTTATAGTCCTCCCTTTTGGCTCAGAAATGGTTTAGCCATGACCATTTATGCCGCTAAAATTGCCCCCAAAAACTGGGAAAATACCATTAACCTCAAAAAACCCCCTTATCAAGAAAAAGTCTTTCTAGGGGCGGAAAAAGTACCAATTCATGGGATTTTTGCTATACCGACTAACCCTAAAGGCACGATTATCGGAACTTATGGGATTACTGGAGATTTAGATAATCAATGGTTTTTAAAAATTTTAGGCAGAAAAGCATATGCAGATAATTATGCAGTAGTTTTATTTGACTGGCGAGCTCACGGAAAAACAGCCCAATTATCGGCTACTTTGACTTCTGATGGACTTTACGAAGGTTATGATTTTGTAGCAATTGCCGAGCAAGCGAAAGCTCTGGGTTGTCCTGCCCCTTTTTGGTTTACGGGTTATTCTTTAGGTGGACAATTAGGGTTATGGGGAATTAAAGCAGCAGAAAATAACCCTGATATTGCCGGAGGAGCGGTAATTTGTCCGAGTTTAGATTCATTAAAATCTTTAACTTATCTTACTAAACATCCCTTAGGTAAATATTTAGAAAAAGCAATTAGTAAAACTTTAAAGGAATTAGCTTGGGATTTACATTCCCATCATCCTCAAGATATAGATGCAGAAGCAATTAAACGGGCTAATAGTATCTGGACTTTTGATGAAGAATTAGTGATTCATCGTTTAGGTTTTTCTACGGTAGCAGAATATTACCAAGCTAGTAGTGCTATGGCTATTTTACCCCATTTAAAAAAACCTACTTTAATTATGTATGCTAAAGACGATCCCATGTTTGATCCTACTCTAATTCCTGAGTTAGAAACTGCCTGTCAAAATAATTCTAATTTAACTGGAATTATCACTGAATTTGGCGGTCATGTGGGTTATATTAGCAATAATTTATGTCAGCAACAGTGGCAAGATTCCGATCCTTGGTGGGCTTGGAATCGGGTTTTAGAATGGATAAATGTTAGTTCGTAGGGTGGGCAATGCCCACCACAATTAAACAATAGGAAATTTTGGTATTATTAAACGTGTCTTGAATCACATAACAACTACCATAAATAACAATTAGTGAAAACCGACACCCTTTTTTATCAGCTATTACAAGAATTTCCCTGGATATTCTTTGAACTAATTAATAAACCAGAGACAAATCTTAATGCTTATGAATTTATCGCCCCAGAAATAAAGCAACGCTCCTTTCGTTTAGATGGATTATTTACTACCAAAGAAAACTTTGACAACGAACCCTTATATTTTGTTGAAGTCCAATTTTACCCTGAAAAAGATTTTTACGACCGTATTATTCCCAGTATTTTTCTTTACTTCGGACAATATAAACCTGTTAATAGTGATTGGTATGTAATTGTAATTTTCGATTGTCGTAATAACGATGTCACTATCCCTCAAAGGTATCGAGAAATAGCTAACCAAAGACTATCAAGGATTTACCTCGATGAAATTGAAAACAGCGAGCAAACTTCTATTGGTAATGGTATCTTAAAATTAGTAGTAGAACCAGAAAAAGAAGCCAAACAATTAGCCAAAAATCTAATCTCTAGAACGAAAAACGCACTAGAAGATATTGAAACTCAAAAACAAGTAATAAAACTAATAGAAACCATAGTTATTTATAAATTTCCCCAGCTAACAATAAAGGAGATAGAAATCATGTTAAACTTACCACAAATCAAAGAAACTAAAGTGTATCAAGAAGCTTTACAAGAAGGATTAGAACGAGGATTAGAACAAGGAAAATTAGAGCAAAAAATGGCAATGATTCCCTTATTACAAGAATTAGGATTAAGTATTGAACAAATAGCTGAACGACTAGAATTAGATGAAAAAATAATCAGAAATAATAATTAGATAAACTGTTTAGGATAGACCTAACATCTTTCTCGTAACATCACTATAATTTTTAAAACTCAAAATCATTAACTCTTTGTTGTAACATTTGAGGGAATTTTGAGTAATATTTTTTATTTAAAGGTGAAGGATGAGGTAAAGGTAATAAAGTTACTAATTTTTCCTTGGTAATATTATTATCATCAGTTGCCTTTAGTTTAATTGTAATTTTTCCTGCATAGCGATCATCCCCTTTTTGCCAAAATTGTTCTATACCTTCTTTGTCATAATCACTAAACCATTTAAAAGCTTCTGTACCTAGAGTAACAATTTGTTTCCCTTGCCAATGTAATACTAATAAACGTTCAATAAAGGGACGAAAACGCTTTTTTACCGCCAGAGAATAGGCTTTATTTTCAGGGGGTTTATAGGGTACAGTATTAGTAAGTAAAAGGCGATCGCAAACTTTTTCTAATTCTTTTTTATTACTCGTTTTCTCCCCATATATAGCGTAGTAAAAACCTTGACGCATCAAAGTGCCTGCTGCACCATATAAAGGTTGACGAGCAAAAACCTCATCTCTACCTAAATCACGGCCGAAAATACAGATTTGACTTTTTAAATTACCAGCATAAAGGATGGGTTGAGTAGGCTTGAGTTCCGCACCATGATAAACTGGAATATCTATGGGAAATTCTGTTTTTTCTGCTTCTTGGATAATTTGTTCAATTAAAGTGTTAATATCAGACATTTTTAAATTTTTTTCAAAAAATTGATGGACTTAATAGAAGGAATTTAGAAATAATGAAACAAAAAAAAAGCTCTAATTATACAAGCGCAATAGCTACTATTGTTTATTTCTTGATTTTTGGAATAGGTAGTAGTTTGGCGATAATTTCAGGAATATTACTAGGTAGCTTATATCCTAAGCTAGATGTAAATAAGCCTTTATTAATTAAAGCTTATGAGTTAGTCAATCGTCAAGAAGTAAAGGAAAAAGAAATAATAAGTATAGAGAATAATTTTTTATTTAATCAAGAAGAAACAGAAATATCACAATTAGGAGAACAAGTTTTAAACGATCTTATCAATGAATTAGAAACTAAACAGGTTTCAACTATTAGAATTGCCAGTTATTTAGATAGTGAAAAACAAATCTCTTTAAAATTTGCAGAAATGGTTAAACAGTATTTAGCAAAAGGTTTAGAGAAAAAAAGTCAATGGATTGTAATTGCCTATGGTTTAGAAACAAATACAACAGAAAAACCTCGCATTGAAATAATTTTAGATTGAAATATATAAAAATAAACCGCCACAAATTAAAATTCCAAGTAAAGCAATCCAAATAAATTGATTATCTTCTGTCTCAACTGCACTTAAATCCATTTCTTCTATGTGTTTTTTTTCTTTTTTAACAATGCTACTTTTTCGAGGAACTTGAGTTTCACCCTCTGAAACTTTTGACAAATCAGGTATTTGGGTTAACCATTCTTTAGGTCTTTGTAAACGGGGTGCTTTAAGAATATACAAAATACTATCTGCTTGTTTCCGAATATCGAAAGAAGGATGAGATAATAATTCTTGGCAAAGGGCAATTGCTTCTTCAATTTTTCCCGCAGATTGATAAGCGGTAACTAACCAAATTTGCACTTCGCCTCCCGATTTTGAATTAGAAGAAATAAGACTAATTGTACTTTCTAAATGTTTAATACTAAGAGAATATTCACCTCTTTCTAAAGCTATTTTTCCTAATTGATATTCTTTGGTAAACTGCTCTGAATTATATTGACTCACCTTGATAATTATTAAAAATAAAAACTGCAAATTTAATAATGAATAACTGAAAATTATCAATTACTCATTATCAATTATTTATTATAAATTATGGGGTAATCATTGAGCCAATACCATCATTAGTAAATATTTCTAACAGTAAAGCATGGGGAATACGACCATCAATAATATGGGCGGCTTTGACTCCTTGAGCAAGGGAGCGCACACAACAGCTAACTTTAGGAATCATACCACCACCAACAACACCTTCATTAATTAAATCCCTAGCTTTTTGAATAGATAGCCGAGTTAATAAGGTTGAAGCATCTTTATAATCCTCTAAAATCCCCGGAGTATCTGTCAAAAGAATCATTTTTTCTGCCCCTAAAGCGGCAGCTAATTCTCCAGCAACAGTGTCTGCATTGATATTATACGCTTGTCCGTTTTCATCGGCAGCTACACTAGAAATCACGGGAACATAGCCATTATTGACTAGAGATTCTACTAGATCGGGATTAACAGAAGTTACCTCACCCACAAAACCAATGCCTTGTCGATCTACAGGACGAGCACAAATCATGTTTCCATCTTTTCCACAAAGTCCAACTGCTAAACTACCAGCTCTATTAATTAAAGATACTAATTCTTTATTAACTCTACCGACTAAGACCATTTCCACCACATCCATAGTCGGTGCATCGGTGACACGCAAACCATCTTTAAATTGAGGTTCAATATTTAGTTTAGTTAACCAAGTATTGATTTCTGGGCCACCGCCATGAACAACCACAGGGTGCATACCAACGCAGGAAAGGAAAACAATATCACGAATCACCTTATCCTTAAGATTACTATCTTTCATGGCCGCACCGCCATATTTAACTACAACTGTGCGCCCTCTAAATTCTTGGATATAGGGAAGGGCTTCACTTAAAATCCTGACACGGGTTGCTTCTTCTCGACGGAAATATTCGCTTTCACTACTCATGGAGTTGACTAATTAATGTATAACACTTAAAAACAATACTCGATCATAGAAGAAAATGGGAATTAGATAAGTATCACCATACACCACTTACTATAGTATTCAGTAGTCACAAAGAGGGAAAAGCTAATCGCTAATCGCTAATCGCTAATTGCTAACCGCTAATTTACAACTTTATTCCTAATACTTGGGTATATGCTCCCCTTGCTTGAGTTACGCCAATAGTTCTTTGGGATGCTTCAATCATTGGTCGTCTTAAACTAACAACAATAAACTGAGCTTCTTGGGCTTGTTTTTTTATCATTTTTGATAATTTTTCGACATTAGCACCATCTAAAAACATATCTACTTCATCAAAGGCATAAAAGGGTGAGGGGCGGTATCTTTGTAAGGAAAAAATAAAACTTAAAGCGGTTAGAGATTTTTCTCCCCCTGACATGGAACTTAATCTTTGTACTGGTTTTCCTTTAGGATGGGCAATTAAATTTAATCCTCCTTCAAAGGGATTTTCGGGGTTTTCTAATTGTAAATAACCATCACCATCGGACAGACTAGCAAAAGTTATTTTAAAGTTTTCATTAACTGCGGTAAAGGCTTCTTGAAAAGCACGAAAACGTAGGGTAGTAAAATTCTCAATTCTTAATAATAATTCGGTTCTTTCTCCTTCTAAGGTGGTTAATTTTTCTGATAATTCCTGTAGCCTTTCTTCGTTATGCTGATATTCTTCTAAGGCTAACATATTCACAGGTTCCATTGCTTCTAAACGTTTTTGAGTGTTGCGAATTTCTTTTTGTAATTGTTCTAATTGTTCGGTAAAATTCGCAAAGGTAATCGCCCCCGTTTTATGAGTTTCATCCTCTTGATTAACTAAAATGGGAATTTCTGGCAAAGGATTGGGAAGCTCTGCTTCTTGTTGAGTTAATTCAATATTTAATTTTTCTAATTCTTCTGTTCGTTCTTGTTGGTCGGTTTCTAATTTTTCTTTTTGCCAAGTTTGCTTTTGTTGTTTATTTTCCAAATTTTTTAAACTGGATTCGGTTTTATCTCTTTCTTGTTTGACTTCTTTTAATCTAATATTTAATTGTTCTAATAATTTTTCTGTTTCTTTAATCTTTATTTCAATTTCGATTAATTTTTCTCGTTCTATTAATTGCTGCTGTTTGCTTTGTTGTAACCTTTGCTCTTCTCGATCAATTTTTTGATGATTTTCACTAATTTTTTCATCTAAACGCAATTTTTGATTCTCTAAATTTTTTAATTCAGTTTCTTGTTCTCTTACATTCTTTTCTTGTTGTTCTAATTGTTTTTCTTGTTCTTTAATTAAACTATTAATTTCTTGCCATTCTCGATTACTATTAGCAGCTTCTAATTCGGTTAAATTAGTTTGATAAATTTGTAATTCTGACTCAAGTTTAGGAATTTCTCTTTGTAAAATATCTAATCTTGCTATTACATTTTCTAATTCTTGCTGATGACTATTAAGCTGTAAAATTAATCTATCTTTCTGCTCTGTTAAACGTTTAATTTCTTTTTCTAACTGTTGTAAATGTAATTTTTGCTCTCTCTCCTGTTGTCTTTTTTCGGTTAATTGTTTACTTAGATTCTTGACAGTGTTTTCCTTTTGTATTATTATTCTACTAGAGTGTGATATTATGGACTCTATCTGTGCCAAACGCTCTTTTAACTCTACAAACTCCTCAGCTTCAGTGGTGTTGGCTGTACCAAAACTCAGAGAAGAGCGCTTAGGCTGACTTCCTCCACTCATTGCTCCGCTAGTTTCTAAAATTTCACCATTTAAAGTAACAATTCGGTATTTTCCCAAATATGTGCGCCCTTGATCTAAGGTTTCAAAAACGAGGGTACTACCAAATACATAAGCAAAAATAGGATAATAACGAGATTCACAATTAATTAGGTTTACCGCTAAATCTATAAAACCCTTGGCATAGCGCAGGGGATTAGTATCCATTAAACGAGGTGGCTGGATTTTATTAAGGGGTAAAAATGTAGCTCTACCGGCTCGTTTCTGTTTTAAAAGTTCAATGCCTATGGCACCAACTTCATCATTTTCCACAACCACGTAACCTAAACGACTACCGGCGGAAATTTCTAAAGCTAATTGGTAGCGAGGTTCAACTTGTCCGAGTTGACAGACTAAACCGCAAACTCCCCGCATTTGAGATTGTAATATCAATTTAGTGGCATAAGTTCCTTGTGCTTCTTGTTGTGCTTGTTTTGTTGCTTCTAATTTATCTAATTGGCGTAATTTTTCTCGTTGTTCTGTTAATAGTCTAGTCTGGGTTTCTTGTTGTAAGTTCAGTTCTGTTTCTTCTGCTGTTAATTGTTTGGATAAATTTGGTATTTCTTGTTGTATATTATTAATTTCTTGGGTTAATTTATTAAAATCATTTTGTTTATCATTAAGGTCGGTTTCTGTTAGTTGTAATAAACTGTTTTGTTCGGTTACTTTGTTAGTTAATTGTTGAGAGCGTTCATTAAATTGTGCTTGCTCGGTACGTTGAGGATTAAGCAGTTTTTGTAAATCAGTAATTTTATGGTTTAGTTCAGTTTGTTCCTGTAGCCACTGTTGAGATTGAGATGCGATCGCATTAGCTTTTTCTTTATTATTAGTTAAATCTTTTTTTATTTTTTGATATTGGTTATTTAAAGTAGGAAGAATATTACTTGCTAAATTTGTTTTGGCTAATTCAATTTGACTTAAGTTATTTTGATATTCTTTAATTTGTAAAGTGGTGTTATCAATAGATAATCTAATTTGTGCTTTACTATTTTCTAACTCTTGTAAATTAGATTGTAATTGATTGCCTTTGGCTTTTTGGGTAGCTAATTTAGAAGCTACAGAAATTTGTTCTTCTTCACCTAATTCTTTGACTTTGCTATTGAGTTGAGTTAGTTGCTCGCTGGTTATTTTAATTTGAGTTGTTAAAGTTTCTAATTGATTATTAAGTTGAGTTATTTGTCCCTTATCAGTAGCAATTTTTATTTGTAAATCGGAAATTTTTTGTTGTAGAGATTTCCAAATTAAAACAGTTTCCCATTCCTGTTTTTGATGAATATTTTCTTTGAGTTTTTTGTATTTTTCTGCTTTAATTTTATCTGCTGCAAGGCGTTCTTTATTATTAATTAATTCTTGTTCGATAATGCGACAACGATCCTCTCTTTCCTTAACAGCATCAAGGGTTTGTTTTGCCTGATTAATTTTGCGATCGAATTCAGCAACTCCGGCTAATTCATCAATTATCTCTCTTCTTTCCTTATTATTCATTGTGATAATACGAGTAACATCACCTTGCAAAACTACATTATAACCTTCAGGATAAATGCGTAAACTATTTAATTGTTCGTGTAATTCACTAGCATTACAAGGCTCATCATTGATATAAAATTGTGAAGAATAACTACCACTTTTAGTAACTCTTAAACGACGGGTAACGCTCCATTCTTTATTTTCTTCTTCTTCAGATAAATCAAAAGTTACTGTAACCACAGTTTCTGAGGTGCGATTATTATTATTTTGATTATGGTTTACAAGGTCAGGTAAACGTTCAGCCCGCATTCCTTTAGAACTAGCCAATCCTAGACAGAATAAAAGAGCATCTAGTATATTAGATTTACCAGAACCATTAGGGCCAGAAACCACAGTAAACCCCGGTAAAATAGGAATACGGGTAGTACCTCCAAAAGATTTAAAATGAGATAAATCGATGCGTTTAATGTGTACCATTGTCCGTTGTCAGTTAGTAGAATGGTTGAGGCAATGAAAATTTAATAGATAGAGATAATTCAATTAAATTAGCCGTAACTTATCATTCTTATTAGTTATCTATAATTTATATAACATTTTATGCTTAATCGGCTGCTAAAAAAAATTTTTAATAAATTACCTTTAAGAGTTGTTTTAATTGCTCCATTTGTTGTGGAAATTGTTACTACAGTAGGCTTAGTGGGTTATCTTTCTTTTAAAAATGGCGAAAAAGCAGTTGAAGATTTAGCTACCCAATTAATTAATAAAATTAGCTATCGTATTGAAGATAAATTAGCCAATTATTTAGCTACTCCCCATTTAATTAATCAAATTAATGCCAATGCTCTAATTAATGGAGAATTATCTCTTAATAACCTCAATCAATTAGAAAAACATTTATGGCAACAAATCCAATTATTTGACTCAACAAGTTATATTTATTTTGGCGATAAACAAGGTGTTTTTATTGGCGCAGAAAAATTCTCAGAAACTGAATTTAATATAGGTTATTGGAATAAGAAAGATATTAACGGTAATTTTTATACTTATGCTACAGATGCTGAAGGAAAAAGAACTAAACTTTTATCAACAATTCCCAATTATGATATGTTTACTCTTCCTTGGTATTTAATAGCAAAAGAAACAAGAAAAACTACTTGGGGAAATCTTTATATTTGGACTGCTCCCTATCCCAATTTAGCCTTACCTGCTGTGCATCCTATTTATACAAATTCTGGAGAATTTTTAGGAGTTTTTGCAGTAGATTTATCTTTATTAGATATTAGTAAATTTCTTCAGGGTTTAACCATTGGAGAACACGGTAAAGCATTCATAATGGAAACTAATGGTTTAGTTGTGGCAAGCTCTAATGCTCAAGCCCCTTTTGTTACTAAAAAACAGCAACAAGAACGTCTTAAAGTTATTAATAGTAACGATCCTTTAATTAAAGCAACAGGTAATTATTTAATTAGCAATTTTCCCGATCTGAATAACATTGAAAAAAATCAACAAATTCAATTTAAAATTGAACAAGAATCTCAATGGGTTAAAATCAATAAATTTAGTGATGAATTTGGTTTGAATTGGCTAATTGTAGTAGTTATTCCTGAAAAAGATTTCATGGAAGAAATACAAAATTATACAAAATTAACTATTAATTTATGTATTATTGCTTTAATTATTGCTTTAATTATTGGTATTTGTACAGCTAATTGGATCGTAAAACCAATTTTATCTCTTAATCAAGCAGCTAAAGATTTAGCAGAAGGTAAATGGGATCAAACTATTAGTATTGAACGTCAGGATGAGCTAGGTGAATTAACAAAATCATTTCATCAAATGGGGCTTACACTACAGCAATCTTTTCAAGAATTATCTAATAGCGAACATCGCTTAAGGGAATTATTAGAAGCTTTACCTATTGGAATTGCTTTACATAATTCTCAGGGAAAAGTTATTTATCATAATGTCATGGCGAAAACATTAGCTCAAAATAAATATATTGAAGGTATAACTCCTGAAAATATAGCTGCTATTTATCAACTTTATCAAGCAGGAACTAATCAATTATATCCTGTAGAAAAAATGCCACTTATGCAGGCATTACAGGGAAAAACTGTTACCGTTGAAGATATGGAAATTCATCGAGAAGATAGTATTATTTCCCTAGAAGTTAAAGCAACTCCTTTTTACGATCAACATGGTAAAATTACTCAAGCAATTGTAATTTTGCAGGATATTAGTCATAGAAAAAAGGCAGAAAGATTACTAGAAAATTATAATAATATTTTAGCTAATGAAATTAAAAAACGCACCGCAGAATTACAAGAAGAAAAAGAAAAAGCAGAAGTTGCCAACCAAGCTAAAAGTCTTTTTTTAGCAAATATGAGTCATGAATTAAGGACTCCTCTTAATGCTATTTTAGGTATAGCACAACTATTAGAAAACTCTCCTAGTTTTTCTGCAACTGAAAAACAGGACATTGAGATTATCTATCAATCCGGTTCCCATTTATTAAATTTAATTAACGATCTACTCGATATTTCTAAAATAGAAATAGGTAAATTAGAATTAGATTTGCAAACTGTTGATTTACAAAAATTAGTACAAACTGTGGCAGATATTTGTGCAATCAAAGCCAAAGATAAGAATATTAATTTTAATTATGAAAATAATTTGTTATCTCCTACTTGTGTAAAAACTGATGAAAAAAGATTACGTCAAGTTTTAATTAATTTATTAACTAATGCCATTAAATTTACAGAACAAGGCTCTGTTAGTTTAAAAACAATAACAACTAAAACTAATGAGAATACTCAGGCAATTAACTTTCAAATAGAAGATACAGGAATCGGGATTCAACCAGAACAAATTCAGCGAATATTTTTACCTTTTGAGCAAATAAAAAATCCTAACTATCAAGCTGAAGGCACAGGATTAGGATTAGCAATTAGTCAAAATATTATTAATAAAATGGGCAGTGAAATTATGGTTACAAGTGAAATAGGTAAAGGAACTATTTTTGGTTTTGAATTAACTTTAGAAAAAGCCATAAATCAAGAAAATTCAATCACAAAAATTAATATTTCTAGTTTAAACCAAGATAAATTTAATCCTGAATTAGCAAAAAAAATTCCTTTAAATATTTTAGTGGCAGAGGATAATATTGTTAATCAAAAAGTTATCAATAAAATATTTCAACGTTTAGGATATACAGTAGATATAGTTGGTAATGGTAAACAAGTTTTAAAACAATTAAATAAGGTTAAATATGATGTTATTTTTATGGATTTACAAATGCCAGAAATGGATGGATTAGAAGCTACCCTTCAAATTCGTCAAAATATAAATACTCAAAAATATCCTTTAATTATTGCCATGACTGCTAATACTATGGAAGAAGATAAAAAGGCTTGTTTTCGTGCAGGTATGAATTTTTTTATTAGTAAACCTGTAAAAATAGACAGTCTTATCGAAATTTTGCATCAGTGTAAATGAATGCAAAAAAGTAATCAGGAGTCAAAAGGAAGAGAAAAGTAAGAGGTAAGAGGTAATAGGTAATCGCTAACCGCTAATCGCTAACCGCTAATCGCTAATAGCTATATCTTTCCTCTGCCCAAGGCTCTCCTCTTTTGTGATAACCATTTTTCTCCCAAAAACCTAATTCTTCGCCATCAAGAAATTCTAAACCATTAATCCATTTTGCACTTTTCCAAGCATATAAATGAGGAATAACTAAACGCATTGGCCCACCATGTTCTGGTGGTAATGGTTTTCTTAATAATTTAAAAGCAAAAAAATTATCTTCTAACAAAAAATCTTCCAAACTTATATTAGTAGTATAACCTCCATAACAATGCTGCATAATATGAGTTACATTCGGCTTAATTTCTACTAATTTCATAAAGTCAATTACCTTGATTCCTGTCCATTGGACATCTAATTTTGACCAACGAGTAACGCAATGAAAATCTTTAGTAAATTCTGTATGGGGTAACTCCATAAAATCTGACCAAATAAAAGTTTTAGGTGTTACTAAACCCCAAACTTTAAATTCCCATTCTTTAGTGCTAATTTGAGGCGTATCTCCGTAGGTTAAGACAGGAAAACCATTAGCCAAATATTGACCCGGAGGAATGCGATCGTTATCTTCTACTTTTTGAAAAAACTTACCCAGCATTATAATTTTAAATTATTATTTTAACTTCTTAAGTCTATTTTAAAGGCAAAGCCTGCCGCCGCAGGCTAAACTTAAGGGATATTTCACTAAAATTAAACCCCTGTTTTGCTTTTTTTACTCTTCGTCTCCCTCTTCTTCTTCGCTAGGATAAACAAAGCCTTTAGCACGCCCTGTTAATATGGATTTACCCAGAGAAAGAGCCTTTTCGGCTTCTTTTGACGCTTGACGTTTCCAGTTTGCTTTGCGTTGATCGCGTTTAGTTTTTGATGTTTTCTTCTTAGGGACTGCCATTTTTACCTCTATTTAAATTTTTAGACAACCTTTCCATTTTATAGTGCTTCTTTAGTCAGTGCAATATTTGATAGAGTAGTCTTATCGTTGTTGTATATATCAAATTCATATTATTAAGTTGAACTTAATAGTTCTTAGTAAAACTTCATGTATTTTCCCACCATTTTGGGATAAATCTTGATAGAAATATAAGCTTAAAAGCAATTTAAAAAATTAGGAGCAGATAATGTTCAATTATTCTCTATCTCTTTTAGCAACTAATGTCCCTGATACTTTAACATGGAGTCCTAAAGTTGCCATCGTCATGATCGTTTGCAATATTTTGGCTATCGCTTTTGGTAAAGCTACCATCAAGCATCAAAGTACAGGCCCAGCTTTACCTTCCCCTGAGATGTTTGGCGGCATGGGTTTAGGTGCTGTGTTAGGAGTTACTAGCTTTGGTCACATTTTAGGCGCTGGTGTTATTTTAGGTTTAGCTAGTTTAGGAGCTATTTAATTAAGTAATTGATAATTGACAATTGACAATCAAGAATTTTGATTGTTAATTGTTGATTAAGCTAAAAAGTTTAAATCCCTTATTCTGAATACTGTACGGGCGAACGGCCGTTCACCTCTACTGAATACTAATTCTCGGTAATCGGTGTTTAAAACCACAAAGGATTTCCCAAGAAATTGTGTTGAGTTGTTCAGCCCAATCATCGGCAGAGATTTCTAAACCATTATCTTTACCAATCAAAGTAACCACTTCTCCAAGTTGTAAATCCTCAAAATCCGTTACATCTAACATAATTTGATCCATAGTAATCGCTCCAATTTGGCAGACTAATTTTCCTCGAATTAGCACTTTGAGACGATTCGATAAATTTCTAGGCACTCCATCAGCATAACCAATACCCACCACAGCTATAGTCATATCTTGAGGCGCAATAAATTTGTGACCATAACTAACCCCTGTGCCTGCTAAAATCCTCTTGATTTGGGTTATCCTTGCTTTTACCTGTAAAACAGGTTTTAAAGGTAATTTTGGGCGTAAATGGGGGGCTGGGTATAAACCATAAATAGATAAACCCACTCTCACCAAATCGTAATGTAAAGAAGAATCCATCAGAGTACCTGCGGAGTTGGCTAAGTGCAGACAATTCGTAATAAAACCTTGACTTTTCAGAGCAGATATAGCCTCATCAAACCTTTGTTGTTGTATTTTCATAAAGGTAGAATCGACATCATCGGCTGTGGCTAAATGGGAATAAACTGAAATAATTTTTAAGTGAGGTAATTGTTGTACTAGATTGACAAAATCTCTGGCTTCTTGCCATGAAGTACCTAAGCGAGACATTCCCGTATCTAGTTTTAAATGTATGGGTAAAGTTTGACCTAGAGAAGCTAAAGTTTGGGAAAAAATCACAGCCTGTTGAGGAGTACACAGAGTTGGTTCTAAATTCCAATGAACACTTGCCTCTATTTCACTAGGAGTATTAATTGCTCCTAAAATAAGTATAGGGACACTAACGCCCGCTTCCCTTAATTCTATGCCTTCTCCTAGGGTCGCAATAGCCAAACTATCTCCCCCTGATGCTAGAATAGTATCTACGACTCTAACTGCACCATGACCATAAGCATCAGCTTTAATCACAGCCATTAACTTTGTTGTAGGTGATAATAGATTTTTAAAAGCTTTAACATTATCCGCTAAAGCTTGTAAATCAACTTCTACCCAAGCACGGTGACTGATGACTTCAGATAATCGATAATTATGAGTTTTATTAACGATTTTATCCTGACTAAGCATGAAAATAGACTCCTAGAGGTTTTGATGCAATTTTAAGCCTAATTTTAACTCTTTGAGTAACCTAATTCATGGTCTTATATTGATGTATGTTAGTATCTGGGATAAAAATTATTTTAAGATCAGTTACTATGGGTAAGGTTCTGGTATTAAATGCTTCCTACGAACCACTAAACATTACCAGTTGGCGGCGAGCAGTGGTTTTGTTAATTAAGGAAAAAGCAGAGTCACTTGAGCATAACGGTAAATTTCTCTATCCTGAATTTCCATTACCTTCGGTAATTAGGTTATTCCATTATGTTAATGTTCCCTATAAGGAAATGTCTTTAACCAGACGAAACATTTTAGAAAGAGATCAACATATTTGTCAATACTGTAGAGCTAAAAACGGACAGTTAACTTTAGATCATATAATTCCCCGTTCTAGAGGAGGACAAGATACTTGGGAAAATTTAGTTGCCGCTTGTGTACGGTGTAACGTTAAAAAAGGCAATCGTACACCCAAAGAAGCCAACATGACCTTATTATGTAAACCTCGCAGACCTTATAGTACCATTAATTTTGAAATAGTCAAGCATACCAAAGGAAATATTAATCAAGAATGGAAAAAATACGTTATTGGTATTCAATAAGGTGATTTCCAGAAAAGATTTTACCAGATTTCATCATGGTAGGGTGTCGTTAGCGACAGCGTAACGCACTGTTACTGGAGTTTACTAAGTAGTTGGACAAAAATAAACATCATTTATTTTTGTTCAGTGACTTAATTAAAAAATCTCAAAGAAAATAGAGTCATTAGTAACAATAAAATTCCTGTATCAATGATAAAGTCAAATTGAGCTAGTTTTATGATTAGCTAATTTAATAATTTTTTATAAAAATGCCATCAAAAACTATTAATTCTTCAGATCAAAAATCTTCAATCCAAGATTTAAGCTCAGAAATAACTGTGACAAATGTTAACACTGAGGAAAATACTAATGTTAATGGAAATAATAAATCTCCATTGCAAAAAATTGTTGATGAATTTAAAATTACCCTAGAACTACATAAAGGCGAATCTCAAATAATTGTTATTCAAGATTTTCCCGATCCAGATGCTCTTTCTAGTGCTTGGGCCTATCAATTAATAGCTCAACAATATAATATCCAATGTGATATTGTTTATGCTGGTACTTTATCCCATCAAGAAAATATTGCTTTAGTTAAACTCACTAATTTACCGGCAAAACGTCTAGCAATTAATAATCTTCAAAAAGAAGATTTGTCCAAGTATCAAGGTTGTGTCTTAGTAGATAATCAAGGAACTACTAGCCAATTAATGCCGATTATTAAAAATCGTCAAATTCCCATTGTTGTGTTGATAGATCATCATAGCAAACAGGGAAATATCCAAGCAGAATTTACCGATTTGCGTCCACAAATGGGAGCAACAGCAACAATTTTTACCCAATATATTCGAGAAGGTATATTAAAATTTAATACCAGTGATAACAAACATATCAAATGTGCAACAGCCTTAATTCATGGTATTAGATCTGATACGAATAATATGATGCAAGCTGGAGAAGAAGACTTTGTAGCGGCTGCTTTTTTAAGTAAATTTTATGATGCTCAACTCTTGAGAGCCGTATTACAGTCGGCGAGATCTAGAAGAGTAATGGATGTGATTGAAAGGGCTTTGAGAAATCGCATTATTAAAAATAATTTTTCGATTTCAGGAGTTGGTTATTTGCGCTATGATGACCGAGACGCAATTCCTCAAGCGGCTGACTTTTTAGTAACAGAAGAAGATATTCACACAGCCTTAGTTTATGGCATTGTCCACGATCAAGAAGAAGAAGTAGAATTAGTAATAGGTTCTTTGAGAACTACTAAACTTACCCTCGATCCTGATGAATTTATTAAAGAGGCTTTTGGCAAAGATGCCACTGGGCGATTTTTTGGGGGTGGGCGTTATATGGCGGGAGGTTTTGAAATACCTTTAGGTTTTTTGTGTGGTTCTAATGATAATTCTGAATATGCCAAATTAAAATGGGAGGTATTTGACAAGCAGATTAAACAAAAATTGTTTAAACTCGTACATCCTGACGATAATGTTATTCAAACTGATTAAAATTAAAGCAAAATGGAATTATATCTAATTCGTCATGGAATTGCTGTAGAGCGAGGAGAATATAGTCAAGATGAGCTACGCCCTTTAACCGAAAAAGGAAGAGAAAAAACAATTAAAGTTGCCAAGGGTTTTCAAGAGCTAGGAGTATATTTTGATTTAATCTTAACCAGTCCTTTAGTTAGAGCTTATCAGACAGCAGAAATTTTGATGGATATTGGTTTAAGTAAAAATTTAAAAGAATTTTCCGAATTAGCACCCGATGGTAATCTCCATAATTGGCTAAAATGGTGGCAAGAATCGGATTATGATAATAGCCATAACTCCATTGCTTTAGTAGGTCATCAACCAGATTTAGGAAACTGGGCAGAGCTTTTAGTTTGGGGTGAGGTGAAAGAAAAACTAATTGTCAAAAAAGCAGGTGTAATCGGGCTAAATTTACCAGTAAATATCAATGCTTTCGGTAATAGTGAGTTATTTTTACTGACATCCCCTAAATGGATAACCTGAAATAATTTAACTTCAACGATGGCAACCCGCACTCGATTGATGATTATAGAATAATTAAGAATACCTAGAAAAGTAGTTAGTGATATATTTATCCGATATATTGATCGGATATATTGATTCGAGGGCTTAATAGTTAGTCCGAAGTCTGTAAGACTTTTAAACTGGTATATTTATAGATATTTGTCTATATGACCAGAAACTATTGTCAATTCATTGCAATTTAAGTTAAAGGTAAGAATATGGGATTACCAGCTTGTGAATATAAGCCAGGTTTAGAAGGAGTACCTGCTGCTCAATCCAGTATCAGCCACGTAGATGGACAAAAAGGAATTTTAGAATATCGGGGTATTAGGGTTGAGGAATTAGCAGAAAAAAGCACTTTTTTAGAAACTTCTTATTTGTTGATTTGGGGAAAACTACCAACCAAAGAAGAATTAGAAGAGTTTGAAAATGACATTATGCTTCATCGACGGATTAAGTATCGTATCCGGGATATGATGAAATGTTTCCCTGAAACTGGTCATCCCATGGATGCTTTACAAACTTCTGCTGCAGCTTTGGGTTTATTTTATTCCCGTCGTGCTTTAGACGATCCAGAATATATTAGAAGGGCAGTAATTCGATTGTTGGCTAAAATTCCTACTATGGTGGCGGCTTTCAATCAAATGCGTAAGGGTAATGATGCGATTCAGCCTAACGATCATTTAGATTATGCTGCTAACTTTTTATACATGATGACGGAGCGAGAGCCAGATCCTTTAGAGGCTAAAATTTTTGATGTATGTTTGACTCTCCATGCTGAACATACTATGAATGCTTCTACCTTTTCAGCTATGGTTACAGCTTCAACTCTCACCGATCCCTATGCTGTAATTGCTTCTGCGGTGGGTACTTTGGCTGGGCCTCTTCATGGTGGAGCAAATGAAGAAGTATTAATCATGTTGGAGGAAATTGGTTCAGTTAAAAACGTTCGCTCCTATGTGGAAAACTTGATTGCCAATAAAAAGAAAATTATGGGATTTGGCCATAGAGTTTATAAGGTTAAAGATCCTCGCGCCAATATTTTGCAGGATTTGGCCGAACAATTATTTAAAAAGGGGGGTCATGATGAATATTATGATATTGCTTTAGAAGTCGAAAAGGTGGTAAATGAAAATTTAGGCCATAAGGGAATTTATGCTAATGTGGATTTTTATTCCGGTTTAGTCTATCGGAAATTAGGGATTCCCAGTGATTTGTTTACTCCTCTATTTGCGATCGCCAGGGTAGCTGGTTGGTTGGCTCACTGGAAAGAACAGTTGGGAGTTAATCGTATTTTCCGGCCTACCCAAATGTACACAGGTTTACATGACATATCCTATACACCTATTGAAGATCGTAATGGCAATTAAAAATTAATTTAGACTAAACCTGCTTTAGCAGGTTTTATCATTAAAAATTTACTTTTTTCTACTGTAAAATAATAGATTTTTTTTCAATTATGCTAAATATTGGGTAAGATATTTATCAATATTTGCTATGGAAAAACTTAGATCTGTTGATGCCAAGACTCTACAACCTTTTATAAATAATCCAGAATCTCTAATTACTCAAGATATTGCTTTACAAATTGCGATCGCCAGTTATCCTGAAACTCCTCGTAATTTATTGGCAATTTTGGCTCAGAGTGAAATTCCAGAAGTAGCCGAAGCTGCACAACTGCACGTAAATTATGCAGGAGAATTAACAGAAAATTGGCAAGATGCGATCGCAGAAAAGTTAAAATCTCGCTATATCGGTCAAAATGACAGATTAGCAGTGGAATTACTCAAAATTGCTCCCGTACCAGATTATTTTCTCAGTAAATGGATTCCCGCTAATTATCTAATTCAAGCATTAACTAATCCTTATTTACCGTTACGCTATCGTTTGAAGTTATTAGAAAGATTAGCCCAAGAGCCATCTTTAGAGCCTCGCTTACAGGTAGCAGAATCCTCAGAAGCTCCTTTACATCTTTTAGAACAGTTAATTGGGGATTTAGAGTTACCGATTCGCATAGCAGTACAATATAACCCCAATTGTCCGCCAGAATTGATTAAATTAGTGGAAGGACAACATGAAATAGCCAGTAATTGGGATGCAGATAAGGAAGAATTGGCTAATCTTGGTAATAGTTATTGGGATTGGATTAGACTTGCTGTAGCACAAAATCCCTCTACTTCTGAAGAAACGTTATTAAAGTTAGCTCAGGATCGACAATTAAAAATTCAGTTAGCAGTAGCAAAAAATCCAGCTACTCCTGCAACTGTTATCGGGAGTTTCATTTTCTTTTAATACAATGAGAAAATAGAAGTGCGTCATGCTGTAGCGAATAACTCAAATAGTTCTAAATTTATTAAGGATTTATTAAAAGATTTATTACCATCATCTAAAACTAATAATCAATTAATTAGTCCTACTTTGAGAGGATTAAATCGCATTTATAATCCCAATACTGATAATTTAACTGAGGTGTTATCAGAATATGCTAATTCAGATGTTGTTTTTGTTCGTTTTATTTCTTTATTGCATCCTTTAACACCAATAAACATATTAGAAAATGCAGCAAATTCTTTATCTTGGATCGAACGTTATGCAGTAGCAAATAATCCAACAACACCGACAGAAATTAAACAAAAATTAACCCAAGATAGTAATCGAATTGTGCGTGCAGTTGCGAGAGAGAATTTAACAGTATAATTCCACAATATAAAAGAAAAAATGAGCGATGCCTAAAAAAATTCGGGACTTAAAAGCGATGTTAATAAAAGCTGGTTGTATTAGCGAATCAGGTAAAGGTAGTCATACAAAATGGAAACATCCTTTAATTAATCGCAAAATAGTTTTATCTGGAAAGGATGGTGCAGATGCTAAACGCTATCAAGAAAATGAAGTAATGCAGTTACTAAAAGATATTAAGGAGGCTCAATTATGAAATCACTTTATAGCATTCTTATTCAATGGTCAGAAGAAGATAATTGTTATGTTGTTTCCATTCCCGAATTTACCGATTATTATCAACCTGTAACTCATGGCGACACTTACGAACAAGCTTTAAAAAATGCTCAAGAAGTTCTAGAAATGATGCTTGAAGATAATATACAGTTGCCAGAACCTAATTTATTCAGTAGTAATTTATTGTAAAAATAATTATATTCAACTTGTTAAAATTATGAATACCGAAACAGAACAAACATTAGCAACAATTGAAGTTATTTTACAAGAAAGACTTCACTTACATATTCCCTATAGTTCAAATCGTAACTTTTTAAAACCTTATGTTTGGAATAGTAAACAGCAGGGCATATTTTCTCCGTTATCTATCATCAAATCTGAAGGATGGATACAAGAAATAGATTTAGAAACAGCAATAAAAAATTGGCAATGGCCGGAACAAACCGGATTAGCGGCTCAAAGTATATTCGATAACGATCCTTATTGCATAGAAGATGGTGAAGACGAAGCAGCAATATTACTTGATGAAGATACAAAATTAATTAGAGCTAAAATCTATCAAAATCTATTTGAATTTATATCAAACAATCTTAAGACTTTACAAGCTTTTACTTTTGGCTGCAATTTAGAAGATTATTCACTTTCAGTTATTGTTGGTCAAATTTCAGAAGATAAATGGATTTGTATTTGTCCGACTGTTCCTCAAGAAACAGGAGCTTATGTAAACGATCTAATGAAATGTTATCCTTATAATCAAGATAAAAATGAAAATTTTAAATTAGAAACAATTTCAGATATTGAAACTAAAATTAAAGAACATATCGAACAATTAAAGGATATTAAAGTTTATGGTTGGTATGATGGCGGTTACAATAATATTCACAATTATCGAATTATTTACGCTACTGGAAATAACCAAGAAACTGCTCTAAAAAATGCTCTGTGTAAATCTGATTTACTTGAAATTTATTTATTTGAAAAATTTAACCTAGAAGAACAATTTCATAGTTACGATCAAGTTAGAGAGTATGAACAAATGAGAGACAAATTAATTCATCTCAATAACTTTTTAAATCAAACTTTTCCTCAATTATTACTCTATCGTTTTTGCTTTTGGGATTACGAACATATTTATATTTTAGGAGAAATAGACAATTGCGATCGTGTTGGTGTTTATGTTAATAGTCAATTTAACTATAACCCTTAAATCTTAAAAATTATGATTATAAAGCAAAACAAAAACGGGTACGGCTGGACTCGAACTAGTCACGACAATAATAGTAATTACTGATTACTAATTTAAAATATGCTCATGGGATTGACTGAGGTGAAATTATATTCATCTAACTAAACCCAATTCGGGTATATCCTTGTTTTAAATTAGATAGTATTGTTCAATATAGGTAATTTTACTTAGTTATGAATGTTGTAATTATTCATCAATCATTCATATTTTGAAAATAAAAATATTAAGTATTTTTACTCATTTACTCCCCTGATTACTAATAGTAAATTGGAAATGTGAGTAAAAACTGAGTAAAAAACGGATGTGGTTCTGTTATTTTTAGGTGAAAATCCTAGAGACAAAAGGTGCTTATTAAACTGGGGTGCTAGGATTCGAACCTAGGAATGGCGAGACCAAAACCCGCTGCCTTACCGCTTGGCGACACCCCAACGATCCAACGTTTTTAATGATAACAGTAACTACCCCCTGTTTGTCAACTATTTTTAGGATTTTTTTAAAATTTGTTATACTCAATTTAACTACTTGTGGGACTTTGGTGCGACTTCCGAACTCCATCTGTAAAATGGCAATAGCTAATCGTGCTGCCTTTCCCCAAGTAGTGTTTAAGGGAGCGATCGAGAAAATTTATCGTGAATCGTGCTGAAGAAGTAGCTAGAGAAGACTTAATAATGTTTATTAATGCCTGTCTTTCCTGTACGGGGCAAAGGGAATTTTATGATGAGGCTTACGGACAAAAAGTTTCCCTAGATTTTTTGCACGACTATATTTTAGGAAATTATCGACTACTTTACTGTCGCACATTGGCGGCGGGAATTAACCATTTCAATCAAATACAAATTATTTTAAAACTTCTGGCAACTGGACGAGAAACACTACCTAAATATCGAGCCGAAGAAAATCGTTTAATCACCGCAACCCTGAATAATTTGCCACCTCATCGCGGGTGGAATGTATTATTACAAATTCGCAAGCAACATATTAATAATCGTCGTGCAAGGGCGATCGCAAAACAGTATATCACAAGTCATTCTCAACGCATCGAGTTTGATGCAGTAAAATATCGTTCTAAATTACAAGCAATTGCCAGCCACAATCATCTGAAATTAGAACAAGAGCTTAATGCTTTTCTCTTTCGTCATTGGCACAAATCCTTTCAAACAGAAATATTCGAGCAGTTTCGCCAAGGTTACTATAGTGCCAGTGCGATTTATAATTTGCCATTTACTGTAGCTGAAGGATTAGCGACTAAGCATAATATTCCCCGTGAAGTTTTTCTAGCACGCATTGAGGAGCAGATGAGCATTCATGAAAAATTACGATTACAAGGCAGTGCTGAAAAAGCTGGTGTTACTATTAAAATCGAACCTCACCGCTTACCTTTAACCAAGTTGGCATTATATGTACTGTCTTTATCTCTAGATGCTCGGCAAAAACGACGAGATGAATTACATCAAGCCATGACGAGTAGCACTCGCTCTATAATTAAGCATTCACCCATACGCTTTGGGCGAGTAGCTGCAATTTTAGATCGTAGTTACTCTAGTTTTGCTTCTTCAGAAAAGCGTCGTCGTCCTTTGGGAATTGCTTTAGCTGTAAACTATCTTTTAGCCGAAGTTTCCGATGAATACCAAGCTTTTTGGACATTACCTATTTCTGAACCATTATTTTTGACTCCGCACGGGCAGACAGATTTAGCAACTCCCTTATTATCGGCTTTGGAATGGCAGCCTGAATTAATAATTATTATCTCTGATGGATGGGAAAACGATCCTTCAGGAGCAACAGCCGAATTGCTACGAGTATATCGCAGTAAGTTCGATTCTAAAAACAAAATTTCAATTATTCACTGTAATCCAGTATTCAACGCCGATGATTTTACCCTCAAGGGTATTAGTCCACTAATTCCAACTGTAGGGCTTCGTCAAGCAGAGGATTTGCCTGTGGTTGTAGAGTTTGCCCGCTTTGCTGAGGGTAATGCTACCCTATCGGAATTAGAAAATTACTTAGCTGCCCGTGTGGAAAAACTGTTAATGTGATTTCTCAGAATAAATATCCCAGCAGACTTTAGTAACTACTTTTATCTAAAAGATACTTGATAAGGTTTAAACCAATGGCGAAAAAACTACCTCTGATAGAAACTATTTCTCTGAAAGGTTTAGAAATAGCACCTTCCCAAGTATGGGGGGCAGTTCGTCTTGTACCCCTATTAAGACTGAAACCCAGAAAAGATTTGCGTTTATTTAAGCGTAATTATGATAGTGATGTCACTATGGTATCCGTAAAAGACAATCTTAAATATATTTCCTATGTACCTCACGGATTAGTCTTAAATTGGACTGATAATAATAGTTCAGTTGCGGCTATGGGAGGACAATTATTGACTGAAGGAAAAAAGTTGGGTTTTGGCCCTGTAAAAGTGCAATTATTACACCGTATGGCAAAACGAGAAGCTAAGAATGCACTCAGACTGTTACCGTTGCATTTAGCAATGGAAGGTTTTTTATCTATGTTTTTTAATGGGCCAACCATTGCATGGCAAGAGTATTCTAAACAGGCTTTATCTCAGGGGCTTTCTCCACGAGTTGAATGGTCAATAGGAGGACAAGCAATTAATCATTTAGAGAATGCTTTGCGCCTTTTTGAAATTCATGAAAATCAGGTAGGAGTGTTACTTTTTATTTCTGAAGTTCTTGCTTCTGCATTCATTGTTCCTACACCTGATGATTATCGAGCTTTACATAATAGTTTGTTAGAAGACTTTTATGGTGAAACTTTTTATTACTATGGATTATATGGTAATGTTAGCCAGCTAAAGGTAACTCTTGATGCAAATACTATTGACAATTTTAGCGATCTCAAAAATGCTTTACAAAAAATGCGCTCTGAGTGGTCAAATTTTCAAGGTTTTATGGCTGAAGATATTTTAAACCGAGATATTAATGCAAAACGAATATATACTGCGGGTTTATTCAGTTTACAAAGGTTTATAACCGATCTTTCTTTGAGTCAAAATAACTATATTGGTGAGACGATTGTGGATGATTTGGGTCATTTGCAATATCTTAAAGTTTATGGACTTTCAAGTAAACAAACCAAAAGAGCCTATTTATTAAAAGAACTTGCTGCTAATAATTGGAATTTAGAGGATACTGCTCGTAATCAAGGGGATACTCTGGAACAATTAATTTATCGTTTGGAAAAAGTAGGTTTTGGATACTTAATTAACAATCAGTTACGAGAAAAATCCCAAAAAGTTAATAGGTGAAAAAATTAATTTATGATGAATAATTATTAAAAGCTTTTAGCTCTCTTGGTTGATTGGGTATGCTGAGGAGACCTCAGCACCCCTCAACCGCTTTTAGCTCTAAAGATTACGCTTGTAAATGGCTAACAGCTTACAGCTATTGGGTTTAAGACCCCCACCAAACTTGTTTGATGGTCTGCAATTAGGAGAGGTCTAAAACCTCTTCTAATTAAGCTAATAGCTAATAGCTAACGGCTAATAGCTAGGGCGAAGCCCTTTATTAAATAAACTCTTAACTAAAAATTAATGACTTACCGTAATCCCGCACCTACAGTTGATATAATCATCGAACTAATCGATCGTCCCCATCGACCGATAATTTTGATAGAAAGAAAGAGTATTCCTTATGGTTGGGCAATTCCGGGAGGATTTGTTGATTATGGGGAATCGGTAGAAACTGCTGCTAAACGGGAAGCATTAGAAGAAATTAGTTTACAAGTAGAATTACTCGAACAGTTTTATGTTTATTCAAATCCTAATAGAGATTCTCGCCAACATACTATTAGCATAATATTTATTGCCACAGCTAAAGGAGAGCCTCAAGCCGCAGATGATGCTAAAAATATCGGAATTTTTCATCCTTGGGAAGTTCCTAAGAATCTGTGTTTTGACCACGATCTAATACTTAAAGATTATTGGCGTTATCGTAATTATAGTATCCGTCCTAATATAATAAATTCCCGTACATAAATAGTTAATAAAAGGTGTTAGGGGTTAGGTTATAGGTAATTTGTATTTCTCTTTATTTCTTATTTCTTAAAAAAATAAGCTATTAAAAGCAATAAGCTATAATTGGTTAACTTTGAAGTTACTGCTATAATAAATCTAAACTACTTAGTTTAGCAAAGATAAATCAATTATAAAATAAAGAAACAAATATAAATTTAAAATGACAAATACACAAGCTAAAAATACAGAACGTCAAAAATCTGTAGAAAAAACAGAAGCAATTTTAAAGGGAGCAAAAAAAGAGTTTCTAGTTCATGGTTATGCTGCTACAAGTATGGATAGGGTAGCAAAATCTGCGGGGGTTTCTAAAGCGACAATTTATAGTCATTTCGGCGATAAAGAGGGCTTATTTAATGCTTTAATTAAAAGCCTAGCAGAAAATAAATTTCAGACAATCATGGGTTTACAAGAACCTCAATCTTTAGAAAAAAATCCTAAAAAAGTCTTGCAAGATTTAGCAACTAGGATGTTAGAAAATGCTAAAAGCGATCGCACTTTTCAAGATTTTATTAGAATAATTATTGGTGAATCAGGTCGTTTTCCAGAACTTGCCCAGGCTTATGTAAAAAACATTGCTAAACCAGCCCTTGAAACACTTACTTTTTATTTTAAATCTCATCCTGAATTAAAAATTAAAGATGTGGAAGCGACAGTAAGGGTAATGATGGGTTCTCTGGTTTATTTTATTATTTTGCAAGAGATGATGCACGGTCAAGAAATTATACCTTTAGAAAGCGATCGCTTAGTGGATACTTTAACAGATTTGATTATAGGCGATCGATAGTATTTAATGAGTTATAACAATATTATTTTAATAAAGGGAAAACGATCTTCCCTGTTTGATAATATGACCTTGAATGCCAACACTATAAGCATTATGTTTGGTAAATAACCATTGATGAAATTGTGGAAGATTAGTAATTTTTTGCTTTAATATAGATAAATTTGCTAAACTTTCTTTCTCTTTTTCGTATCTTAATTTTAAAATATTTTTGTCAATATCCATATCAGTAACTGATTGAAAAGATAACTCATAATTAAAAATATTATCTAAGTTGAAAACCCAATCAAAAATATACTTTACCCTAGCTAAATGAAATTCAGAAGTAATAATATGTAGCTTACTTAATTTGAGAATTTCTGTATGAATAAATCTGGCAAAATAAGCATTACCAATGGTATCGTAAGAACAAGTTTCTGTTAAAATTTTTTCTTTGGGAATACTTTTTTTTAAGAGATAATTTGCTCCAGCAACGGATTCAAAAATAACAAAACCATTATTATCTAAAATAGCTGGTTTATGAGTTGTTCCAGCACTTAAAGTAATAATGTATTCGCCTTGATACAATTCCACAGCTAAATCTAATCTACGTCTTACCCAGAGGGGAAGTTCGCCATTTTTATGAATACCTCCCCCCGGAATTATCAGAGCATCATAAACCATCTTTTTGGTGATGAACTTCTACTACTGTATGCACATTTCCTCTGGGATTAAAATCACCTTTTATAGTAATTTCTAAAGGATCGGCTGCTGCGACAAAATCATCTAAAATTTGATTAATAGATTCTTCGTGGGAAATATAGCGATCGCGATAACTATTAATATAGAGTTTTAATGCCTTTAATTCTACTACCTTTTCATTCGGTATATAAGTCAAATAAATAGTTGCAAAGTCAGGATAACCAGAAAAAGGACATTTACAAGTAAATTCAGGAAGGGTGATATTAACATTATATTTCCTGCCCATACGAGGATTAGGAAATGTAATTAAATCTCCTACTTCAATTGCTCTTTCTCCATATTTAACTGCGGTTGTGTCTGCTGTCATTTTTGTTTTTTTATTGAATTACTATAATAAATTTTATCGTAAAAAGTTATTCGTTTAAATGATAAATGATTACTGTTATGGCATCCATTCTAAAACTAAACCTAATCGACTATCTTTTGCTCCGCGAGAATTTTCCTGTTCAATATCAGTAGAAATTCGCAAATTTTTAGTAACAGCATAACCTAAAGATAGGCTAGTTATTCCTACTTCTTCATTCGTGCCTAAAGAAATAAAACTTTGAGTTAAAGAAATATCTCCTGCACCTGTACGAGAAAAAGCGAGCATTAACTTTAATCCTAAATTAACACCATCAGTAGAATAATTATCCGTTTTTAAATAGCGATAACCGACAACAGGAGCAATATTAAAATAATTGCCTAATGGTAAAATATAATACTGAATATTGCCTCCTAAAGAAGTGCGATCGCCGTTAAATGAAGTTTTATAATCAGCACTTAAAGTAAAACCATTTTTACTTAAAAAAAAGTCTTCTATGCCAATATTTAATCCTCCACTATTATCTGTTGAGGGAAAATAAGAATAACCTAAACGAATACGAGTTTTAAAACTAGGATCGTTGCGTATATCTTTTAATACATTAGGACTTTCTTTTAACCAACGCTGAAGTACAGGGCTATTATTAATAATTTCTGGGTCTAAATCTAATTCTTCTTCAGTAATAGTTTGACTTATTGCAGGATAAAAACTAGATAAACTAACAAGAGTAAATATTATCAATAATGGATTTATAATATATAATAATTTTTGATTTTTAAATGGCATTTTTAAATAACTTTATAACCACAAATAACTAATAACTAACTAATTTTCTTGATTAATTAACTCGTCTGTTAAATCAAAATTAGCAGTAACATTTTGAACATCATCAAGGTTTTCTAAAGCATCAATTAATTTTAAAAGCGATCGCCCTTGCTCTAAATCGCTAATTTCGATATTATTCTCTGGTATCCAGCGCAATTCTGCTTCAACAACAGGTAATTTTGAATTTTTCAAGGTTTGATTGAGATTTTCCAAGTTACTAACTTCTGTAAATACATCTGCTCCTTCTTCATCTAATTCATAGCTATCAGCCCCAGCTTCTAAGGATGCTTCTAAAACGGTTTCTTCGTCTAAATCACCTTCTAAGCGAACTACACCCTTTTGATTAAACATCCAACTAACGCAACCTGTTTCCCCCAAATTTCCCCCATTTTTACTAAATGCAGCCCGCAAATCTGCTGCCGTGCGATTACGATTATCGGTGAGAGCTTCAATTAAAATAGCTATACCTCCGGGGCCATATCCTTCGTAACGGATTTCCTCATAATTAGAATCCTCATTGGCATAAGTTCCAGCCCCTTTAGCGATCGCCCGTTCAATGTTATCATTGGGTATGCCCGATTGTTTGGCTTTATCAATAGCTGTACGTAATTGAAAATTAGCTTCAGGATCGGGTGATCCATTACGAGCAGCAACAATAATGGCACGGGATAATTGAGTAAAAGTTTTTCCTTTTTTTGCGTCAACTCTGGCTTTTTGTCGTTTAATATTAGCCCATTTAGAATGTCCTGCCATAATAGTTTAATTAATGATTTCTATCTTTTTTTATTGCATAGGATACAGAGCCTAAAACTCCTACCTGAGCATTTAAGATGACATAAATTGGTATTTCTGACAATAAATGACTCATTCTTCCTTTTGCTAAAAAAGCTGATAAAAATCGTCCATCTTGCAATAAAGGTAATATTTTAGCAGCAATACCTCCAGCGATATATAAACCACCATAACATAGTAATTTTAGGGCTAAATTACCCGCTTCTGCGCCATAGGCTTGGACAAATATTTCCATAGTTTTTTGACATAGTAAATCTTGTTTTTCTAAAGCTGCTTTAGTAATAATTGCGGCTGGGTCTAAACTTTTTGCTTCAGTGGAATCAGGTTTTTCTGCTATGGTAATTAATTCACTTATTTCTGTTGATTCTTGATATTTTTTTTCTTGTTTCAGGAATTTATAAATAGCCACAATTCCTTGACCAGAAACTACTCTTTCTACAGAAACATGATCGGTTTTATAGGAAGATTTCAAATAATTTAATAATCTTAATTCTAATTCTGTTGTAGGAGCAAAATCAGTATGTCCTCCTTCGGTGGGAAAAATTTGATAGTCATTTTCTGAGGGAATGAGAAAACTTTGTCCTAAACCAGTTCCCGCACCAATCACTCCTATAGGCGTAGTTTTTTTTTCTTTTCCTGATTGTAAAGTAAATAATTCAGACTCATTTAACGATAAAATACCATAGCTAACCGCAGCAAAATCATTTAGCAAAATAACCTTTTCCATACCTAATTCTTCGGCAATGCGATCGCCTTCTAAAAACCAATTTAAGTTAGTTAATTTACAAGTATTATTATTTACAGGCCCTGCGATGGCAAATGATGCAATTGTCGGTTTTTTTTCGGTAGTGCTATTCAAAAATTCCTTAACAATAGGTACTAAGTCAGGATATTTATTACTAGAATAACGAGCTTGAAATAATGTCTTAATATCGTGATTATTTTCTGTTATTTCTACTAGGCGTAGAGTTGTATTTGTGCCACCAATATCGCCAGCAATTAATATAGTCATGTTAACTGATTTATGAACTTATTTGTATATTTTATAGGGGCATAATATATTATGCCCCTATAAAATATGCCTCTACTCGATATTTTTTAATATATTACTTTTAGAGGAGTTTAATTTTTACTAAGTCCATTAAAAAACATGGGAACAAATTTTTCGATAAAATCTTGAGGATTTCTTTCCCAAGCCCTTTGTGCCGTGCGTAAGCGAGTCAATTGTAACTCAGGTGCAAATAAAGTTTGAGGTAATTTTTCCATGAGATATTGAGTTTGTTCCCAAACTGGCATAGTTTTCATAACTTCTAAGAGATTATTTAAACGTCTTAACTCAGCACCAGCTACAATATCCATTCCTGACTCATAGGCTGCTTGTTCAATGGCGACATATTTGCGTTTAGATTGTTCGACTTTTTTTCGTTTTTCTGGACTTTCTTTCGCAATTTTAGCTAACCAGCGATTTCCCCAACGCACATGCCCAGCTTCTTCAGGAAATATTTTTTCTAGAGTGGCTCTAATTTTCAGATTTTCCTCTGTTTCTGGTGCTTTTTTCAGAGCCTGAATGTGAGCACTGAAGTATTCACAACCTCGTTTTTCCGTCACATTAATCGCTGCTATGGCATCAATTACCACACCTTCCAAATCAGCTTGAGGATTAGTAATTAATCTTTCAAATTCATCAACATATGAAATACCCGGAGGAGTACCAATTTCTGCTCCCAACTCCATAAGTAAATCTGTCAACCAAAAAGCGTGTCTCGCTTCATCTGCCACATGATGGGATAAATCTTGGACTAATTCTTTTGGTTTTCCGTTAAGGATTTCAATTACATCTGTTAAATCTTTACAGCTTCTCTGTTCATTATAACGATAGCGATTGAGGGTGATTAAATGTATTTCGCGATCTTCGACTACTCGTTTGAGAATATCTTTCGCCGACATTTTATTTTTAAATTTATGAGGATACGCAACTGTCATAGGAATTCTGTGTTGAGTTTTGTAAGGTTTTTCCTGAGATTGTAACATTTAATCTAACGAAGATGGAGGAGTGTGAAAAGTTTTGGGAGTTTACAAGGATAATATTAAGTGAATAGGAAACTTAAGATTTTTTAATTAAATTATGGCCAGAGATTTACGAGGATTTATCAAACTGCTAGAAGAAAAAGGACAACTAAAACGTATTAGCACTTTAGTCGATCCAGATTTAGAAATTGCAGAAATAGCCAATCGAATGTTACAAGCAGGAGGCCCTGGATTATTGTTTGAAAAAGTCAAAGGTGCGTCTTTTCCTGTTGCTGTAAATCTTATGGGTACAGTAGAGAGAATTTGTTGGGCAATGAACATGGAGCAACCCCAAGAATTAGAGGATTTAGGAAAAAAACTTTCTATGTTGCAGCAGCCCAAACCACCAAAAAAAATCTCTCAGGCGATTGATTTTGGTAAAGTCTTGTTTGATGTGCTGAAAGCAAAACCAGGCCGTAATTTTTTCCCTCCCTGTCAAGAGATAATTCTGGAAGGGGATAATTTTGATTTAAACACTTTACCCTTAATTCGTCCTTATCCTAAAGATGCTGGTAAAATCGTTACTCTAGGCTTAGTAATTACTAAAGACTGCGAAACAGGTACGCCTAATGTGGGGGTATATCGTCTGCAACTTCAGTCTAAAAATACTATGACAGTGCATTGGTTATCCGTGCGGGGTGGAGCGAGACATTTACGCAAAGCGGCTGAGAGAGGTAAAAAATTAGAAATTGCGATCGCCCTTGGAGTCGATCCCTTAATCATTATGGCGGCAGCAACTCCCATACCCGTTGACTTATCAGAGTGGCTATTTGCGGGATTGTATGGAGGGAGTGGAGTACAATTAGCTAAGTGCAAAACCGTTGATTTAGAAGTACCCGCCGATTCAGAATTTGTTTTAGAAGGTATAATTACTCCGGGGGAAATGTTGCCAGACGGGCCTTTTGGCGATCACATGGGTTATTATGGCGGTGTTGAAGATTCTCCCTTGATACGTTTTCATTGTTTAACTCACAGAAAAGACCCAATTTATTTAACCACATTTAGCGGCCGTCCACCTAAAGAAGAGGCGATGATGGCAATAGCTTTAAACCGAATTTATACCCCTATTTTACGACAACAAGTAAGCGAAATTACGGACTTTTTCTTACCAATGGAAGCCCTAAGTTATAAAGCAGCAATTATCTCCATTGATAAGGCTTATCCGGGGCAAGCAAGAAGGGCAGCTTTAGCTTTTTGGAGTGCGCTACCGCAGTTTACTTATACTAAATTTGTAATAGTTGTAGATAAGGATATTAATATTCGAGATCCTCGTCAAATAGTGTGGGCAATTAGCTCAAAAGTCGATCCTTCTAGGGATGTTTTTATTCTGCCAGATACACCTTTTGATACTTTAGATTTTGCTAGTGAAAAAATAGGTTTAGGGGGGAGAATGGGAATTGATGCTACTACTAAAATACCTCCAGAAACAGACCATGAATGGGGTGAAGTTTTAGAATCCGATCCTGATATTGCTAAAAAGGTCGAACAACGTTGGGCTGAATATGGTTTAGCAGATATTAATTTAACAGAAGTTGATGCTAATTTATTTGGTTATGAAATAAATTAAAAGTAGTGAATAATGAATAAGGTCTAGTTAATAGTTAATAGTTATTATTCAACTATTAACTATGTGTTTACATGGTAAGCTTGTGGGTGAGGTAGTTAAGTGTTATCCCAGTTATAGAAAATACGGGAAAACTATTATGAAAAATAATCTGGTTTTTCGATTTAAAATAAATCATATATTTTGGTTATTTACTATTTATTTATTATCAATAACCAATCCCACTCCAGCACAAAATATTTCACCACCTTTACCACCTCAACCTAAACCCATAGAACCAGAAACTTTACCATCTTTAGATGAAATTTTACCTCAACTTGAAGAAACAAATCCTGAAGATTCTTCTAATCTAATTGAAGATATTCCTAGTAAAGTTTTTATTAAAAAATTTGAAATAGTTGGTAGCACTGTTTTTACTGCTGAAAAACTAGCGCAAATTCTTGAACCCTATACCCTGCGTAATATTTCGTTTACAGAACTATTGCAAGCACAACAGGCGATCGATCGCCTATACTTTGAGAATAACTATATTACATCAGGAACATTTATTCCACCCCAAAAATTGCAAGATGGCATTGTAGTTATTGAAGTTATTGAAGGAACAGTAGAAGAAATAAATATTACAGGTTTAAAACGATTAAATGCTAGTTATATTCGCAATCGTCTCAAAATAGCGACTAATGCACCTCTAAATAGAGATAAATTGCTTAATGCTTTGCAACTATTACAATTAGATCCTTTAATTGCAAATTTAGCTGCTGAATTAACTGCGGGAAGCAGGCCGGGTAGTAGTATTTTAGAAATTAATCTGCGAGAAGCCGATCCTTTCGATCTTACTTTAAGTTTTGATAATTATCGAGCTCCTAGCGTCGGAACAGATCGTCGTCAAGTACAATTAACCCATGGTAACTTATTAGGTTTCGGCGATCGCATTAATATTTCTTATCTTAATACTGATGGTAGTAACTCTCTCAACAATCTTAGTTACACTATTCCTATTAATCCTCGTAATGGCACTATTAATTTTAGTTTTAGCTACACAGACAGCGAAATTATTGAAACTCCTTTTGACAGACTTAATATTGAATCAGAAAATACCTATTATGAATTAACTTATCGTCAACCTTTATTACAGAAACCAACTGAAAATTTTGCCATTGGTTTTACTTTTTCTCGAAACGATACTAAAACAACTATTGATGGTGAACCTATTCAGCTATCCCCAGGGGCTGAAACTGATGGAGAAACCCATATTAGTGCTTTACGTTTTTTTCAAGAATATACTAACCGTAATTCCCAAGAAGTTTTAGCGTTACGTTCTCAATTTAGTTTGGGAGTTAATCTTTTTAATGCAACTTTAAATAATCAAGATATACCTGATAGTAAATTTTTTGCTTGGCGAGGACAAGCACAATATCTTAAGCTTTTAACTCCCGACATTACTTTATTACTTAGATCTGATTTACAAGTTTCCGATCGAGCTTTACTACCTGTAGAGCAGTTTAGTTTAGGTGGTGGTTTAAGTGTAAGAGGTTATCGTCAGGATATTTTATTGGGGGATAATGGTTGGTTTAATTCAGCAGAAATTAGGGCAACAATTCTGCGGATTCCTAAATGGAATGCTAGTTTACAGTTAACTCCTTTTATTGATTTTGGAAAGGTTTGGAATACAGATAATGTAACTTTAAATAAAAATACTTTATTTTCTACTGGTATTGGCTTGAGGTTACAAATTAGCGATTATTTTGCTGCTCGTTTAGATTGGGGTATTCCTTTAGTTGATTTAGAAACAAATGGAGACAGTTTACAAGAAGATGGGATTTATTTTTCTATAGAATTAAAACCTTTTTAACAGGTTGTGAAAACATAAATTATCTTAAAAAGATATTATATTAGTAGAGATTAGCAGAATTATTAATTCTTATATAATTTTTTTACTTAGACCAATTGAATCATTAATTAATTATATAGAATAACTAATTCTATATATCAAGCAAATTATTTTTAAAGCATAAAACAATTTATTCTTAGTCTTTTAAATAGTTTTTAAAAGGTTATTAGTATTTTTTAATTCAGCAAAAATAATATTTTTATATTACTCTTATTTAATTAAAGTATCATAAACGTAAGATTGAAGCTGTAGATGTTTAAAGCAAGTTTCTTTCAATTGTAAAAAATTTAGGAAAAACTATGTTGAGCTATAAAAAATATTCCAATTTGTGGAATAATCAGCAGTCAAAATGGCAGCATTATTTTACTGTTGTTACTTTAGGCACAGTATTTTCAGTTCTGCCTCAACTAACAGCTAATGCAGTGAATATCAAATTAGCTGGTACTTTAGAAGGCTCTCAAGAAGTTCCACCAGTTGTAACCTCGGCAATGGGTTCAATTATGGCAACACTTACTGGCGATTTGGATAGTTTTGTTTTTAGTTATGAAATTACCTATTCCGATCTTAGTAGTGTGATTATTCCTGCTGCTGGAACTGGAGGACATATTCACATGGCACCAGTTGGAATAAATGGAGGAATTGTACATACCTTAGATACATCACCCTTCAACTATACTGGCACAACTGAAGGCACAATTGTAGGAGACTGGAGATTTGACGATGCTACAGATCCACTGACTAATGAATTAGCCCAAAGTTTATTAACTGATGGACTATATGTTAATCTTCACACTGAACAAAATTCATCAGGTGAACTTCGAGGGCAAATCAATCGCGTACCAGAGCCTACAGCAATCTGGGGAGCAACATTTGCATTGGGATTAGGTGCTTTAGTCAATAAAAATAGATTAGTTAATAAAAAAAAATAATCGTAGTGGACTGACGCACCTTAAATGATGGAATAAATTTAAGTTCGTAGTGAGGGATAAGCTCCCTCACAAAGTTGGCGTTATAGCGCCAACTACAAACCCTAACTAAGGCAATCAGAATTGTCTGCGATTATCAAAAAAACTTAATTACTCAGAGGTGTTGGCTACTGTGGAATTAACACCGTCAGGCAAAGGATTAAGATGGGATGAGCCTGATATAGACTTGAGTATCCAAGGTTTGTTACTAGGTATTTTTGGTAGCAGTATTTGGAGGAAAGAAAGAGCAACTATTTGATAAAAAATTTATATATAAAATAAATAATTTAAAATGAATAAATTTAAAAAAATATTATTATTTATTGGTGCGATCACCTTTGGTTGCGCTATCGCGATCGCATTTACCTTATCAGTCCAACAAACAACAATTGTAAGGGCTAACAATAATCAAACTATCCAAAATATAGAACAACAGGCAGAAAAACTTTATCAAGAAAATAAATTTTCAGAAGCAATTAATTTATTAAAAATAGTAATTCAACAATATGAAGAAAAAGAAGATATTATCGGTAGTGCGATTGCAACTCGTAATTTAGCTTTAATTTATCAAAAACAGGGAGACTGGACTAATGCCAAAAATACTCTTTCTCAAGCAGAAAAGCTGATTAAAACTATCAATAATAAATCTAAAAAACAACAGCTATTAGCTCAACTTTTAGAAGTACAAGGGCAAATTGAATTATCTTTAGGAAGAAGCGAAAACGCTTTAGAAATATGGAAAAAGTCCGCTTCTATTTATCAACAACAAAACAATATTACTGGATTTACTCAAGCGAAAATTTATCAAGCCTACGCTTTACAAGCTAATGGTTTATATTCCCAAGCCATTAAAAATCTGACACAAGTAAGAAATTTGCTAGATAATGAACCTAATAATGTAAGTAAAGCCCAAGCTTTACTTAGTCTTGGTAATGTTTTAAGTCGTATAGGTAAATACCAAGAATCTGCAACCATATTAGAGTCAAGTTTAGCTATTGCAGAAGAATTAAATGATAAACCTCTCATTGCTGATATTTTATTAAGTTTAGGCAATAATATTAGACTGAAATCTGAACCAGAACAAGCTTTAAAATTTTATCAACAAGCTTTAGATATATCCTTAAATTCTGATATTAAATTACGAGGAAAACTCAACCAATTAGATATTTTAATTGGATTACAACAAAGAGAAATTGCAATCAAACAAGCAGAAGAAATTGAACAACTTTTATCTCAACTTCCTTCGCAACAAACTACAATTCAAGCAAAAGTTAGTTTAGCTCGCTATCTAATTAAAATAAATACTAAACCGAGTAAAATTTCACAAATTTTAGTTGAGACAATTCAAGATGCTAGAAATTTAGGTATCAAAAGAACAGAATCAGATGCTTTAGGTGTCTTAGGTAATCTTTATGAAATAAATCAACAATGGACTCAAGCCCAGAAAATAACTGAGCGAGCCTTATTAATTGCTCAAACTATCAATGCAAAAGAATTAACCTATCAATGGCAATGGCAATTAGGCAGAATCTTTAAAGCTCAAGGTGATACTAAAAATGCCATCGCCGCTTATACTCAAGCAACTAACAATTTGCAATCTCTCAGGGGAGATTTAGTCGCAATTAGTTCAGATGTACAATATTCTTTTCGAGAAAAAATTGAACCCGTTTATCGAGAATTAGCAGCATTATTATTACAACCAGAAGCTAGTCAAAAAGATTTAGAGCAAGCCAGAGCAATCATTGAATCTTTGCAAGTAGCCGAATTAGATAATTTTTTCCGCGATGCTTGTTTAGATACTCAACCCGTGCAAATCGATCGCATCGATCCTAATGCTGCGATTTTTTACACTATTATTATTGATAATCGTCTAGAAGTAATTGCCGCTATCCCCGGTCAACCTTTACAGTATTATTCTAACAATTTACCGCCATCAGAAATAGATATTGTGATTAGCTCTGCTAATAGTTTAATAAGTAATCCCCGCCGTTTGAAGTTAAAACCGTTGCAACAGGCTTATGATTGGCTAATTCGTCCTTTAGAAAAAGAGCTTCAAACTAATAATATCAAAACCTTAGTATTTGTTCCCGATGGCATTTTACGTAACTTGCCTCCTGCTACTTTACACGATGGAGAACAATATCTGATCGAAAAATATGCTATCGCCATCGCACCTAGTTTGCAACTCGTCGAACTACAATCTACAGATAAAACCCGTCAAGAATTACTATTAGCAGGACTTTCTCAACCTCGTCAGGGTTTTTCTGAGTTACCCGGTGTGCAAACAGAAATCGAACAAATCAAACCTTTATTTGCTTCAGAAGTATTATTAAATAATAGTTTTACAGAACTCAATTTTAACCGCTCCGTTAGTGAAACTCCTTTTCGATTAGTTCATTTAGCAACCCACGGCCAATTTAGCTCCAATGCTGAAGATACATTTCTGTTAACTTGGGATGGGCGTATCAATATAGATGACTTGAATCGTTTACTACGTGGGGATAGTAAGCAATTACGCCCAGTGGATTTGTTGGTATTAAGTGCCTGTGAAACGGCAAAAGGCGATCGCAATTCAGTGTTAGGATTAGCAGGAATAGCTGTGCGTGGGGGAGCGCGTAGCACCATCGCTTCTCTTTGGGGGGTTAACGATAGAGCCACTGTAGCTTTAATGACTCATTTCTATCAGGAATTAGCCCAAGGAAATGTTACTAAGGCTGAAGCCCTACGGCGCGCACAACTAACCATACTTAATGATGGCAAGTTTTCCCATCCCTTTTATTGGTCAGCATTTGTTTTAGTGGGAAATTGGCTTTAACAAGCTGAAGGGGTGACAATCTAGTTAGGGTTTGCTGAACTCGTTTTCTGGTTAAGGTGTAGGGTGGGCAAC